>JAAYRV010000091.1 GCA_012518595.1 Bacillota bacterium
GAAGGGGGAATATCCCTAAGGTATGAGGACGGCCGGGTGCTTGCCTCCGGAGAGAAGCTTTCTTATTTCAGTGCGGACAAGCGTGCTGTTATTGAGGGTGACGCCAAGGTGGAAATGGGAGGCAAGGTGTTTTCGGCAAGCGTAATCACGGTATTCTTGGACGAAGAGAGGGTGCTGGCCCAAGGCGCAACTCGTACCATCATTCCTCGGGATGAGGTAGCGCCATAGCGCCGGATCGTTTGTCTTGTGGATGGAGTCGGTATTCGGAGGGGCATAAATGGGGATAGTCTGTAAAAATCTGGTCCAGAACTACGGCAGGCGTAAGGTGGTTCGCGGTGTCAGTCTGGAAGTCCATCCCGGAGAGGTCGTAGGCCTTCTGGGGCCGAACGGAGCAGGTAAAACAACGACGTTTTATATGATTGTCGGGTTGGAAGGGGTCCATGGGGGCTCCATATACCTGGATGAACAGGACATAACCAGGCTTCCTATGCATCGTCGCGCAAGGCTTGGCGTAGGGTACCTGGCTCAGGAGCCGTCCATCTTCAGGAAGCTCTCAGTGGAAGAAAACATCTTGGCAGTCTTGGAACTTATGGGGATTTCCCGAGAGGAGCAATTGACCAGGCTGGAGAGGCTCCTTCAGGAGCTTGCCATCGGGCATGTGCGCAAGCAAATGGGATACACGCTGTCCGGCGGTGAGCGAAGGCGTGTGGAAATAGCGAGAGTGCTGGCAGGATCCCCTGATTATATCCTCCTTGATGAGCCTTTTACAGGTGTGGATCCTATCGCTGTTGCTGATCTCCAGGAAATCATCGGGCGGTTTCGCGACCACGGCCTCGGTGTCCTCCTGACTGACCACAATGTCAGGGAAACTTTAGCTATTGTTGATAGGGCTTATATCCTGCATGATGGAAAAGTATTGGTTGAAGGAGACTCTGCTTCAGTGGCTGATGATCCTGTGGCGCGAAAGTATTATTTTGGGGAGCGGTTTGCATTTTGAAATGCCTTAAGCGATATACCTACAAGGAACTGCTTGGACCTGTCCTCTTTTCAGTCATAGCTTTCACTTTGATTATCGTTGCTGCTGATCTCCTTTTTATGCTGGCACGATTGCTGGTGGACGGGAGTGTCAGCTTAGGGACGGTTCTTCGCTTGTTTGTCCTAGGGCTTCCGCGTGTCGTGGCCTTAGCGCTTCCCATGTCCACACTTCTTGGGATCCTCCTTTGTTACAGCACGCTTTCGGCTTCCAGTGAGATCGTGGCTATGCGCGCAGCAGGCCTCAGTTTAGTTCGGATAATGACGCCTGCATTAGTCGTGGCCTTGGTCATGAGCGGACTGGCATTTGCATTTAACGAAAAAGTAGTCCCCCGGGCGAATCGCGAGTTCGAGGAAATCATGTGGGAAATTGGCAAGAGGTCTAACCCGTACGTCCAGAGAAACTTGGTGCTGAAGGAATTTGAAAAGGGCGTTCTGTCCAGGTTGGTTTTTGCGGATACATATGACGCAACCCGGGAACTGTTTCAGCGCGTTACCGTCCAAGAGTTTGAGGAAGGAAAGCTTACCCGTATCACTGAAGCTGCCAGGGCAAAATGGGATAATGCGGCTTGGGTGTTTGAGGACGGTATTTCTTACAATGTGGTTGACGGCGATAGAATGGTCTCAGTGAGATTTGTCAGGCAAGAAGGGCGTATAGACTATACCCCGAAAGAGGTGGCCAGGGGCGCCTTGCGTCCTGATGAAATGTCCGCATGGGAATTGGGAGAACATATTCGCAGGCTGAAACAGCAGGGAGCAGCCGCAACAAAGCTCCTGGTGGAATACTATCTCAAGTTTGCCATTCCCTTCGCAAGTCTGGTATTTGGTATTGTAGCCGCCCCTCTTGGCATAACGACCCACAGGACCTCAACGTCACGAGGTTTCGGCATGAGCATACTAATTATCTTTGTCTACTATGTTATAATGAGCTTGAGTTGTGCATTGGCTGAACGCGGCAGCATATCGCCTATGCTTGGCGCATGGTTTTCGAACATATTGTTTAGCGCAATCGGCGGTTGGATGATGGTTGCAAAGTCCTGACAAGGGACTTCTAGGAGGTAAATGGTGTACGGACTAGGACTCGTTCTCATGCTGGTAGTCATCGGAGGCATAATCGCATTTATCGGTGACCGTATCGGCATGAAGATCGGCAAGAAAAGACTTAGTATTTTCGGACTGCGTCCCAAGCATACCTCCATGCTCATTACAATCATTACAGGAATTGTCGTGGCTGCCACTTCAGTCCTGGTAATGAGTATTGTGTCTCAGGATGTCAGGACTGCCTTGTTCAGGATGCATGAGATTCAGGCTACTTTGGCTTCCACACAAGACCAGTTATCCACTGCTTTCTCCCAGCTCACCGCTAAAGAAGAGGAGCTCATCAAAGGCGAAGCACGGGTTACGGAACTTCAAGGCGAGATAGACAGCTTAACGTCGAAAATCGGCGGGTTAAGCCAAGAGCTTGAGAAGGTCCAGGAAGAGCGGGCAAAAGCCAGGGAAGACAAAGAGAAGCTGGAAGAAGAAAGTAAAGCCTTAGAGACCTTGATAGGCGATCTGACAAAGGAAGCCAATGAGCTCTATGAGTTTATCGGGCTTATGCGCGAGTTTCTCGAAGGACTCCAGCTGAGTGATATTACCTACCGCTCAGAGGAGATTATTTTAGCCAAAGTGATGGACGGTAAGGCAGAGGCCGAGACTATCCGCGAGGGAATTTCCGTGTTCTTACAGCAGGCGAATAAGCTGGCGTTAGGGCGCAAGGCGAGCATCGAAGGCAGTGAAGAAGAAGCGATAATCTTTTTCATGGATAATCTCAAGACTATCACTGAGAAAATAACGCAAGCCGACGGACCGGTAGTGGTACGATTAGTATCTGCCACTAACGCGTTTGTAGGCCAACCGGTTTACGCATACCTTCAGGTTTTCGAAAACAAACTCCTTTTCAAAGAAGGGCAAATAGTGGCTGAACGAATTATTGACGGCGCCATGGGTCAAGATTTAATCCAGGATGAGCTAATGAACCTTCTTATGGCAGCTAACGATGAAGCGACCCGCCTTGGGATGGTAACTGACATAGAAGGACGGGTCGGCCAGGTTTCTTATTCCGAGTTTAATATGGCTAAATCCCAAATCATTGACTCCGGTGAAAAGGTCCGTGTCCTTGCCGTAGCTTCGGAGGACACCTGGAATACGAAGCCTCCTCTTAGGATCGCGTTCAAGGTTGAGAGCGCGTCAAATCAAAAGGAATAACCTCTCCCTGTTTATGGGGTCATGTCCTCTTTATGACTCCATATCCCAAATGTAACTACGGTTCCCCTTTATACCTCAATTCCCATTAATCCACGCCTCTACCTGCGCTTTTTCCGGCAGGATTATGTCAATCCGCACAGTAAGTACAAGTCTAGCAAACACCTATCCAGCAGGTGTTTAGCATCCAATTAACGCCTGGATGGCCAGGAAATGGCTAAGGGCATTATCTAAAACCAATATTCGCAGCAGATTACGTTAAAGTTTCCTGTAATGAAGGCTAATACGGCGCGAGGGAGGTGTTTCTTTGGGCCAGGTCTTCGTGCAGGATAGCCTCACCCGTAATTAAGGGCTGACGCAGGGAGGAAACATGGAAACTCCTATGCCGGGGCCTCCTTATGACGGGAAAGGCTTTGTTTAGTCAAATAAGGGGGTATTAAATGATGAAGAAACACATGGCAGTAGTAATGGCCATAGCTATGGTTCTAGGGTTTGTGCTGCCTGTCATGGCCGGCCCCTTTGCTGATGTCCCTGAGAATCACTGGGCATACGAAGCTGTAAAGCAGCTTGCTGC
>JAAYRV010000092.1 GCA_012518595.1 Bacillota bacterium
CGGTATCATGGTTTCCAGTTCAACAACTAATTAGATAGTCTCTGCAAAACACCTTCGTAATGCTCTACAGATATCGCATTGGGTTCCCCCAAGCAGGATTCATTAGTCGTCTGGTTTGCACCAGAGTTTAATGCCTATCTGAGTTTAGACACCACCGAGACAGGTACGTCTCATAGCTATGAAAAGCCCTATTACATAAATGCAATAAGCCTGCTTTTGCAACCTTTGAAAAAGAGCTCATGCAGATGATCCTCACAAATTATACATAATTTCATGATAGAGCCACTAGAAAGAAGAGCCCATATACTCTATTACGAAAACACGAGTGCACACATGATCAGATTATGCATGCTCGTGTTGTGTATATATGGTTCTAGGGTGTTCGAACGTTTAGAAAAGCGGTATTGTGAAGCCTGTTATGGCGTTCACTCAAAAGGTTGCTAAACAGGGATCTTTATTACATATGGAATGCTCGACAATATCCAGAACAGGCGGGAAAAAATCACAGGAGGGCTATCTATGCGTATAGCGGTTATGATCATCTCGCTTGTGCTTATGATGATCATCGGATTTCAGTGGTTTGTAAGCTATGGGTTGGGATCTATGGTCAGTCACGAAAATACAGGATTGGAATCCTCTTTAAGTAAGCAGGTACAAGAGGGAGGCGTAGTCTGGATGATAATTGCAGCTTGGATCCAAGCAACCGCTACTATCCTTCTACTTGGGGTAACTAGGTGGTATGCCTGCTTAACCCGCATACTTACTCGCAGAACAATTCAACCGGCAGTTTTGATAATTTCGACTGAAGTATTTATTCGGGAGGCAAATTGGTTACCAGGTATTAGATTGGGGAACTACGGATCGGGTCCAGCAAGGAATATCCGTATTAGTGTCAAATGGAACGGCATAGACGTAGAAAAAGCAGGAACACTAGGCTTGTCGAGAACGGGCAAGCCTCAATGGGATGCTTTTGAACTGAAAGGTAAAGTCCGGTGGGCTCTGCCTCCCGGTCAGGAGGTAGTGTATTTTTTCTTCCAAGGGAAAATATCAGATTCTTGTCCCTCAAGTTGGGATAACACCCGAGTAGAGTGGATCATGTGCGACACCGTGCCGGAGACTCCTGTAATATGGGATATTGAGCCTGAGAGTGTCGAAATTCATTGTCTTGATATTGAGGGATGTTCCTATCAGAGTAGTAGTTAGCTGTGGCTGTATTCGAATCGCTCGACTGAGCGAAGGGAACGGACAGCCATGTAGCTAAATTAGCACTGTCTCAGCAGATGTAAGGCCAGCGACTCGATACGTCTCCAGGCCGTCGGCTCTTCTCATTTCGGAAGGCGATTGTGTAGACAGGGTGGCAGACAAGGGAATTGACTTTGATCCATGGCGCTAAATTTGCTGAGACGGCTTAGGGGTCAGGCTCGATGGTGCCTGAAGGAATAACAATTTCATATCGTGGAGTAACCCAGTTCGCTTTCTGGTTTATGACATATAGCTCAAATCCTGGCAGTAGATTGTAGCCTATCTTCCCGATCGTTCGGAATCCGTACTCCGCCTCCTTCACGAAAACCTCAAGCAGAACCATACTCTTGAATCGCTCCGACGTGTGCACACTCCAATTCTCGCAAATGTCCTTTGTAGTAGGCATTATTAGGCGGCGCCGAACGCCTGCTGAAGTCGTAAGAACCTCTTGGAGGGCGGATTCGCCAAACTCCTGTGTCTTGTTAACTGCAACAAGGCATAGATAACGCTGTCCGTCACCGGCAAATCTAACAAGGGAACTGTCCTCAATTCTAACATAGGCTTGTTCACCTGGAATACAGCCACCCACAAGAAGAACTGCTCCCACCAGACATATCACGATACTCACTCGGACGCGACAGGTCTTCATTTGCTTCCTTCCTTTCACCTGTTGCCGTGCTTAGCCACTGAGGTCCTGCGGAATTCCCCTGGACCGACTGATCTGAGATGCATTGATAGCTATCGTTTCTGGCAACCTTCAATGCATATAGCCCGCGTTGCCAGCACTTCGGCAAAGAATGGCAATTTCCTGCCTGCAAAGCGAAACGACGGGATCCTAACTCGTAAGACGACTAGGAATGAGGTGCCCTATGTCAAGTCACGATCAAACATCAGTTACTGGCCTGCTGATGCTTAGTTATCTCCTGCGGATTCTCTATCCCTCACATATTACTTATAGTCTCGTGCTATAGCCTCAAGAGCATGGGCAGTAATCTTGATTCGTTGGATAAACAGCTCAAGGCTGAAGTTCTCATTAAGACCGTGGTTGCTCTCGTCGTAATAGACATAGGACATAGAAACAGTGAGCATACTCAGACCAAACATCTTGGTAAAGGCATACTTGTGGCTAATTGCGACTGGAAATGAAACCACCATCGGATCAGTGTCCCACGCTTCTGCCACTGCGCCGACAATGGTCCTGGAACGGGCAATGACAAGTCAGTGTACGAAGGATATATCTTCCCATGCTTAGTGCCTTTGACTTCTTGAGGAGTGTCAATTCAGCGAGAACGGTTTGGGAACAAAATGCATCATGCTATGAGGTCCGTAGGTGCTGGTTCTGTTCTGTTCACGTGTTCCATGTTACAAACATGAGAGAATACTCCTTATACCCCCAATTAACCCAAGTATTACCCTTCCTGGAAGCAACATCCTTGGACTAGAGCGAAGTATTTCTCTGTTACATGAAAAGACATAAGGCTGAAGGTGATCAGACCATGAGTCCAAAATCCAAGCTGATCTCAAATCAGTTTGAGTTGCCTGAAATTGAATTCACTATAAGCATAGACTACTTAAGAAAAAGGCAGAGAGCACACAAAGGTTCATCCTTAATTGATATGCCCAAAGATTACTGTTGTATTGATATCGAAACAACAGATTTCCTCCATTTCTAAGAAACATTATGGCGAAGGTATGCCTAAGGTCATAGGGTGATATTGTATCGTCCAGATTCTTCCTCCTGATACACTTCTTGAATTCATGACCCCATGTACTAGGAGTCATTTCCCTCCCATCTTTTGAGCAGAATATTGGCACATTATCTCCCCATAGTGGATGCCTTGCTGATATGACTTTCTTGATAGCATTCACAGCAGGACTTGATACAGCCAAAATCCTTGTAATTTAGGAAAGCTTCCACTGCACCGCTTTTGGGCTTTCTCATACTACACAAGGTTGCCCACCTGGCAGGCCATCCCCGGTTCACCTTCACTGCGTTCCGTGCTCCCCCTTCGACTTCCTTCAGACCCCGCTGTCACCGGCGACGCCCTTGCCTAATCACGACAGCGGGCGATAACGTGAACAGTATCTGCCGTAAGGTGCATGAAAAAGCCAAAGACCTACTGACCGGCTGGAAACATTGAGCCAAGTAAAGGGAGAAGCATCGAGCGGATTGACGGTGCGGTGGTGACCGTCATGGCGTTGGATCTAGGGATTCGCCGCAGCGGCGATATGGGTGCGAGCATCCATGACGGACGTAGGCTATTGATCCTATAAG
>JAAYRV010000093.1 GCA_012518595.1 Bacillota bacterium
ACTTCGGATAATGCTCGATAGATTTCTTGTGTGAGTTTTCTTCTATGCTCCACGCCTTCTTTTATCACGAGGATGTCGTAGTCGCTGTCATGGGACCACCCTTTGCGGCTCCTCGAACCGAAGAGGACAATTTTGTCAGGATCCGCAGCTTCCACAATTATCTTCACTATCGTCCGAAGAGTCTCTTCCACCAAGCTCGCCTCCTTCTCTCCGTTCGGACACTGCCTGGGGCAAGGGAATTGCAGCCCCTGCCGGGCAAAGGGATCATATAGAAAAGTACCTTCTGCATCCGGTTGAAGACTCCTGCTTCGGTGTGGCCCCGCTTGAGTCTTGGCACCTTTTGCTGTACCATGGTAAGTAGTGACATATGGCATTAAGCGAAGGTGAATACACGGACATGGTCATTGTAGGAATAGATGTAGGTGGAACAAATACTGATGCTGCACTCATCTGGGAAGGACGGATCCTTGCCACCGCAAAAGTGCCCACTCGCCATGATGAACTACTGGAAAGCACAACCTTGGCATTTGAGAAGCTCCTTGACGAATACGACGGACCGCCGCTGGGAGGCCCGATAGAGCTGCACCTCAGCACAACCTTATCTACAAATGCAATCATCGAAGGACAGGGTGACCCTACAGCAGTCCTGGCGACTCCCGGCCCCGGGATGAACGTTACCCAGCTGGGATTGGAATTTCCTATCTACGTTCTGTCAGGCTCAGTGGATCACAGAGGCCGTGAAGTTGCCCCTATCAACCCAGACGAGGCACTGGATGCTATCAGTCAAGCGGAGGCAGGCGGCGCCACAGCCTTGGCTGTCGTGGGCAAATTTTCACACAGAAACCCAACCCACGAATTGGAAATTGAAAAGCTCATCCTTGAAAGGGCTTCCGAAGACGGCCACGTCACACTGGGACACAGGCTGTCAGGACGTCCCAACTTCCCACGCAGGATGGCCACGGCATATCTTAACGCAAGCATTGCCCGACGTCAGGCTGTATTCGTAGACATGATTCGCAAGTTTATGGTCAGTGGCAAGAAGGTCGGCCGGGTATTCCTGTTGAAAGCGGACGGAGGCACGATGCAATTGGAGGATTCACTGATCCGTCCTGTTGAAACCATTCTCTCAGGACCTGCAGCAAGTATCATGGGCGCAGAAGCCCTTTCCGCATATCCTGACTCAAATACGGTAATCGTGGACATAGGCGGCACAACCACTGACATCTCTGTGCAGGTCAAAGGGGATACCGTTTTTCAGCGGCAAGGTGCTGCAATCTCAGGATACAAGACTCTTGTGCCTGCCCTTTTCGCAAGATCCATCGGTCTCGGGGGCGACTCGGAGATAAATGTCGTCCGTCGTTCTGAGGCAAGCAAGGAAGCACAAATGAGTCCTAAGAAGACAGGGACGATCACGATTGAGCCAGGCAGAGGCCCACAGGAGATAAGCGATGTGGCTGGGAAGACAGACGTAGTCGGAGAGGGAAATAACCAGGCAGTGCAGAAGACACGCGTGGAATTGCCGCAGGCTGATGCCTTCGATATAGAGCTAAAAATAGGCCCGAGACGTGCCGGCACCCCGGCTTCGTTCGGCGGCGACTGTATCACCCCCACTGATGCAGCAGTGGTTTTGGGTTTAGCCAAGGTGGGCAGATGCGACTTAGCCACAAAGGCCTTGGCTGATTTTGCAGAGCCTTACGGACTGGGCCCGAAAGAGCTTGCCCGGAAGATTGTGGATACCTTTACCATGCAGCTTACCTCTGAAATCCGAGAAACTTACGAGTATCTTGAATCACGACCTGTCTATACAGTCTCAGAGATGCTTGCACCACCTGATATTCGTCCAGAGGCATTGATAGGCCTGGGCGCCCCTGCAGGAGTCTTTATCCCTCCTGTAGCTCAACGCCTAGGACTCAAGTACCAGGTCCTTCCCTACTACGAAAGCGCAAACGCTATAGGAGCTGCAGCCAGCCGTCCGACAGCTCAGATAACTCTACATGCGGACACGGCTTTGGGTGTCATGACTGTGCCGGAGGCAGACTATGTAGGCAGAATCAAAAGGCCTGTCCTCTTTGATATCAAGCAAGCCCGGGAAGAAGCAATGACATGGGCAACCGAGTTCGGGAAGAGACTAGGCCTTGATGAGGCCGAGAATATCCAGATAGTAGAGGAAGAAAGCTTTAACATGGTGCGAGGATTCCATACCGTAGGACGCGTCTTCATGCTTCGTGCCCAGGTCAGACCGGGAGTTACGAGGCTCTCTGCCGGACTTTTCCAAGTCAACGGAGGTCATAGTTAAGTGCAAGGAATTAAACACAAGGTAGGACTGATTTTCTTTCCCGCTTTTGACTGGGCGATCACCCCTGATCACCCGGAACGGGAAGAAAGGCTTCTTTATACAAGAGATCAGATTATGGAAGAAGGCCTTCTGGACGTCCCCGGCATCGAGGAATACAGGCCTGAAATTGCAGAGGATGCCCACATAAATCGTATACATGTATGCGTCCCTGATGTGTCCGGGATCATTACCGAATCGCACAGAATCGCAGTAGGCGGAACAATGGTCGCATCTGACCTTGTCCTTACAGGCAAGGTAGACCGGTCGTTCGCGCTCCTCCGTCCGCCGGGCCACCACGCAATGCGAATAGTCCACGGGTCACGCGGATTTTGCCTGGTAAATAATGAAGCCATAATGGTGGAACACATCCGTCATACCTACGGACCGGATATGCGTATTGCCATTGTGGATACTGACGCCCACCATGCCGACGGCACTCAGGATATCTTCTACAATGACCCAGGGGTCCTCCACATCTGTCTCCATCAAGACGGACGGACGCTCTATCCGGGGACAGGGTTCATTGAGGAGCGAGGCGGCCCTGCAGCCTACGGCATGACTGTAAACGTGCCCCTTCCGCCTGGAACTGGGGATGACGGGATTCTATACGTCTTGGAGAATCTTGTCCTTCCGCTACTTGAAGATTATGAGCCTGATGTCGTAATAAACGCTGCAGGCCAGGATAATCACTATACAGACCCCCTTACGAACATGAATTTCACAGCCAGAGGGTATGCCCGTCTTACCGAGCTTCTTGCGCCTGATATCGTAGTGCTGGAAGGAGGCTATTCCATTGAAGGCGCGCTTCCATATATCAATGCCGGTATCTTGCTGGCCTTGGCAGGTCTGGATTATAGCGCAGCCAAGGAGCCTGACTGGTCTCCACGCCTCGCGAGACAATCTGACAGAGTGACTCAGAATATCAGGGAACTGGTGGATCTTCTATGGGAAATGTGGAATACGAGAAAAAGCGTAGACTTAGACAAGGTGTTCGGCCCCGGGCCGGTTTATGAGAGAAAGCGCAGAATCTACTATGACACTGACGGCATATCTGAACAGCAATTCGAACGTATCGGAAGGTGCGGATCGTGCAGCGGATGGAGATTGATAGTCTCCGGCGCTGTTCATGATATTGGAAAGATCTCACGCGTAGCTGCAATAATTATCCCGTGGCACGCTTGCCGCACCTGTAGACGCGCGGCAGAGGCGGAATTTGAAAAGGCATGCAAAGAGCCGCAGCTTGACTACGTATACCTGCAAGATACGGAACGGGATAGGTTCCTCATAAGATCACGAGCTTGAAGCCTGCGGTTGGGAGGATAATGGGCGCCACTGTTTTGAGCGTACCGGGATTCAAAACCGCAACCTAATGAAACCTGCGATTATGAGCATACAAAATACCGCTCCCTTTATACATGGTGAGACCGATCGTTGTAAACGCGAGAGAACCTTCGTTATTAATCATCTGGAAATCCCGAAGGCCCTCGCCTTCTAAGGGATGCGAGAGCCTTCATCTCATTACAGCGCATGAACGTTACTCATAGCGTTCCGCCACCAGGGTTAAGCTGTCGTGACAGACAAGCGCTACTTACAGCACTCCCCCACGAAGCTCACGATCTCCTCAAGAAAGCCCGGCGCAAGCGGCAATTCAGGATTGCTGTATGCTGCCATATTTGCCTGAGGATCGAGAGGCGCCTCTTTCAGAACATGGTTCATACCATCGAAAATCCTAAGCTTCGCATCAGGTTTTGCTTTTGCCAGCAATTTCGCATCTTCAACATGCACCTGCAAGTCAGTGGTACCCTGCAGAATCAATACAGGAACTTCCAGGTTCGCGATTTCAGCAGCCGGGTCATACTTAAACCATGAAATCATATACGGCTGCACGCTTGGCCTAAAGAGCGACATGAGTTCAGGCCTTACTGCTTCGACTGCCCTTCCCTTCTTCAGTTCCTCCATTATCGCATGGCTTTCATCCCGAATCTCTTTGGCTTCATTCGCCAGCTGTTCCGTAATTAACTCGTATGCGGGTTTACCTGCGCCTGCCACCGAGATAACAC
>JAAYRV010000094.1 GCA_012518595.1 Bacillota bacterium
CTATGTCGATAAGCATTGAATAGGGATAAACCACAGGGAAGATTAGGAAATCCATTCTTCTGTCTTTCATCATGTCTGCCCCGTCACCAAGGCCTATCTCGTGCACTACACCGCCGATTTTGCGAATATCATCGGGACTGAAACCGTATGCTTCAAATATTGCATTGTTCAGAATCTGGCTTCCCAGCCCCGGCTTTGAGTTCCAAACGTCATACGGTGCTTTTACTAAGTCAGAAACATCCTTTATGTTACTGTTTTTCGGCACTACAGCGTGGGCATATCCTTTCCACAGGCTGATCATCATTCTAAGTTTTGTATGCGGCTCCTCGTATGGCTCTTCGCCTTTGACAGCCAAGTAAGGAAGGAAGCTGTGAACCAGACCGATCTGAGCTTCGCCTCTTTCAATACGGGATATGTTTACAGTTGCGCCACCTGGGATACTTGTGGCAGTAATCCCGGGAATCTCACGATTAATGATATCAGCGAGCTTTCCACCGATTAGTGCCCAGTCTCCGCTTCCGGAAGCAATTGTGATGAACTTTATTCCTCCGTAATCCTTATTAGCCTTTGCAGCGGCAACTACCGGGGAAAGATCCGTTACTACCAAAGCTGCCATGAGAACAACTGCGAGCAAGAGCCCAAAATGGTGATATCTTTTTCTTGCCAATTCTATCCCTCCATGTTCTTCACGTAATCTATTATCTGATTTTCTGCACGTGAGCTAGTTAGCACTGCACATCTAATTGCCTCCGCCATCCCCCCAGTTTCACTATTGCATTAGGTATATTCCAACACCCCTTGACAGGGACATGAGCCCTATCAGCAGGGCAGAAGCAATCTGATACTAGGATTTAAGGCAAAATATTCGGGCTGCGTTGCCTCCGAGAATCAAGTCTTTCTCGTCATCACCGAGAAAGTCAAAATGCAACCGGACTAAGTCGAGACACTGCCTGTAGGTGCATGTTCGATACAGGTTGGGCATATCAGACCCCCACAGCAGTCTTTCGCAACCCACGTCATCATAGAGCATCTTAATGAGCTTCGTATGCAAAGGGTAGGGATACTCGTAGTTTTCCTTCCACAATGCCCAGTTCTCATATGCTAAGACATATCCGACCTCAAAATAGGCGTTAGGCAGTCTTAGAACGGGTAGGAGTTCCTTTCCGTCAGTGTAGTCACAGTTAGATAACGGCCTGATGTTTCCGCCTAAGTGCCCGATGATGCCAATAAGATCCGGGAATTTCGTAAGCACAGTCTCAATTTGCTTCAGCAAGTACAGGTAATTGTCTTTGGGTTGGAATCCGACAAAGAAGAAATGAGGCAATCCGAGATTGGACAGCTCTCTCCATAATGGATCGAAATCACTGCTCTCGATGGCTTGCCCTCTGGGAAAGACTTGATACACTCCTTTGACGGCTGGATTAGCCGCTGCTCTTCTTAACTTTTCTATCTCGCCTTTTAAGTGTTCTGAGCCTTTCTCCACATCGTAATCTAAGGTTACTGTACCGATGAAGCGATCAGGCCACTTTCCTGTTACTTCAGCAATGTAGTCTCGCTCAAAGTTCATTTCCATGTAACCCGACTGTATGATACCTTTATCGACTCCGACTTCGTCCATAAAAGCAACCATCTGTTCCGGAGTCCACTCCATGTTCTTCAGGACTGCGGGAAACCTTTGCATCCAACATTCCTTGCCGTGTTTAGTCCAATGGAACTTGCCGTAATCATCCATTCGGAAGCCTACGTCTTCATTAGGATCCGGAATGTACCGTTCATCAAGGGTATTAGTCTTCATTCTGGCCCATAGTCTCCTGATCTTCCCTTGGTGAACAGCATAGTTGGATTGTACATCGCTATATCCGGCAGTTTCTTTCAGACTGGGAAATACATGAACATGAACATCGACTATCATATATCCAACCCTCCGTAACCTTCGTTGAAGGAGACACGATGAGTCATTTTCATCCGCTCTCTACCGTCTCAAGCAACCTAGTATTATGCGATGTGAAAAATATCAACTCCCTGATTTGCAATCATGTGACAGCTTAGTAACGCTGATGTCTTCTGGTGACATTGCCAGTTTAGATTTGTGACCTAATGGTCGTCTGGTGTATTGGGCAAGTGGATTACTGGCATACCACTTTGTGTAGATAAGATTCTATATGAAAAACAAAATTCCTTCTACTCTATTACAAAAAACTTGCAAAGCAAATATCTTATTACGCAGAATGAGGAAACGGGCGTCTTGGAAGGGTATACCAGAGTGGAATGTGTCAACTTCTTTTATGGAGTCGCACGTAACAATCGTGGGCTCAGCCTGTAACTGAGCCCACGATGTCCAAATTCAACGTTCATATCCATAAGCTGCCGGTAGATTTCCAAGGTGGCATTGAGATAGACTGCCGTCGCTGCGGGCATACGTCCCCCGCGTGGGACAAATGAGCTATTTCCATGCACTCCTTACTGTCTCCACCAGCTTGGTAGTGCGTGCCCTAATTTCCTCAGGCGATACTTTTACCCGGGCAACACCTGAAGACTCTGCAGATTGTGCCACTTTGGCAGCCACAGCAGGGGCAACTCTCTCATCGAACGGGCCGGGGATTATACAGTCAGCATTCAGCTCATCATCTGTGACGATATCGCTGATTGCATACACTGCAGCCATTTTCATCTCCTCGTTGATAGTCTTCGCCCTGGCATCAAGCGCGCCTCTGAAAATACCCGGGAAGGCCAACACGTTATTGATTTGATTTGGGAAATCAGATCGCCCTGTAGCAATAACCTTTGCGCCTCCTGCTCTCGCTTCATCGGGCATGATCTCAGGAACAGGGTTCGCCATTGCGCATACTATCGCATCCTTAGCCATACCGGCCACCATCTCGCGAGTGACACATCCGGCTACCGAGAGGCCGACAAACACGTCTGCGCCTTTGATCACATCTGCAAGCTTCCCTGAAAGCTTTCGGCGATTGGTGACTTTCGCAATCTCTTCCTTGTATGGGTTCATGCCGCAAGTCCTGCCTTCGAATATGGCGCCTCTCGAGTCGCATAGCACGACATCCTTAACACCCATGGTCATCAGGAGTTTCGTAACGGCAATCCCTGCTGCGCCTGCGCCGTTTACTACTACGCGAACTTCGGATACATCCTTTGAGACTATCTTGAGCGCGTTTACCATGGCTGCACATACGACTATAGCAGTTCCATGCTGGTCATCGTGGAAGACTGGTATGTTGGAAGTTTCCTTGAGTTTCGCTTCCACTTCAAAACATGCCGGAGCTGAAATATCCTCCAGGTTTATGCCTCCAAACGTAGGTTCCAAGCACTTTACAACATTCACAATCTCATCAGGATCCTTAGTATCAAGGCATATCGGGAACGCGTCTACGCCTGCGAAGGTTTTAAACAGGACTGCTTTCCCTTCCATAACAGGCATACCGGCAGCAGGTCCAATGTCCCCCAGGCCTAGAACAGCGGTGCCGTTGGTAACCACTGCCACCATGTTTCCTTTGCACGTGTAGTCGTACACTTTCTCAGGATGAGCGTGGATCTCTTTACAAGGCTCAGCTACGCCTGGAGTATAAGCGAGACTAAGATCTTGTTTGTTCCGTAGAGGAGTCTTGCTGACAACCTCTATCTTACCTCTGTGGGTCCTATGCATCTCGAGCGCTTGTTCTTTTAGTGTCATTTTTGCCCCTCCTTCCGGGTTTCACGAAATGTCTTTCTATATGAGTTTCTATTAACGATGCAGCGCGATCTGCATCCCTGTCTATTACAGCCTGTAGTATGGCCTTGTGTTCGTCAAGTGCCTGTCCGGGCCTTTCCGGCCTGCTCAAAGAGATAGACCTGCTCTCATACAAGAGATCCCGGAACAGCATCATAAAACTGCATAAAATCTTGTTCTTTGTCGCTCTCATAATCGCCATATGAAACTCCATTGAAGTGTCAACTATGCTGACGGTATCGTTAAGCTCTGCTTTCATCTGCTCAAGAATCTCTCCCATACGGGCAATATCAGTGTTGGTTCGCTTCTCGCACGCCAGTCTAATCGCACCTACTTCCAAGAGCTTCCTGGCCTCGTTCATTTCGTAGAGCTCATTGGGCCCGGACTCCAACACTAAGTCTATGCTTTCCAGCATTGCAGCCTTACCGAGCCCACGCACGACTGCCGCGCGCCCGTGCCTGATTTCTATAACACCCATGAATTCAAGCATCTTCAATGCTTCCCTTACCGGAATCCGGCTTACTTGCATGTCTTTGGCAAGTTGCCGTTCTGAAGGCAGGGAATCTCCAGGTTTCAGCGTCCCATCGTCAATCATAGTCTTTATCTTCTCTACAATCTGTTCATGCAGGGTGGTTCTCTCTATCGGACCAAACTGAACCAATCTAATTTTCCCCTCTCAATCGATTTATTACA
>JAAYRV010000095.1 GCA_012518595.1 Bacillota bacterium
AGAAGACCTTATTCGAGGAGACCTCAAGGTTCCTGGTGGCTAAGCTATAATGAAGTCTCACGAGTTCCGGGCATGCGCACGACTAGAATCATCCGTAAGATCGGGCCGGCGCAATCCCGGAACTTGCAACTGACACCCTAATTACAGCTATGCGTCATCCATCCGCGATTTTAGCAACTCTATTGTGACACCCTTAAGGTCGAGTCCGTTGACCTCTTCGACTATTTGGACCGCTTCATCCGGGAAAGCGGTGATTCCGGAATACGCCCCTGCTATTGAACACGCAATAGCTCCGATAGTATCACAGTCACCACCGAGGTTAGCTGCAAGGATCGCTGTTTTCATCGGATCGCCGTCAGCCAGGACGAAGAGGGCAAAAGCAATGGGCACAGTTTCCGTGGTTGCCACGGTTGTTCCTACGAGATCGTATAGGACCTCACAAGCTGCATCTTCACTATCCTCTGCCAGCGCCAAGTCTACAGCCCACTGAATCCGCTTTGCAATGGATGGGGCTGCAACGACACGGCCTCGCGTAGCCCCTTGTTCAGCCCCCCGGACTGCTGCGTCCACTATTTCTTCGATTGATTCCGGACAGGCAAGGGCTTTTGCGATTCCGCAGCTTACTGCAGCTGCGCCTGAGATTGCGACACTTGTGCCATGGGTGGGCAGACAGCAAAGCTCTGTGTCGTCCAATGCGCCGGCGGGATCCCCGGCATTGATTATACCCATAGGGCTTATACGCATGGGCGCCCCGTTGGTTTCCCCGAACTTCCCGGCCTCAGCCGCGGGAACGCCTTTTTTCAGAAGGGACAAGGCCCGCATAGAGCTTGGGCCGAGCACAAGTGCCCCTTCTTCCAGCGCGCCTATGGATTCTGCCCAAGCGAGGATCTCGCGGGCAACGCTTTCCGGCACTACTTTGCCTTTGTCAGAAATGACGGCTTGCGCAACAGCCAGGGTCTGGGCTGTGTCGTCCGTGGTGCTGCCTGCCGCGAGGCCGTCGTGTATGTAGTGGCCTTCGGGTGCCGGAAGGAACCATTCTATGCGCCCTATTTGGCTGCGGATTTCGCAAGGTGTCATAAGGGAAGAGGGCATCCCCATTGCATCTCCCACTGCGACCCCTGCGAGGCATCCGTATGCGTGTTTAAAGAGTTTGCTGTCAGTAATATCCATAGTAGGACAACTCCTTTCCAAAATCTTCGTTCGTTTTTCGAGGTCTTGCGTTGCCGGTGACCTATATGCAGTCCCCGAGTGCAACACCGGCCTCAGAAAACGTACATGACTTGCGGGGGCACCCTGGCACGATACGTACACTTTCTTGAACCGACGATTGCTTGTGGTGATCTACTTAGAGCATTCCGTAACCGTGCTGCGCCATAACAACAGCTATCCCTGTGATGACAATGGCGGCCGCTATGACTAGATAGTCGCCGAGGGTCATCTTTATCTCCTGTAGAGTTGTCCAGTCGCGGGTCGCTCCGTAACCGCGGTTCAGCATTGCGCAGGCCAAGTTCTCAGACATGCGGATGGAGTCTACAATCATCGGAACCATTATAGGCACGTAGGCCTTGATACGCTGAACCATTCCACCTGTGTCAATCATCCCGCCTCTGGACCTCTGGGCGTCAAGGACCATAGTTGATTTTGCTTCCATAGTCGGAACAAAGCGAATTCCTGTTGTGATAACGAAAGATATCTCATATGGCACGCGGAGGATCCGGAGAAGCTGAAGGAAGTCACCCAGCGGAGTGGTTAAGGTGAGGATTGATGATGAAGCCACCATAGTAACAATCCGCAAAAGGAGGGTGAAGCCGTATAGGATCCCGCCTGTGGATACAGGAAGACGTTTGCCCGGCCATGAGTAGAAGAGGACTTGCCTGGCGAAAGGACTTGAAAACGTTGAGGCAGGATAGGTGTATCCGGTTATGATCATGATTATGACGAACACGGGGACAAGCGGGGCTAACATGCCCCACAGCCTGCTGAACGGCAGACGGGCCGAAAAAGCGATGATTGCCACGGAGAAGAGTATGAAGGCATTATATGCCGGGTGCTTAAACAGGAATAACAAAGTGACAAGACAAATGAACACTACTACCTTTGCCCTTACGTCAAGTTTATGGACTGGGGATTTCCCTGGAACGTACTCAAGAAACATGTTCAATCAATCCCTCCGGAAGTCCTCTGGTCTGCGATATCCCCTGAGAGTCCCGTTCAAAGAGCCCGGGATACCACAGCCACTGCTTCATCCACTGTAGTTATGCCTAGAGGCATGCCATAGTCTTCGAGTTCAGCCGCGAGCTGGGATATCTGGGGCGGCGTAAGATAGGCTGCTCGGAGCACATCCCCCTTACTGAACACGTTAGAGGGTGTTCCGTCTGCTACGATCCGGCCTTTATGCATTACCACGACTCTTTCGGCATATTCAGCGACGATGCGCATATCATGGGTGATCATGATTATGGTGTGGCCGCTTTCGTGAAGATTCTTAACCAAGCCCATCATGTGTTCTGCGCCGATCCAGTCTTGGCCTGTCGTAGGCTCATCGATCACAAGTATGTTGGGGCGCATGGCCAGGACAGACGCGACAGCGAGACGTTGTCTTTCGCCTTTTCCCAGCGTAAATGGATGGCGGTCTGCCACTTCCTGAAGATTGACGAATTCCAGCACGTCTTGAACCCGCTTCTCAGTTTCCGCTTCAGAAAGGCCCAGATGGCGCAACCCGTACCCTACTTCTTCACTCACTGTGGAACAGAATATCTGGTGATCCGGGTTCTGAAACACATAACCTACATGCCTTGACAAGCTTCCTATGGTTTTGCCTGCGGTGTCCGCTCCGTTTATATATACTTTACCGCCCGAAGGCTTCAGGAGATTGTTAAAGTGCTTGACCAAAGTCGTCTTGCCGGCGCCGTTCTGTCCTATTAGAGCCACAAACTCACCTTTTTCAATCTCCAGGTTGACGCCGCGGACAGCCGTGATATTACCGTAATTGTGTTCTAGGCCTTCCACCAAGACTGCAGGTGACTGCAGGGCAGGAGCAGCGGACTGCCGGGTGCCGGAACTCGGTTGCAATTGATCCCGTTCGCCTTGCTCGCCTTGGCATGCTAAGGATTTTCCTTTAAGGAGGGTTCTTGTAAGCTCTCTCGCCTGCGCTAGAGTGAGGGGTACATCCGAAGACGAAATGTAGCCTAGCTCATGCAGTTTCCAGCCGAACTCACATACCTGGGGAGGCCTAATCCCAAACTCGCGTGTAAGAGGGACATTACAAAAGAGATCGCGAGGATGTCCGCGCCAGACGATTGCGCCTGAATTCACCACGATGACTTCATCAGCCCGTTCAGCCACGTCCTCACTGGAATGCTCCACAGCTAAGATAGTGAGGTTGCGTTCACGCTGCAGGTTGTCTATGGCTTTGTATATTTCCTCGCGCCCCAAAGGATCCAGTTCCGAGGTAGGCTCATCTAAGACCAGGATCTCAGGATACATAGCGAGGATGCCTGCTATCGCAAGCCTTTGTTTCTCGCCTCCTGAGAGTTGGCTTGTAAACCTACCCTCATATCCTGTAAGCCGCACGATCCTGAGCGAGTCATCAATGCGCTTTCGGATTCTTTCGGTATCAAGACCCATGTTCCCCGGGCCGAAGGCCACATCCTCTTCGACTGTAATACCGAATATCTGCGTTTCCGGGTCCTGCATTACCAGGCCGACTTTAGATACAAGGGTCTGGACTCGGAATCTTTGTGTGTCCATTCCCATGACAGATACGCGCCCTGCCAGGTCTCCTTCGAAAAGCTGAGGGATGAGGCCGTTAAGCGTCATTGCAAGTGTTGTCTTGCCTGAGCCTGTCGGGCCCATGATCGCCACGAATCTCGGAGAATCCACGCTAAAGCTGATGTCTTTTAGGCTGTAAGCGGGCCCTTTCGGATATCTGTACGAAAGAGAGTCAACCTCGATTGCTTGGACTGCCTTAGTGTCTGTCAAGGCGTTAACCCCCATCATGTATTAGCTGTCCCAGTTTAAGGACAGCTTAATCTCCACGTTATCTGCGCGGGACGTATAAGGCCTCCGACGACTGACACGGGCTTACTTATAGCGTCCTGGAACTCAGAGAGCGAAGCCTCAGGCAAAGAGGCCAGAATACAAGTAGACGGCCCGGCGGATTTTGCTGTGTCAAGCCTGCATTCAGGAGACAACTCAAGCTCCAAGTGAGCGGATTCCGCCATCTGCAAGGCTTCATGATGTATCCCCTTGGAACCTACGGGCAGGATGTCACGGACATGCGGTATGAGCGAGATTGAGATTGCTGTGGGGATATCCGCGATTTCGGGATCGTCGATTGTGACTGTATCGTGGGGCGCGCTTTTTGGGATGCCCACACATACGATGACGTCACCGGGTTCGCTCTTTCCTTGCCTAAGCTGTCTCTCCTCTGCAATTCCTATCGCTGTCACACCGACTCCTGTGGCGGTAGTAGGGACATTATCCTCTGTGCTGCCTGTGACCACATTCTCGCCGACCATACCTGCCAAATGCGCCTCAATCCTCACTCCCTCAATGATTTGCCTGCCTGTTGGCTCCATCTCAACACTAAGAGTGTCCACCAGCACCAAGGGACGAGCGCCTGAGGCGACCATCTCCATGAGTGGGACGCGCGCAGCGAATCGACCGAGTAGTTCAGGGGGGGCGGGGACAGTGTCGTTTGGCTTCGGGCCGATTCCTCCGTCGGAATCGCATGCTATTACAAGGTAGAATGTGCCTGCAAGCCTGACCAGCGTCAGATCGCGCCGCTGGGATAGGCGTTTGCGCAGTATCAGTTGAGTGTCATCTGTGTCAGTGACGCCTGCGAGTTCCAGAAGGTCGTCATATGCACGAACGGCAGTATCTAATGAATCCATGGTTCTTTCCGCCCCCTCAGTTTTCAGTTAGATCATGTCACTTCTTTTTACGATTAGGTACGCCACTCCTGCAATAATGACGTTGACAGCTGACCCTACTAAGAGGGGTGCAAGGAGTCCAAGAGCCAGCCCCATACCGCCGATGGGGACCATAATGAATGCACCGACGATACCATTTAGGAGAGTTGCACCGATGATAGCAGGTACAAGTCCGACCTTCTTATTAATCCACCAGAATGCTGCTGCGAAGACCGCCATCTCAATAGCAATGAGGATATGAATAGGGACGCCTAAGGAGAAACCGGTGGTGGCAGCGGTGAATATGTGGCCTATCGCTGCCACTATCGCGCCTTCGAGGGAGCCGAAGGCTACTGCGCTGAAGTAGCCGGGACATGAGTCAAGTGCAACAGTCCCGGTAGGGCTTGGGATCTTAATGAGCGCTCCCACTGCGCTAAGCGCTACAAAGATTGCCATTCGAGCCACGCGCCTGGGAGTCCAATACGTCTTCTTCAGATCGCCTTCCTTCATTCGTGGATCTGTTGACATGGAATGCACCTCCGCTTAAAGATGTGCTCGTCATCTAAGGATATGTACGTCATGATACCTGCGTCTTGATGCCTATCAAACCTTCTTTGACTTCTCTTCCGTTCACTGTCACGTCTGCGTTCAAGGACACTGTGAACTTGCATCTATCACCTCGCAGTACAGATTTGGCGAATTCTATTGGGGTGCCGGATCGGTCAAAAGTTGTCCTCCTAATCAAGAATGCGGGACTGCCAGCGGTCACCATAAGAATCCGCGCTTCATAGTCGTCCACTGACACGGCGTTCAAAGCTTCCTCAGCGCTTGCCGGGTCCAGATTACATGTCTTTTTAAGCAACTCAAAAAGGGATTCCTTTGCCAGGTCTCGGTCTAGGATCGAGTGGCAGAGAGCGTAAGGAAGATAAGATGTTTGAAGACATACAGGGATGCCTTTGGCGAGTCTTATCCGCCTTGCCTCAATTACGGATTCACCTGGGTCAATTGACAGTCTCCGTGAGAT
>JAAYRV010000096.1 GCA_012518595.1 Bacillota bacterium
AAATGATTTCAAGTGATACGCCAATAGTCAAGTGTTTGCGAGATTGACAGCGCATGAGGTCACTGTCCTCGATGAAAACTGCTGCGAGATCATACGGCATTTGAGACTTTACGGTAATTACAAGCAAAAAAGCATGAATTGGAGTTCAGCAAATGGGTAAACATTTTCCACGATGAGTAGATGACTTACGCCATGATTGACCGTCTGGTCCATCACAGCTACCTTCTGCTCTTCGACGGCCCGAGTTATGGGATCAAGAATTCACTCATGAAAACTCACACGCAAATTCCCTGCGGGATGCTGCAAAAGGAATCTGCGGAAACGATGAATGAGTATTTGCAACAAACAGTGATTTGTTTATTGCAACACGAATGTGGGTGTCTTAAATAATGGAGCAAATCACTAAAGCGAACAAGTTCATTCTGGAAAACAAAGAAAACGTTAATCCAGAATATCGATTAAACTATCATTTTATGGGCGAGTATGGTTGGATTAATGACCCCAATGGATTTACTCAGTTTGATGGGGAGTATCATCTGTTTTATCAGCATAACCCCTATGAACCAGTATGGGGACGGATGCACTGGGGACATGCTGTGAGTAAAGATTTGGTTAAGTGGCGCTATTTGCCAATTGCCTTGGCGCCAGACTGTCCGTATGATCAAGACGGGTGTTTTTCTGGTAGTTCTTTAGAGATAAGAAACAAATTATATCTTATGTATACAGGTTTTGTTCTTACTGGTCCTAACAAAGAAAACGATTATCGCCAAACTCAATGTCTGGCTTATTCTGAGGATGGCAGGGTTTTTAAGAAGATTAAGAGCAATCCAGTCATTGGGGTCAATCTAATACCAGATGAAGCCAGTAAACGAGATTTTCGCGACCCCAGACTAATACAGCTTGACGAATACTACTACGCTTTTATCGGGTCAGAAGACAGGTTAGGAAATGGGCAAGTATTACTATATAAAACAAAGGATTTATTAGATTGGCAATTCGTGAGTGTTGCTGCAAGAAGTGACGGTAAGATGGGCAATACTTGGGAATGCCCTGATTTTTTCCACTTGGAAAACCATGATTATCTCTTGGTCTGTCCTAAGCTTATGCAGGCGCGGGGAAACGACTTTCAAAATCTTCATTCGTCTCTATACTTTGTAGGCCAGATGAATTTTAGGAACGGAACATTTAATGCTACTGAATCTTATCCATTAGACCATGGTTTTGATTTCTATGCTCCTCAAACACTCTTGGATAAACAGGGGAGAAGAATCTTGATTGCATGGATGAATATGTGGGGTACAGCAGAAACCACGCAAACTTTGGGGCATAACTGGGCAGGGGGAATGACACTTCCTAGAGAAATTGTTTCAAAAGAAGGAAGGTTACACTTCAAACCGGTGAGAGAAATTGAAACATATAGGCAAGAGCGATTTGCCTTGCGTGACTTTACGTTTTGCGGAGAAAAGGTATTAGAGACCAAAGGTGATTGCTATGAACTACAAATTTCTTTTGTCGCACGGGAAGCGGAGGAATTTGGCTTAAAATTGCGGGTCAGTAACAAAGAAGAGACGGTAATTTCGTATGACTCAGCGGAACAAGTATTAAAATTTAATCGCGATCAGTCAGGCCTTGGACCGCAAGGAGAAAGAAGAACTGGAATCTCATTAATTAATGGTAAGTTGAAACTAAGAATTTTTGTGGATAAAAGTTCTATTGAGATCTTTATTAACGAAGGTGAAAAAGTAATGACTGGTCGGATTTACCCCAAGCAAGATGCAATAGGAATAAAACTATTCGCTAAGGGAGAATGCATTGTAGAGAGTTTAGAAAAGTGGGATCTAAAAGTGACTGATTGATGGATGTACTGATATTGTCAATGAGATTGGAGAGTCTTGCACAGCAGGAGGAAACAAATGCCGACAATCAAAGATGTAGCAGAAAAAGCAGGAGTTACGGTTACTACTGTTTCCCGAGTTCTTAATAATCGTGGATACATTAGTGAAGCTACCAGAAACAAAGTATATAGAGTCATGAAAGAATTAGATTATCAGCCTAATGAGCTTGCCCGATCCTTATTTCGCGGGAAGTCTAATCTGATTGGGTTAATTATCCCTACTGTCTCACATCCTTTTTTTGGAGAATTATCTGCTTACATTGAAGGGTACGCTCATAGCAAAGGTTATAAAATATTGCTTTGCAATTCTCAACTTGAGCGAGAGAAAGAGATAGAATACATTGATATGCTCAAGCGGCACCAGGTTGATGGGATTATTATGGCTAGTCACACCATAGAGGTAGATGAGTATTCTAAAGTCAATTTACCTATTGTTACCTTCGATCGGAGGATCAAAGAGAAGATTCCCTATGTATCTTCGGATAACTACCAAGGGGGTAAACTGGCGACTAACCTATTGATTGACAAGGGATGTAAGCAAATAGCCCATATCTGTGGTAATCTTAGCTTAGATCTCTTGGCTAATAAACGTAACGAAGCCTTTGTAGCTACTGCACAAGAGCGGGGTATCAAATTTCATACTGTGCAAACGGAAATTAATGTCTTTGAGACCAAACAGTATGAACGTCTAATATTGGAATTATTTAGCGAACATCCGAATTTAGATGGTATTTTTGCTAGTAGTGATCTAATCGCAGCTAGTGCCATCAAAATTTGCTATCAACTCAAAAAAGAGATACCGGATGAGGTGCGAATTGTTGGTTATGATGATACTAATATTGCATCGTTAGTTACTCCTCAAATTACTACAATAAGACAACCGATTGAAATGATGAGTAAGTTAGCAATGGAGCTATTGATTAAGCAGATGAATGAAGAAAAGGTCACTGTAGAGAATATTCTCCCTGTTACTCTGCAAGAAAGAGAAACCACATAAGAAGATAGACTATCTTGTTCGCCCTTTTCGCTCAAAGCAAAAGGGCGTTTCTTTAGACGAGATGTGTCAAATCAATTTCGAGTACTTGTTTGATGAGGCAATTCGTCTCCTTGACAGCCCCTAAGCCCGATGTTAAACTGCGATTAGTAGCTCATATTATGAGCAGGTGCTAATTGGTTCCTGCAGAGAGGGGGAACACGGGGTGAACTACTTTCTCACCGAGGAGCAGGAGATTATCAAGGAGCTTTCCGCGAAGATTGCAGATGAGAAAATTGCGCCACGGGCAGCGGAGTTTGATGAAACTGAAGAGTTTCCTTGGGAGCTCATCAGGATTCTGGCTGAGTCTGATTTGTTTGCCGTATGGGTCCCGGAAGAATACGGAGGCCTAGGCGGTGGTGTATTTGAGCAATGCCTTGTAGTGGAAGAGCTGTCACGGGCCTGCGCAGGAGTGGCAGTATCTTACGCAGCCAGCGCACTTGGAGGATTTCCCATCCTCATGTTTGGCACAGACGAGCAAAAGCAGAGGTTTATGCCGGACATAGCCTCCGGCTCAAAGCTTGCAGCCTTTGCCCTTACAGAACCTGATGCCGGATCTGATGCAGGCAACATAAGAACCACAGCTGTCCGTGACGGAGATTACTATGTGCTAAACGGCACTAAGCAGTGGATAACAAACGGCGGCGAGGCAGACATATACACTGTCATCGCAACTTTAGATCCTTCAAAAGGGCCAAGGGGAATGACCGCTTTCATCGTGGAAAAAGGAACTTCCGGATTTGATTTCGGAAAAAAGGAAAAGAAAATGGGCATTAGGTCATCAGCCACAACAGAGCTGATTTTCAATGACTGCAGAATCCCGGTTGAGAACCTTTTGGGCCGGGAAGGCAGGGGTTTCTTGATTGCCATGAACACACTTGACAAGACACGTCCGGGAGTAGCGGCTCAAGCTGTCGGTATTGCTCAGGGCGCACTTGATAAAGCAGCGGAGTACGCTGCGACACGCGTTCAATTTGGAAAGAAGATCGGGGAATTCCAGGCTATTGAACATATGCTGGCTGATATGGCCACGCAAGTTGAAGCAGCTCGCTCCCTGGTCTACAGTGTGGCCTGGATGATCGACTCGGGTGAGCGCCATATCACCAAAGCTTCGGCCATGGCAAAGTTATTTGCGTCTGATGTAGCCATGAAAGTCACTTGTGACGCTGTTCAGATATTCGGCGGTTATGGTTACATGCGCGACTATCCTGTTGAAAAAATGATGCGCGACGCGAAAATCACTCAAATATACGAAGGAACAAACCAGATTCAGCGGTCCATCATTGGAGGCGCTATCATCAAGGAGGCGCTTAGACGCAAATGAATTTGGTAGTTCTCGTGAAACAGGTGCCTGAAACCACAGATGTTAAGATAGACCGCGAAACTAACACATTGATTCGGGAAGGGGTATCATCAATCGTAAACCCCTTCGACATGTATGCTGTGGAGCAAGCTCTACGAATACGCGATGAACACGGGGGAAAAGTCACTTGCATCTCGATGGGCCCTCCGCAAGCAGAGGCTGCACTACGTGAGACCCTGTCTCTTGGCGCGGATGAGGCCATCCTTCTGTCTGACAAGGCTTTCGCAGGTGCAGACACGCTTGCCACCTCATATACGCTGGCAAAGGCCATTTTGAAACTGGGCGAGTTTGACCTCGTAATCTGCGGAAAACAAGCAATAGACGGGGATACCGCTCAGGTTGGCCCCGGCGTTGCGGAGCATCTTGACATACCTCATGTTACCTATGTAAGCAAAGTAGAAAAGATCTCCGACCGGCATATCCGTGTCCGTCGAATGACTGAAGAAGGCTATGATGTCATTCTCTCATCTCTTCCCGCTCTCATAACCGTAGTCAGGGAAGTCGGCGAACCAAGGATGCCGTCTATCAAAGGTACGCTAAGAGCAAGAAAAGCCCAGATCGCCACATGGACCGCCAAAGATATTGAAGCAGATGAAATGATGCTGGGCTTATCAGGTTCGCCAACACAAGTCATGAGGATTTTCTCTCCGGAAGCAAGACCCGGAGGCGAAATCATAGAGGGGGACTCCCCATGTGAGAAAGCCATGAACCTACTAGCGAGGCTGAAGGCAAGTCACTCAATCTAAGTAGATCGCCATAAGTTATCGTCAGCTTCGGAAAGTGTAAGTACCGTGCGGGATTGCCACAAGCCTTCCCCTTTTCCCGGCGTCAGTCATTAGGTTTCCCCGAAGAAGGTCCTTGCGCCGGAAGGTGTCGAGAAACAAGAACGCCATGCTTTTTTGCACAGCTTGGAAAACAGGAGGCATCCACAAGTGTCAGTTAAGATCATTTCAGACAAGTGCACAGGTTGTGAGGCATGCGTCAGCGCGTGCCCGTATAACGCCATCGAAATCAGAGATGGCATTGCGCATCTTCTGGATAATTGTGTTCTTTGCAAAGCCTGCGCTGATGAATGTCCTTCTGAAGCCATTGCCGTGATAGATTATGACCGGTCTTCCAAGCAGCCTGAAGCAGCAGATCGGCAAGGTAAAGGAGTATGGGTCTTTGCAGAGCAACGGAACGGAACGCCTCAAGGAGTCACATACGAACTCCTGGGTGAAGGAGAGAAGCTTGCGTGTGATTTGGACGAAGGACTATGCGCTGTGTTACTTGGACACAATGTCAGCGGTATCGCGGAAGAGTTGATTCAATACGGAGCAAGCAAAGTGTACTTAGTCGATGATCCAGCACTTGCCGACTTCCAAGATGAGCCTTATGCCCAGGTAATTGCTGAACTTGTAATGGAATTTCAGCCTTCGGTTTTTCTTTTTGGAGCCACGACTGTCGGGAGATCCCTTGCCCCAAGGATAGCCGTAAAGCTTGGAACCGGGCTTACCGCAGACTGCACCGGGCTTGCCATTGACAAAGAAAGCAAGTTGCTTCTGCAGACCAGACCTGCATTTGGCGGAAATGTTATGGCTACAATTGTTTGCCCGAAAAAGCGTCCCCAAATGGCGACAGTGCGTCCGAAAGTCATGAAACCCGGAAAACGTAATGAAACTCGAACCGGTGGAATAATCAAGCTTTCCCGGGAAATATCGCCCCCCCGCGCCAGACTCCTGGAAACATTCCACGGATCCGAACAACGAATGAATATCCAAGAAGCAGATATAGTCGTATCAGGTGGCAGAGGCCTTGAGAAGCCTGAGAATTTTGAGCTCCTGGAGGAGCTTGCTAAACTGTTGGGAGGAGCAGTAGGCGCTTCACGAGCCGCAGTGGACGCAGGTTGGATACCGTATGCGCACCAAGTAGGACAAACCGGTAAGACTGTAAGACCAAAGCTCTATATTGCTTGTGGGATATCCGGCGCTGTCCAACACTTGGCAGGCATGTCATCATCTGACGTCATAGTCGCCATTAACAAGGATCCGAACGCACCCATATTTTCGGTAGCCACGTACGGCATCATAGGAGATGCTATGGAGATCATCCCTGCGCTTATAGCTGAACTCCAAAAAGATCCTGCCTAATCATTATTACCCCTTAGATTTAGGATTAGTTCAACTTCACCGCATCCTATCCCTGCCTTCTTGGCGATTTCTTGAAGGCTCAATCCTTCATCCGCAAACTTAAATACAAGGTTGGATTGCAACTCTGCCTCTTGCGCTCTGTCCTCCAATGATTCCTCTTCCGTTGCAGTCTCTTCTATCGACGTCCCATCCAATGCCGTCCCTTCTAATACCGTTTCCTCTGCCATAGGCTCGTCAAATGCGTACTCGTCGTAGATTCTCAACATGTCTTTGAGGCCGGCAATTTTCTCTTCAGCCTCATCCAGCAACCTGACTGCAACCTCAGTGCGCTCCTCAAGGTCCTTGATTACCTGCTCAGCAGCGTTCTCTATAGCCTTCGTCATATCCTTCGTCATATCTTCCGCCATATCCTGAGTCGCGGACACCTCATCCGCCAGGGAGATCGTGGAATCTTCTTTTAGCTTACGGCCGACTATTACGCCGAGGGAAAAACCCAGCATTACAACAGCCCCTGCCAGTTTAGCTATTCCGAAAAGAATACTACGTACTATTATCCAGACTTTCACAGGACTAGACCTCCACATCAATTATTTGGCCTGGAAGCGTGCTGAGATCTCCATGAGAGACATCAACATCTCCTCCTGGTTCAGCACGTTCAGGGATCGCCCTCTCATCCGGTTCACCTTTTTCCGTCCCACCTCTGTGCCCTTTATCATCGCTACGGATCTTTTCGTGCTGCGTTTCGGGAGAAGATTGAACCGTACTCGACTTTTCTTCTGCCCGCTTAGAAAGCTCTGCCTCAAACGCTTGCTGTCCGGTAGTAGTCACTCTATTTTGGGCCTTCTGAATCCCTTCAACTTCTTTGCTCTTTACAATGACATTCCGGACATCGATTGACCTCATAGACACTGCCTTCGCCTCCCATACTCAATCGTTAGCGCTTAAAAGGCGCGCCCGGAGCCGTAGAGTTGCCTGAGTATGAAGCTGCGATACCCTGCCGTCAGTTACACCTAAGAGATCTGCGATTTCCTTAATCATAAGGTCGTGGTAGTAGTGGAGAGTGATAACCAATTTCTCTCGCTGAGGAAGTCCGTCTATTGCACGTGCAAGCCTAATTGTCATTTCCTTCGCCTCATATTCAAGGTAAGGATCAGGACTTTCCCGATCCGGAACAGCATCAAGCAAAGCAACCGTCTCCCCTTCTTGACTGACTTGAATCATCTCGTCAAGAGAAAGCACCGCTCCCTGCGATATTTCCGTTAGGATCCGATGGAATTCACTAAGACTTATCCCGAGCCGACAAGCGACTTCTTCATCAGTGGCTGCCCTGCCCAACTCGTTCTCCAGAACGTTATACGCATGCTGTACTTGTTTTGCCTTCTTACGTGTAGACCGAGTTACCCAATCCATTTCTCGGAGTCCGTCCATCATGGCGCCTCTTATCCTTGACCTTGCAAAAGTCTGGAATTTCACGCCTTTGTCGGGATCGAATCTATCTATGGACTCAATAAGTCCGATAACCCCCCAGCCCACAAGATCTCCGTAATCAACCATAGAAGAGCATTTCATGCTGACCCTGCCTGCAATAGTCGTAACAAGCGGCAAATACCCCTTAATCAGTTCTTGCTTCGCGCTGGGTTTTTGTGTAAGTTTATAGTCATGCCAGGCTCTTGGATGGAGCATGCCTTACAACAACCCCTTACGACGCATTTCATACTGACATTCAAGAACATGTCTGGCTATAGCGTCCTGTTTCCTTTGATCTATCTCAGCAAACTCCACTGCTAACTTATAGAACACTCCCTTTTCCGTTGTCTCGTCAGATATGCGAATTATCACTGCTTTTGCCTCAATCTCGTTTCCACCGGGCAACTCAAACTCCAATTCTAACCAGGAACCTATATCCAAGTCCTCATCCTCCGGCGGATACCAAGTTACAATTCTTGCTCCCCCGCCCGAAAGATTTACAATATGAGCTTCTTGATATTTCGAAGATTCCTGAAGGGCCGGTTTCAGGGGCCTGTATTTTACAGAGAGCATCACATCAACTCTCACAAATTCCCGTCTTTGGATCCGCGAAAAGCTCTCCGGTTTAACTACTCCGATGACAGGAATAGGTTCCAGAATTATGGAATCTATGTACGTATCAAAAGCATACACCCCATCTTCCGCCACAACTTCTACGCATATGGGAGTCCCTGCATCAAGCCTTACGATAACGCCCTTATGGGTAGGGGCCGCCAAGAGTAAAGGTTGCCCCATGTCTTCGACTCGACTTGGGTATCTACCTGAGTAATGCCCTTCTAAGACAACAATAGTCACTCTCCTATTCACATCGAGAACACCATCGACATAAGCCGAATTCACAAATACCACTATCCTATTTCACTTCTTCCATATTGAAGCCTGTGCTAAATGTGATCGCTTTCAACGCGATAGAACATCCTGGAGAACAGCTCTGACAGCCCCCACCGCATATTGCCGGATGCTTCCTGTTTTTCACCGGCGAGTTTCTCAGTTAATCTTATGACTGCTTTCGATGCATTGCTGGAAGGGTAGCTCAATAAGAAAGGTTGCTGCATAGCGACGGCTTTTAACACCATAGGATCTCTTGGCACGGATCCTAAGAAATCCAGGTCTATCCCAAGGAACTTTTTGGCGACAACGGATATATTGCCTGCAATATCCTGGGCATTTTTCGGGCTTCTCGCCATGTTGACTACAATCATAATAGATGCGCCGGGATTCTCGTACGCAATTGTCTTGACTGTAGCATAGGCATCTGCCACTGAAGTAGGTTCAGGAGTTGTGACGACAATTATCTCGTGAACAAACTTAAGAAACGTAAGAACATTCGGTGACAGTCCTGCGCCTGTATCGATAATAATGAAATCAGCCTGATCGTCAAGCTCTCTCAAGCTTCTCATCAGAGAGGCCCTCTCTTCTTCCGACGTACGAAGCAGACGCTGAGCTCCGGATCCGCCGGGGATTATTTTGATGCCCCCAGGCCCTGTGACTTGAATGTCCTCCAGGCTCACTTCTCCCGTAGCTACATGCTCAAGAGTATACGGAGTGGTAATGCCCAATAACAGGTCAATATTGGCAAGGCCAAGGTCAGCATCAACCACCAGAACCCGCATGCCGCTGGAAGCCAAAGCTATCGCCATATTAATGACAAGGTTTGACTTGCCTACTCCTCCTTTGCCGCTGGTTATGGCAATAGTCCGTTGAGGTGAGGAAGTCAATTCATCAATTACGTGTAAACGCTGTCCCGCATAGTCATCAATTACTCTCCGGAGAGATTTAGCTTGCTTACTCATACCTCTATCCACCTACTCATGGGCCATAGTTGAATGCACACTCTCAACATCCAGCAAACACTTGGCAAGATATCCTGGGTCAGCAGCTCTTATATCTTGGGGAACATTCTGGCCGTATGTCACATAGGAAATCGGGATATTGTACGAATTCACTATCGTTAGCATTGCACCAAGCCTGATCGTCTCATCAAGCTTGGAGAAGATGAGCCTGCTTATCCCGCACGCAGTGAACCTGTCTACTATTTCAAAAAGATCGCAGGTTCTCGTATTCATGCTGATAACAAGATGGGTTTCGTCAGGTTGAGCTGCATCAAGAATCGCTCTCAATTCAGCCATGGACATATCACTTCGTGGATTTCTGCCTGCGGTGTCAATTAATACAAGGTCTGCATCAGTATGTTTATGGATGGCCTCGCGCATATCTTGAGGCGTGTAGACTACTTCCAGAGGCACGTCTATTATCTCGGCATAAGTGCGGAGTTGCTCCATGGCTGCAACCCTATATGTATCTGCGGTGATGAAAACCACCTTCTTCTGCCCGAATATGGCAAACAGCGCCCCGATTTTCGCAAGGGTCGTGGTCTTCCCTACGCCTGTAGGCCCTACAAGCGCCACAACTTTTCTATTATCAGGGGTCAATGTAATACCGTTTGCAGTAGGAAACATAGTTGCTATCTCGTGGAATATCAGTTCATACACTGTCTTGCCTGCAAGCTGAGCTTCCCGCCACTTGGCTCTTGAATCTCGGATAAGTGTCTCCGCTAATTCCGGATCCATGTCAGAGTCAAGAAGATACTCATGCATCCTGATGAAGTCGGCGCCCGGGGCACCCGGAGCAGAATAGCCTGCTTTGGGTTTCTTCTTGGAAGGGCTTTGGCGTCGCTTTGTTCGATCCCAGGCGTCAAACTTGTCATCACCCGGAAAGTTTCTGTCAGGATCGAGCGGCTTCTCCACCACGTCAAGTTGCATTCTGCCTCCTCCATGCGCCTGAGGTGTAAGCGCCTGCATACTGCCGGCAGCTTGTTTCCTGATATTCGAATCAAGGGCGGCAATAACCTCAAATCTCTCCAACCGAAGAAGTCTCCCGAGCCATGTCGGAGGTATCTTTCGAGTATGCAGTATTACCGCGTCAGATCCTAAATCCCGTCTTACCGCATCCAAAGCCTCATTTATTGTCCTGGCAGTGTATCTCTTAATTCTCACTTAGACTCACCATCCCAACTGACCGAACCTTCTCGTCATCCGTTATCTCGCTGTAGGAAAGCACGACCACATTAGGCAAAGCCCGTTCAATCATTCTCTTGAGATAAAATCTAACTCCGGGACGAGTCAGGATTATCGGTTGATGTCCGCTTCCTGCCATCTTCTCCGCCATATTGGCGACCTGGCTTACGACTGCCTGAGAGAAATCAAGGTTCAATCCGGGCGTTTTCGTGTCAGGCGACGCCTCTATAAACTGTGCTATTTGCTCTTCTATCCGAGGATCCAAAGTAGCCACAACTATTTGACCGTCAGGCCCCCTGTACATTTTTGATATTACCCGGGCAAGGGCAGACCTGGCATATTCAGTCAGCATATTGAGGTCCCGGGTCGTGCCTGCGTAATCGCCTAACGCTTCTAAGATTGCAGATGTATTTCGAATAGGCACGCCCTCACGCAGAAGGTTCTGTAACACTTTCTGCACTTCTCCTATGCTCATCAAATTTGGAATTAATTCGTCTACAACTGCAGGTTGTGTTTTCCTTACGTTTTCAATAAGATCCGCAGTATCCTGCCGGCCAAGGAGTTCAGCTGCATGTCGCCGGATTACTTCCGTAAGATGAGTGACGATAACTGACACCGGTTCAACCACTGTATATCCAGCCATTTCCGCTCTTTCTTTGTCTGCCTCGGTTATCCATAGAGCAGGAAGCCCAAAAGCAGGCTCACGAGTTTCAATGCCTGGCACAGGTTGCGTAACAATACCGGGATCCATAGCAAGATAATGCCCCACCATGATTTCTCCTTGAGCCACTTCTACACCACGAATCTTTATGGCATAGGTTGTAGGCGGGAGTTGAATATTGTCACGAATACGGACGTGTGGAAGAACAAGACCGAGCTCAAGGGCGATTTGCCGCCTAACCATCGTAACCCTTCTAAGAAGCCCTCCGTCTTCCTGTGTCTCGTCAGCAAAGGAAAGCAGACCGTAGCCTATTTCAAGCTCAAGCGGATCCACTGCAAGCAGTGGCATTACACTTTCGGGCTGTCTTGCTTGAGGCGCCCGCTCCTTTAGGTCTTCGTCAGCCTTTATTTCAGCTTCTTTGTAGATGCTTACGACATACGTAAGCACTCCGCTTATTGCTGCAAGCGCGAAGAACGGCACTTTTGGAAGGCCCGGCACAAGACCGAACACGACAAGCAACCCTGTAGCGATTGCCAACGCTCTGGGTTGCGCCAAAAGCTGTCCTATGACTTCCTGCCCAAAACTGGACTGCGCAGCAGCACGAGTCACAATAATGCCGGTCGCTGTAGAAATCAGGAGCGCCGGTATCTGGGACACCAGTCCGTCTCCGACAGTAAGGAGCGCATATCTTTGAAGCGCCTCTCCGGCAGGAAGGCCAAGTTGCACGATACCGATGATAATACCTCCTATGATATTGACCAGGGTAATTACGACTCCGGCGATAGCGTCTCCTCTCACAAACTTGCTGGCCCCGTCCATTGCGCCGTAGAAGTCCGCTTCCAGTTCTATGTTACGGCGCCTCGTCCTTGCTTCTTCCTCATCTATAAGGCCTGCGTTGAGATCCGCGTCAATAGCCATTTGTTTGCCTGGCATGGCATCCAGAGTAAATCTGGCTGCTACCTCGGCAACCCTTCCCGCCCCGTTTGTAATGACGACAAACTGTATGATGACGAGAATTATGAATACGACCATACCTACGACATAGTTTCCGCCTACCACAAAATTACCGAAAGCCTCGATGACGCGTCCCGCATAACCATGAAGCAAAATGAGTCTTGTGGAAGAAACATTGAGCGCAAGCCGAAACAAGGTCGCTATCAACAGCATTGACGGGAACGACGAGAATTCCAAGGCGTCTTGTGTGTACATAGTGAGCAAGAGTATTACCAGCGAGCAGGTTATATTAAAGACCAAAAGGGCATCTAAAAGAAACGCAGGAAGAGGCACAACCATCATTACCAGTATAAGAACAACCAGCCCTGCGACAAGTATATCGCTGTATTTTGTCAGTCTACCGAGACTTGTAGCATCTATCCTGTTTACAGCCATAAAAACTTATGTCCTCCCCCATTCTCTCGTCCCCCGGGCTCCCTTGGCTCTGTTCAGGTGGTACACATATGCAAGAAGTTCAGCCACAGCCTTGTACAGATGCGAAGGAATTTCCGCTCCTATTTCCACAGCCTTGTAAAGGGCTTGCGCCAGTGGTTTGTTTTCCACAATCGGCACGTTATGTTCCACCGCCGCCTCTCTAATCCTTTCCGCCATCAACCTGGCGCCCTTAGCTACAATCCTTGGCGCTCCCATAGTCTTAGCATCATACTTAAGCGCTACCGCCAGGCGAACCGGGTTAGTCACAACAACATCAGCGTCAGGAACTTCATGCATCATCCTGTAAATAGCAATCTGCCTTTGCCGGGCTCGAATCCTCGCCCGCAGCATCGGATCGCCTTCTGTCTGCCTAAGCTCTTCACGAACTTCTTCCCTGGTCATCTTGAGATTATCCATGAACTCTTTACGCTGATAGAAATAGTCCATGACCGCAATAATCCCAAGCACGCCTGCGATACGCAAACCCAACTGAACCATGAGTTTGCCTGCTTGAAACCCTATCTGAGACGGCGCCATATAAGACGTCGCAACCAAGGTAGGGTACACATCGCGTAATGTCACATATCCGTATGCTCCTATAACTACTACCTTGGCGCAAGACTTCAGCAATTCCACGAGCGCCCGCTTAGAAAAAATCCTACTCAAGCCGGCAATAGGATTAATCCTGGATAATCTGGGCATGATGGCTTCCGATGAAAACAGAAAACCTACTTGGGCCAGATTGACTGCGACCCCTGCAGTGACACTGACTGCAATAATCGGCCAAGTCATCCTTGCAATCGCCGACAAAATGTCAAGAGCCCCCCTTGATACGCGGTCCGGCGAAAGATCGCCTTGTATTAAAGCGTGACTCAAAAACTCCCTCATGAAGAGTGCAAGTTCAGTAATTAACTGACCGCCGACAACACTTAGGATGCCGAACGTAGCAAGAAGCACCGCTGCGTTGCTGACTTCAACGCTTTTCGCTACTTGCCCGCGCTTCCGTGCGTCTTCCAGTCTTCTCGGCGTAGGGGCTTCAGTACGGTTTTCCTTTGCCATGTCTTACCTTGCACCTCTGAGAACGAGAGCAATACTCTGCTCGAGCTCATGGAATGACCCTCTCAACAGGCCTGCAAATACCGGAATTGTAATTGCCAAAACAAGGAGGCCGGATGCGATTTTCAGGGGAAATCCCACAATGAATACGTTCATTTGAGGGACGGCTCTTGCCAAGACAGCCATGACTACATCAGTAAGAAGCAACGCGCATGTCACCGGTGCAGCGATTCTAAAGGCCAGAGAAAACATGTTCCTAAATAACGCAATGATTCCTGTTTGGCATGCCTTACTCAGAGTAAACTCTGCAATTGGCACCAGATGATAGCTTTCCCGGACAGCGGTCAAGAGTACATGGTGGCTGTTGGTCCCCAAGAAAAGCAGTATGGCGATGATATACTGAAACTGTCCGATTACCGTAATTTGCCTGCCTGAAATAGGATCTACTATGTTAACCAACCCAAACCCAATTTGCATGTCTATCAGATGCCCTGCAAGTTGCACTGATACAGTGATAAGAGCAGCCACGTATCCTATGACAATTCCCACACCAATCTCCTTACCTATACACAGGGCATAACTTATGAGGTTCTCCGGGTATCCGCCTGGAGGCGCAGATACGCCCGGGAATATCACCAGCGCCAAGACAAGGGATAACGCTGCTTTTGCCTGTCTTGGAATATTATGGCTCCCGAAAACAGGCGCAAACCCGAACATACCCCCTATCCTTGCAAGAACCATAAGATATGTCTGGACTTCCATTAAAGCTTGGCCGGTAATACCCATGGATCTACCTCATTTTCAGACTCAGGTCATATTACGTAATGTGGCATATTAGTGAACAACTCAGACGTAAACTCCACAATAACCCTTAACATCCAAGGGCCGAACAACACAAGCGCAAGTACAACTGCAAGTATCTTGGGAACAAGCGCAAGCGTCAGTTCCTGGATTTGGGTCATGGCTTGAAACAGGCTCACCAGCACCCCTGTAAGCAGTGCAAAGCCTAGAATCGGAGCGGAGAGCTTGAGCGTAACCAAGATTGCTCTCTGTGCAATGCCTATCACAAACTCCTGGGTCACTTTGACTTACCTCCCGATAACTTATCTGAAGCTTTGCATGAGTGAACCTATTACCAAATTCCAACCGTCAACCATAATGAAAAGCAATATCTTAAAAGGAAGGGATATCATAACCGGCGGAAGCATCATCATTCCCATTGACATAAGCGTGCTTGCTACAACCATGTCTATGACGAGAAACGGCACGTATATCAAGAAACCTATTTGAAAAGCGGTCTTCAGCTCACTAATGGCGAACGCAGGCATTAGAGACACAGCCTGAACATCCTCAGGACTCTGTGGGCGTTCAGCCCCTGAAAGGGAAATGAAGAGCGCCAGATCCTTTTCCCTGGTTTGCCTTAACATGAAATCCCGTATAGGCGCCCATGCTAATGCCCCGGCCTCCTCCTGCGTTATTTGTCCTTCAAGATACGGTTGCAGCGCTTGCTCATTAATGGAGCCAAGAGCAGGAGACATCATAAAAAATGTCAGAAACAGCGCTAAACCGATAATCACCTGGTTCGGCGGAACATTTTGTGAGCCAAGAGCACTCCTTACAAAAGAAAGCACTATGACAATTCTCGTAAAGGAGGTGAGCATAATAAGGATTGCAGGCGCCAAGGCCAAAACAGTAAGCAGCGCAAGAATCTGAATGACTAAGGGAACATCCTCCGGGTTTCTCGCTTCCCTGACACCTATCTCTATTCTTGGAAAGGGGATTGAAAATATGTTGGAAGCAGGTTGAGCATGCGCAGCATGAGGCGCCACAACAACAGCTGCAAGAACAGCTGCAATTACCGGCAAGCACCGGAAGATGCAAACCTTTATCGTGGATTTCCTCTTGTTGCTTTGTTTGCTACATTTCATTCTTATTACCCTCTGACCCCCCGGACAGTCGACTGCCACGTACGAATTTCTCGGTATACTCAGCAAGAAGCTGATCGAACCTGCGCTCTTTACCCGGCTCAGTTTCCCGTGGCTTGTTTTGAGCTGTCAATTTGTCTAAGTCTGTGTCAATCTCAGCAAGCAGTGTAATCTTGGCGGTTGT
>JAAYRV010000097.1 GCA_012518595.1 Bacillota bacterium
ACCAGAGTTCATATAAACTCTCCGAAAAGCACACATTATAGGCTCGTAGCGTTTGTCCGATGATTTCCACGCGCCGTCCCAAACAGCGGGATGACTCCAGTAGGCAGACATGAATCCGAAGTAGAGAATCAGCCCCTTAACCAAACGGAGAACTCGTGTGATACTACTGAAAGCTGAAAGGCGGGCACTTACAGCTATTTACAGTAAATGCCCTCCTAATCCGCTTTAGACAAGGACGGTGTATGGAAAATAATAGACTGTGAAGCGCCTCTGAATCAGGAAATACAGGTGTGAATGCCCCAAGGCAAGCTCGCTCTATCCCGGATGATGTATCACCATAAATGACATTCCGGCTACTCTTGATCAGACTGTCTCCATTCTTTGCTCAAGAACCACTGATTCTTGCGTGAATCATGGCAGAGTTCAAAAGTTATGTTATCATCCGTTATCACACGGTAGAACATCCTACCGTGCTGATTCCACCATTGTTTAGCTTGGCCTCCCCTACCTGCCGGACCTTGAAAAGCGCCATCCTGCCAAGCCTTGACTATCTTGCGAATTGTATAGACTGTGCCCCTATGCGAAAAACTCGTAGGCTCATTCCCGTCCTCAGCAAGTGTCACTTCAATCTTTTCCTTATGAAACCTCAACATCATAAAGCCCCCTTAGCCTCAGGCCCTGACTCTTCAGGAAGGCCGATATCCAGCTGCAAAGCGCCTTGCTGAGGATCTTTCTTCCTGCTCCTTGGGGTTGCCGTTGTTGTTAATAGAGGCCTCACAACAGCCCTAATATCACGTTGCACTTCGCGAGGGGGTCTATTACCGTCAATAACTACGATATGCTGGCCCCTCCGCTTAAGCATTTCAATAATTTGAAGGTAGTTCTCAGCTACCCGCTCTAACTTGGCAGTCTCTTCGTAGAGCTCAACATGCCATCGAGATCTGTTGCGCCTACGTTCAGCAACCAAAGGAGGAACTTGAATGAAGATAGTCAGATCAGGTGTGATACATTTTGCGTTTATTGCCTCAAGCCACTTGAGATCCATGTGTAAGGATTGGTAAGCGAGAGACGAAAGATAGTATCTATCACATATGACAACAACTCCGTTGTCGAGTTTAGGCTTAATATCTACTTCGAGATGATCCACACGGTCTGCAGCAAAGAGCAAGGCAAGACTATGGGGTTCTATGGTCTGAAAAGACCCATCGTAAGACAAAGTGCCTACCCGCTTTGCCAGTATTGAGCGAATAAGGCCACCAACCGGTCCATCAGTAGGTTCCTTGGTCAAATGGACAGGCAGTTTCAACTTCGAATCAATGTAGTCTTTCATTTTGATAGCTTCTGTTGTACAGCCCGCGCCGTCAATGCCCTCGAGGACAATGAATTTGCCTCTCTTCATAGATAGCTCCTCTTTACGCTCTGCCTTCGGCTACAGACAGGACTCTTTTATGGGCTGTCCACGCGCCGCATGGCATGAGTGTTAATAATCCAATTAGGTTAAGCATGGCAACTAAGTAAATACACGCCTGCACTTTTATACCAATCACATTATAACATATTCTAACCGCTAGCTTCCTTTAGTAACACCGGAAATACGCAGGATACTTCATAATCCTAGGACATCACATGGCTCGAAGTCGCTTTGCTGTAAGATTCAGACCTGTTTCAAGAATATCCGTATCGCCTCCGAAACCAATCCTGAAGTAACCCTCTACCTCAAAGCAAGTCCCGGGCACAACAAGAACACTATCGACGTTCGCTAACTCGCCTGCAACCTGCAGAGAACCTGCGCCGACGCCACACTTGACAAAGGCTACAACACCTTCATAAGGAGGAGTCCAGCTTACTATGTCAGCGTTAGAATCTATCCATTGTTTCAGGATGGAGAAATTCTTGCGTGCAAGAAAAGTGTTCCGAGCCATGATACTACCTGCATTTCTGAGTGCCGACAACGCTATTGCTTGCGAAGGTCCCGGAGGACATATCGACGTATAATCCCGTATTGCCCAACACTTGTCAATTACATCGTTGGGTCCCACTATCCACCCAACACGCAGTCCTGACAACCCAAAAGCCTTTGACATGCTCCCTACAGTTATGGCGTTGTCAGAAAAAAGTTGAGCGGACGGGGTGTTAATCCCGTCTATGAGAGTCAGTCCCCTGTAGACCTCATCTGACAACAAGGCTGCGCCGTATTGCTCTGCAATTTCACAAATCGCAGCCATACTCCCTGCATCAAGAGAAGCGCCGGTAGGATTATGGGGATGATTAATCACGATCATTCTCACATCCGAAGCAGCCATCATAGAGTCAAGCTCGGCAATGTCCGGTCGGTAATCACCTTCGCTTCTTAGGTGCCAAAACTTAACCTCACTCCCCAGAGCCCGTGGAACCTCATATAGCTGCTGGTAGGCAGGAAATTCAGACACAACTACATCGCCCGGCCGGAGTAAAGCCATAAATACAAGATAGTTTGCTTCTATCGCCCCTGTAGTTATCAACACGTTCTCTTTGGTACGACCCGGGTAAAGCTTGGCAACCTCTTCGCGCAATTCTTGAGAGCCTCGACTATCTGTATACCCAAGATTAGTGATTTCTGTAGTTCGCAGTAGATCGCATCTGCATATTTCTTCAAGCTCAGATACGGTAAAAGGCTTAATACAACTCTCAGCAATATTGTACCTGACACTAAACTCATGTTCTCCAAACCATCGTTCAAGCGCGAAGGGTTTAAGTTTCACGTGATTTGCCCCCTTTACTCGCAACACCTCATATTCACTTTACGCAACCAAGATAGAAACATCCCCCTACCCTTTCTAGATGATTGCCATATCACTCTCATGCTCTGCTAGGATTCTTCGTGTTTAGAGGGTGTTCTCTCGCAAATCAATAAGCTCCACAAACCAACAAACATGAGGCAAACCGTATCCTAGACATAGGACATAATCAGGCAGATGAACACGGTGTAATTCAAAATAACAGTAGCTGACACCTGCCCACGATTTACAGCGACAACTCGAACAGCGCTACTTCAATGCAATCCAAATGAAGGATCATAAGACTCAGCTTGCCTCGATTTCCCGGCCGTAATACTTGAGACTAACCATTCTGCTGTTCCAAAGACTTCACTTGCTAGAACGCATGTTGAAACCCTTATTTTGTACGACGAATTCGCTTTGATTTCAATTTCCCTTTCTTAAGGGTAAGCTTGATCAAATCATAAACGCTCCATGAGCCCAGACCCGCGCCAGTGAAAAAACCGATAATCGCCAGCCAAGGCTGGGTTTTGAGTCGGAAATCCAAGGCGTATCCGGCCAAGAAGCCGAGTAAGAGGGAAAGCCCGATTCGCATAGCCACACTGGAATAGAACCGGAAGGCCTCTAAAAACCCGGGGTCAAGTTTCCTTCTGTATCTCCCCATTGACATTACCTCCAGGCTCCATTTCCCTTCCCTGTGCTTGGACTATACATGATCCCAGGTCGGCAAGAAAACGAACTCCATCTTATCCCCGCTATAACTTCATGAAGAAGCTACACCCACTCTGACACGTTTTGACCTAGGGCGGTATCTATCTTTGGAAATGAGTTCTCTTGACTGCTCTACGCCGTTACTCTCTATCACTCGGTATACCTTGACTACATATCCCCAGGATCCGTTATCCTCTATCACTTCATCGCCAGGCGCTAATGAAGGATCTTCCTTTTTTATGATTCCAGGCGGGATCTTTTCGTCAATCACCGTAATAACATGTACCTTTTGACCGGTTGGAACACTTCCATATACTTTGGACGTAATAGTGTTTTTGGTAACGAGGAATTTAATCAAGATATGACTTGATCCATCGTTACGAAATTTGAAATCTATGTAGTCATAAGCAACTGTAGCATCTCTACCGGCCGGAAGGTAAGCAGGCGCCATAGAATGATTTACCCGGACAACAATACTTAAATTTGCCAGAAGAACGGCATTATATAGGGTAGAGGATACCTGACATATTCCACCGCCTACCCCTGGCACTAGGTCATCACCAACCATAATGGGGGCGTCTAAGTACCCTGTTTCCGCACTGCGAGGACCGACAGTCTCGTTAAACGAAAATGTCTCACCAGGACCAAGAATAGTACCATCAATAGCATTGGCTGCTTCTTGTATGTTGTGGACTCTTGGTTTGTTGGCCGGCTCAAACCTTGTTGAAAATTCGCTGATGCATTCCTTAATGCCCATAGCATTCGCTTGCTCAGTAGTGAGAGAAGGCATAATGGGCTTAATGTTAAGAACTAGTGTTCGGTCATGGCGCCAGGGGACAACCTCTCTAATGCGACGTCCTAAGTCTCTCGGGTCAAGATACCGCCCGGTCCTCGAAGGCTTCACAATAACCGTATCATCCTGGTTGATCACAAAAGCCGCATCCTCAGCAGAAATGTGGATTTCAGTCATAAGATCAAAGATAAAATCCTTGAAAAGGTCTTCATCAACGGACATAGTCAAAGGTATATTCACTATCTTACGTGGAGAGGCTCTTCTGAATCTCAGTCTCTCAAGCCAGCTCCCGCAACGTCCAACAGCCAGGGCTCTTTCGACAATCTCAGGAACAAATACATGAAGGTCTATGTCATTAGGATCCAATTGCCAAGATTCATCACCTGATGTCAAGACAAGCGGTTGCAAGACTACATCATCTACGTACTTATAGAGCGCCTCTTCTGCCTCGCTACGAGTCATTCCGCTAAGTTCAAGATCCTCAACAAAAACCCTCTCCAGAATCTGCAGCTCAACAGGTCTTGCATTAACGCTATTATTAATTATGAAAATCTCGGTCGCTACAACTATGACGCAAATAAATGTCAACATCAATTTTATATGTAACTTTCGTGGCGAAACACACATCATCCAGACCTACTTCCTTGTAATGAGGCACGTCAATATCTTAATAGACCTGACTCCCTCTCAAAGCTAGTATCAAATCTACATGGATTTTTCTACTCTTAGGCTGCATATTCCTTCAGCTTATGATTTTGCGTACTACTCCATCTCCTACCATATTCATCTTGCGCCTCATCCTTCCCCTAGAATCTCACTGGGCGCAAATTGGATGTCCTACCTAAATTATACATCATATTGCAAATGATTAGACTGTCCATGTGTGCTCATGAAATTCACCTGTTCACCATACTATCTGTTAGTCATGTGTGTCTTGAGAAATTGCAGTAGAACTAAGGCAAGAACAGGCAATCCCGCATATCCGATAATTGGATATACTGTGCCCACCAGTTTAGCAAACCCCAGCTGAGCAGGTAAACAAGCCATAGCAGTTATGGCTGTGATTAGACTCGCCTTTGACACCGGCAAATGTTTGCTAAGCCTCTGTGACAGTGTAAAGACACCGCAGATAGACGTCGTTGCCATTGAAAACCACAAGGCAAGAGAGTAACCTCCGGCTATCAGTGAACCATGGTAAGATGCGGCCTTGAGCATGGGTAATTCCTCATTACATATGGGTTTTCCATAGGCAACTAACACGCTTTGGATAGCGACCAGAAAGAACATGAGGGCTATTCCCCCTAAGATGCCTCCTCGTCTCGCTGTGCCGCTATCAGGTATGTCTCTTCCCATAGACGCAAAGATACCGACAGCCAGAAGAACATTATAGGAAACATATAACAATGCTGAAAGTGGCCATGAAAATGTCAATGCTGAGCTCAATGTCGTTTTGAAGATTCCATTACCCATAAGCGGCCGGAAGCCCTGAACTCTCTTATATATCGAAAGGACAGCTACTACTATAGGCATGGCCAGCATGAACGGACTCATGATTAGGTTGACGGTAAGTAATCCATCTACTCCTGCAACTGTAGCAAAGATAGTGACCATTGCCGTGAGAATGATTCCCGTCATTCGGGATAGGCCCATACTTTGCTTAAACAGCATACCGCTACCTGCAAACATTATCGAAACAGACCAGTAAATGAACAATGTCATCAAGCCGTCATAAATTACCCACAACGGCCACGGAATTAGCTGCCTAAGAAAATCCCGCGGGGAGGAGGTTTTCTGTGTGAATACAAGCTCTCCAAGGGCTGCACCAAACAGTACGAATAACCCTCCTGCAAAAAAGACCCCTGATCCTAATGGAAAAGGGCCTGTTTCGGGTTGAAAGTGTATGGGAAAAAGGAAAAGTACCTGCTCTTGACCTGAAGCAAAACCTGCCCCGACAACAGCCCCTACGTAGCTAGCAGCCAGTTCAAACATTCTGTTCTTGCGTGAGATTTAGCACGCCCCCATTGACACCGTAAGTATCCTACGCCTAAATTCTTATGCAACATATAGAGGTTTAAGGTTTACATCATTTGAGAGTTTTGCGAACAGCCGTTTTTCGCACGTCTTACGCCTACGGAATATCCAATGCTCAGACTTCATATACTGCAAGTAGTATTTCGTCACGACGAGACGATCCATTGGCCAAATGCAAAGAGCAAATAACAAGTCGCGTCAGCACACAGTGCTTCAGTCGGCGTAGGAAAGCACAATAAGAGCACTGATAGAAAGCGCATTGACAGAAGTCTCAAAACTACACAACGATGAATTGTGCAGAAGGAAAGACTATAGAAATATCATTTAGGAGGGGGCTTAGTTGCGGCCTTTTCGGAGCCTTTCCCGCGATATGCTATGGCGCAGCCATATTGACGACCCTGCAACCCCGGAGAGACTAGTTTCTAGAGTTCATTCTCTGATAACCAAGGAGCTATCTACTCCAGCACGTCGTCCTGTGCTCTTCTTCTGCATTGGAACTGATCGGTCCACGGGAGATGCGCTCGGCCCTCTTATAGGCACCCGTTTGGTTGCTCTTGGACTTGACGCCTCACATGTCTGGGGAACGCTGGACTTTCCGGTGCATGCAGCTAATCTACAGGCTGCAATAGACAAAGCCTATTCTTCTTTTCAGAATCCATATGTTATCGCTGCAGATGCATGTCTTGGTAAGCTTGAAAATGTAGGCATGGTGACTGTTTCGGCAGGACCGCTTAGGCCGGGTACCGGTGTCAGCAAAACCCTACCGCCGGTTGGAGACATCCATGTTACCGGCATTGTTAATGTAGGGGGGTACATGGAGTATCTGGTGCTCCAAAATACCAGACTCTCAGTAGTAATAAAGATGGCTGAAGTGATCTCAAGAGCTCTTCAACAAGCCACAGGAAAGTTTATCAGATTGCCTGAAGAAGAAAGCGACCAGGCAAGCACCATAGGCCCAAGGTGTGATTGACTCCACACCATAAGCTCGTCATTCTTATAGGCTTATAGGCTAATTCTAGAAAACGCCAAAATACCTCTCAATATCGTTGGCGATTTCTTCAGGCGCCTTCCCTGTAACGTCAAGCACGGGCGCTTCTGTTCGAATAGCCGACACCCCTGAGTGATTTATATCCATGCCGGAGATAAGCACTATATCAGCAGTATCAAGGCCTTCATCGAGACTGACTGTGTGATATCCTTTTTCCTCCAATGCCTCTCGATAAGCCGAAAGAGTATCCGCTAATGCAACTATACGCTTCATACTTTGCCACCCCGTCTTTTAGGGATAGCATATCTCAAGTCTGCCTCCTGTATTCCACCTAGGAAGGCTGGTTTACACTGTAGTTAATCTATCTCAATACTCTGCTTCACTGAATAGACTCGCTCAAGCCTCATATACTAGTGTAGTCGTAATCATTTCTCGTTCGTCCTGGCTTTCTCATGTTTACCATAATCTCGAAGAATGTTACGAACTTCCTCATCAGACACTTGCTTAAAATCTTCATAGAATTGCCCTACCGCAACAAAGAAGGAAGGTTGGGCTACAGTAATTACCTGACATCCTGTCGCCTGTTCAAGCTCATAGACAGACTCACGCGG
>JAAYRV010000098.1 GCA_012518595.1 Bacillota bacterium
CACTGTAAGATTTCCGGTAGATATGAGGTCGCGCTGATGCGCATTACCGAGGTTGCCCAAGAAAGTCTATGAGGACAGGTGGGGATGAATCGGTAAGGAATCCTCGCTGATAAGCATGGCGGATCAGCGGGGAGGCTGTCGGAAGTTATGCTATATGAACAACATCTGAATGATGAAACGTTTATGCACAGAGCCCTTCTGGAAGCGAAGAAGGCATACTTGAAGGGTGAAGTCCCTGTAGGTGCTGTCCTTACCCTGGACGGACAGGTGATTGCCAGGGCGCACAACCGCAGAGAGGAATTGCAGGATCCTACTGCTCACGCAGAGATGTTGGCAATAAGAGAGGCTGCAGCGAAGCTCCACTCATGGCGTCTTGTAGGCGCAACTCTCTATGTGACGTTGGAACCATGCTCTATGTGCGCCGGAGCTCTTGTGCTGGCCAGAGTCACCCGTTTGGTTTATGGGGCACCGGATCCTAAAGCAGGGGCTGCAGGGTCAATCACGAACTTAGTGGAACATGAAGCCTTGAATCATAGGCTGTCTGTGACAGGCGGTGTTCTCCAAGATGAGTGTTCCGCGATTCTTAAGCAGTTTTTCTCAGAGTTGCGTGATGAGTGACTGCGTTCAGGTGAGTTGGGTCAGGCAAGTTGAATCAGGGTCGAAACTGAATAGATACTACAGATAAGATGTAGACCAAGCGGAGAGATGGCTGAGTGGTTGAAAGCGCTCGCCTCGAAAGCGAGTGGGCGGGTAGCCCCTGCCCCGTGAGTTCGAATCTCACTCTCTCCGCCATCATTGACCTTTTTGCGGAGAGGTGGCTGAGCTGGTTGAAGGCGCCCGCCTGGAAAGTGGGTAGGCAGAAGTTCTCTGTCTCGCGGGTTCGAATCCCGCCCTCTCCGCCATATTTTTGTAAGTGTATTTCCATTGTAAGGGTTTGGTCGTGCTAGACGGGGACGTAGCGGCGCCCTGAACCCGCAACCCGCTATAGCGGGGTTGAATTCCCATCCGAGGCCGACCCTTCGTGGGGCCTGGCCCTGTTAAGTGGCGACGAAGGCTGGGTCCTGCGCAACAGAAGTCTGTGAACCCCGTCAGGACCGGGAGGTAGCAGCGGTAAGCAGAATGTTCTGTGTGCCGCAGGGGCGCCTGGCCGGAGCAGGCTGGCAGGTTACCGCCTGGGAAGGGCGTTCGAAGGTGGGTGCACGACCATTATTTGACCGGCCCTGTCCTAGACTTACGGGGGCCGGTTTTTCTTCTCATGCCGCCCATGACAGTATCTGCTGCACAGATTGGAAAATGGCGCCGGAAGTCCATGTGTTTGGGTAAGGGGGAACCAGATGTGACATATGTCTCGCTGTATCGCCGATTTAGACCGCAGACATTCACCGAAGTCGTGGGGCAGGATCATGTCACGCGCACGCTTCGTAATGCCATAGCTGCAGGCCGTACATCCCATGCATACCTTTTCTGTGGTCCGCGAGGAACAGGCAAAACTACTGTAGCCAAGGTGCTTGCAAAAGCGTTGAACTGCAAGGAAGGCCCGACTCCCGATCCTTGCGGCCGATGTGAAGCATGTATCAGAATTCAAGACGGCCACTCCATGGACGTCATTGAAATTGATGCTGCATCTAATCGTGGAATAGACGAAATCCGCGATCTTCGGGAAAGGGTCAAGTTCTCTCCTGTGGAAGAAAGATGCAAAGTCTACATAATCGATGAAGTCCACATGCTTACCCAGGAAGCCTTCAACGCCCTATTAAAGACCTTGGAAGAGCCTCCTAAACACGTGATGTTTATTCTTGCAACCACTGAACCTCATAGAGTGCTTCCCACGATTCTTTCCAGATGTCAAAGGTTTGATTTTAGGCGTCTTACTATAAGTGAGCTTTCGGGACATGTCTCGCGGGTAGCCGAGATTGAAGGAATTGAGCTTTCCAAAGACGCGGTAAGGCTTATTGCCGCGGGCGCTCAAGGCGCAGCCAGAGATGCTTTAGGCCTTCTTGAGCAATGTGCCGCATATACAGGAGGCAAAATCACTTATGAGCAGGCTGTCACTGCTCTTGGAGTTGCAGGATTCCGCAAGGTGGTAGATTTCTGCGATGCAGTGATCCAAGGGGATTTAGCAGGCTCTCTTACTCTTATAAGAGGGCTTATTGATTCCGGACATGATCCCGCTTTGTTCCTCAGGGATGTCCTTTTGCATTTCAGGAACTTACTGGTTTTGCAGACCTGCGGATTTGATCCGAATCTGATTGATGCGCCTGAGGCTGCCCTTGATAACCTAAAAAGGCAGGCTCAGATCCTCCCTGGAACTTTGGTCCTTCAGGCAATAGACATAATAAGTAACGCAGACGCTGAAATGAAATACTCTGCGTCGCCTCAACTTACCGCAGAGGTAATCACGATCAAGCTTGTGTATTTACGCTCTTCTTTAGAACCGCGGAGTCAAGCTGTGGAAAGTCAAGCGCCTGCCCATCAAGGGCCTGGCAAGCAAGTAGAGGGCAGTAAAGCGCCTGACAGCAAAGCATCTGACAGTAAAGCGTCTGACAGTAAAGGGCCCGGAAGTGAAGCTGCGAAGATTGCGGCGACTGAGGATCAAGAGGCCGGAAGTACGCAGGCGGACAGTGAGTCCTATGTGGAGGCGTCAGCCAAGGAACTGCCTGTACGAGGAACACGGACAGACAGATTGCCGGATAAGGCTCGGTCATCTGAACCGCTGTCAGCAGACGCTTCGACAGGCGTGTCAACTGCAACTCCCGTCGGGCCAAGCCTTGAGGAGATAAAGGCGGGGTGGAGTCGTGTCATAGATGCACTGAAGCCGGGACTTGAGAAAACCCTGTATTGCGAAGACGCAATCCCGGCAGAGCTTAATGAGAACGAATTAGTGATAGCGTTTCATGACGATGTAAGAAAAGAATTAGCTTCTGAGAAGCGGCGACGAAAAAGCCTTGAGGATGCCCTGAAGAAGGTCTTCGGGGTTAAGTTTGCTATCAGTTTCATCCTGACCGAGGAGCCTGTGGATGCCGAGTTCCACCTGGAACCCTCTGACGGCTTGTTCAAAGAGAATGGGACTCCGCAAGCAAGTTCGTCTGTGGATATGGAATATGCCGAGGAAATCATAGGGGATGTTGGGGATGTTAAGGACGACGGCTTCCAAGGACCGGAGCCGGGTGTTATAAATGGAGACAATGGATCTTATCCTGAAGATAGTGAGGAAGCAGCAATGGAAAACCTCAGAAGGACTAGAGATGCAGTCAGGGAGCATCCTACTGTAAAGGCGGCCCTTTCAGTGTTTAAAGGGAGAGTATTTAAAATCGACGTATAAATGAGTGAAGACATCCAGGAGGCGGGCTTATGGCAAAAAACATGGGTAGAATGATGAAACAAGTCCAAAAGATGCAGGCAGATCTCGCGCGGGTCCAGGAAGAATTGAAAGAGAAAACTACACAAGGGACTGCAGGCGGCGGTGTGGTCAAGGTAACTGTTAACGGCCATCAAGAAATATTGGCGGTGGAAATAGCGCCTGAGGCTGTAGACCCGGATGATGTGGAAATGCTACAGGATCTTATTATCGCTGCAGTCAACGACGCGCTTCGGAAGTGCCAGGACATGGTATCAGAAGAAATGGGCAAGGTCACAGGCGGACTCAATATTCCTGGACTGCCTCCTATGTTCTAGTTGGCGTGAGCCCCTTGCCTGTTTTGCGTCTGGGTGGTAAGGAGAGAGGAAGCAATGTCTCGTTATGTACAGCCTATGGCTAACCTTATTGAACAACTTATGCGCTTGCCGAGTATAGGGCCGAAGACTGCACAGCGCCTGGCGTTTCACATATTGAAGACTCCCAAGGAGAATGTGGAGAGGCTCGCGGAAGCCTTGATCGACGCCAAGGAAAAGATCGTGTCTTGCTCGGTATGCGGTAATATTACTGAACAGGATCCGTGCTCTATATGTACGGATAATCAGCGCGACAAAACGCTGATTGCAGTTGTAGAGGAGTCCAAAGATGTGCTGGCTTTAGAGCGAACCGGCGAATTTCATGGGTTATATCATGTCTTAGGTGGCGCTATCTCACCTATGGATGGTATAGGGCCTAGCGATATTAGCGTCAGTGAACTCTTGGAGCGTCTGCAGGACCAAACTGTAAAAGAGGTTATTATCGCTACGGATCCGAATATCGAAGGCGAAGCGACATCTATGTACCTCGCTAAGCTTATCAAGCCCCTCGGTGTCAAGGTAACCAGGATAGCCCACGGGCTTCCGGTCGGAGGCGACCTGGAGTATGCGGATGAGGTTACACTTGCAAGAGCGCTTGAAGGACGTCGAGAGGTATAATCTTCCTCCTTTCGCGCATACTGTACTTTGACTGGATTAACTCATTATTGGGAGGACAGTGCGGTGAAAGGCGGGCACAAGCAAGCCTCGGGGAAATTCGGGGCTGGAGCGATGGAAGGCTTTCGTCGGACAAATGTATTTGAGACTCCATTGAACGCCGTATTAGACAGGATGCGGGCGGTTTTTGGTAGAATGCCAGGTAAGAATGGGCATGTTTGCAACGTTGAACCTCTTCACGCTGAACTCTCTGACTATGAATCTGCGCAAATTGCTCAACAGGAATGGCTGTGGGCTTTAGCGTATTTCCATGAGGTATCCGAACCAGGCCTTGTGGATTATGCTGTTTACTCACTCCAAGCGGCTGAGCGAAAGTACATGTATCTCCTTGAGAAGGCCCGCGAGGAGTATGCCTCAATGTTGATAAAACGACCTTAGGATTTCGGCTGCACTG
>JAAYRV010000099.1 GCA_012518595.1 Bacillota bacterium
GTTGGGAATGGACTCATCAAGAAGAGCGAGGCTCTCGAGCGGCTCAGTGGAGCATCGTGTCAGACAAAGACAGGGAACATGCTCTTATGGTATCTCGCCCGCCCACCTTTGAGATGGGTTCCTGCAGTCTGGAACAGGCTATTGATGCTGAGGTCCCCCTCACAGGTTTGGTGTTCCTATCCTTTGATGTCATGATAGATGATTATACGCTTAAGCAGTATGCCCCGGGGGACACATATCCTCTGAAAGTCATAGTCACCTATCTGGACAGGGACGGAAAAGAGCATTCTTTTGTCAGGGCATTCTACTACTATATGCCTGTTGAAGGTGGGATTGCCGGTTTTTCCGAATTCGTTGAGGCGGGAAAGTGGACTCAGAAGTCGTACAACTTGAGCGGGCAGGTTCCAAGACCTTCTTACATCAAGTCGATAAAACTGGAATTCTGCGGTTGGGCATGGGTTTGCATGGTGGATAACATAAGATTCGTCTGGTAGTTTGCCGGACGGATTTCGCACCTGGCAACTAAGCAATCGATGGCATGCCGATGGCAGGCATAATAGCAAAATTCGACGAGCCTTCATAAGAAAATTCCAGGCCCATCGAATAATGGGAAAAGAGGGTTAATTGTTCTATTTTTGCTTGCGTGTGCTTACCGTGCACGTTCCACTCTTCCTGTGCGAAGACATCTTGTGCAGACCCTAATCCGCTTTGTTCTGCCATCTACATACGCCCTTACACGGCGGATATTTGGAAGCCATCTCCGAGAAGATACCTTATGAGAGTGGCTTACTTGCTTGCCCACTTGTGGTTCTTTTCCGCATATGTCACATCGACGCGCCATGCCTTTAGCACCTCCCCATCTTGAAAAGACTTCCCGCGTATTGTATCATAGCAGCGCGGGCAGCGCAAGAATGTCTTGGTTTTCGGGGACGTGTTTCTAAAGGCATAAGGGATATGAATAGCATTACAGAAAAGGGATTTTCCAAGTAACGGAGAAATAGAAGGAAAGTCTTTGCTGCCGAATGGCTTAGGCAGGGGGTAGCTAGTTAAATGGGAAGAGATGTCAGCACCGAACTGGGCCAGATTACTATCTCTGACGAAGTGATAGCCCTCATTAGCGGGATGGCTGCGACTGAGTGTTATGGCCTTGTTGGGATGGCGTCAAGGAACATTCAGGACGGAATAGCCGAACTCCTGGGCATGGATAACATGGGCCGGGGTGTGGAAGTACGGCTTGCCGGCGATGAGGTCGTTGTGGACCTTTATATCATAGTTGAGTACGGAACAAAGATTACTGAGGTTGCGCATAACGTTATGAACAAGGTTAGATATGTTGTTGAGAGTATGACAGGTCTTAAGGTTTCAAGAGTAAATATTACAGTACAAGGTGTGAGGGTGACGCATGTCCGAGAGGATGAGCGTGAGTGACCGGCGACAGGGGGTTAACCCGTTGGGGCGGAGTTTACTTGATGCAGAAGACTTCGCACGTGCGATCGCTGCTGGGACAGAGTGGCTTGGCGCAAACAAGGAGCTTGTAAATGCGCTGAACGTATTTCCGGTTCCCGATGGAGATACAGGCACAAACATGCACCTGACACTGCTCGCTGCTGAGCGAGAAATCAGCAAAGCCCAGGGTAAAACGCTGTCTGACGTAGCTGAAGCGGTAGCGTTAGGTTCACTGATGGGGGCGAGAGGAAATTCAGGTGTCATACTTTCGCAGCTCCTCAGAGGGTTCGCAAAAGGTGTTGAAGGCAAAAGAAGCCTTGACGTAGCAGGACTTGCTCGAGGGCTGCAAGTGGCAGCATCCATGGCGTATAAGGCAGTGATGAAACCGGTTGAAGGCACTATGCTTACAGTGGCTCGCGGAGCTGCTCGTTCTGCCGCAGAATGCAGGCGGCTGGAGCTGGACATAGTGTCAGCGGTAGAGAAAATACTTAAAGATTCCCAAGAGACCCTGGACAGGACTCCTGAAATGCTCCCAGCGCTTAAAGAGGCAGGCGTTGTGGACGCAGGTGGCCAAGGACTTGTGTTCTTCTGGGAGGGGTTTGTAAAGTCAGTCCGAGGAGAGACAGTAGTTGCCAGGCGGGAGCCTCTGGTTGTGGTCCCGGGGAAAGCAGATGCGGTGACTGCTGCAAGAAAGGTTAAAGAAGTCGCAGTAGAGGACCTTAAATTCAGGTATTGCACAGAATTTCTTGTGAAAGGCAAGAGACTACCCCTTGATACGCTTAGGCAAGACCTGGCCCGATTCGGCGACTGTGTTCTTGTTGTAGGTACCAGCGATGTGGCGAAGATCCACGTTCATACTAATCACCCCGGGAAAGTGTTGGAGCACTGTATTCGCATGGGTGAATTACATGAAATAGAGATAGACAATATGGCTTACCAGCATGACGAATTCGAAGAGGCAAGGTTAGAGCGTGCCGGGCTTGCTCCGGCCCGTGATGATGAGGGAGAAGTCGCCGAGGTGAAGGCGGGTTCAAAAGGCGCGGCTAATCCAAAAGAGCGCAAGATAGAGAAGCCGGTAGGGGTTGTGGCCGTAGCTATCGGAGAAGGTCTCTCCGCTATTCTAAAGAGCCTTGGCGCTGACGTTGTTGTCGAAGGCGGACAGACAATGAACCCAAGCATTGAGGAGCTGAGGGACGCTGTCTATGAGGTATCGGCAAAAAGCGTTATTATTCTGCCAAACAACGGTAATGTGATTCTTACAGCGGATAAGGTGAAGGAGCTTACGCCCGACATAGACATCGTAGTAATCCCGACAAAGACAATTCCTCAAGGGGTTGCAGCTCTTGTCACTTATAATCCAATAGCTGACGCCAAATCCAACCAAGAGTCTATGAAAGGCATGATATCACAGGTAAGCACAGGTGAGGTTACCTATGCCGTTCGTGCTTCCAACGTAAATGGGTTCACCATCGATGAGAAAGACTTCATCGGGATAAAAGACGGTGAACTTTGTTCAGCAGGGAAGGATCGAAATGAAGTAGCTATGAATCTCGTAAGCCAGATGGTAGACGCTGATGCTTCTCTCATCACCATATATCACGGGGAAGAAGTGCATTCTGAAGATGCTAACCGGTTGGCGGAACGACTTGCCGATATTTACCCGTATCTGGAGGTTGAAGTCCACTATGGCGGTCAGCCCATTTATTACTATATAATTTCCACTGAGTGAGCTTGAATTCGATGTTATGCGTGGTTGCGCACTGCATGGCTTCGAGGGAGAGAGCATTTGCAAAGAGGAAATATAAGACGACGGTCTTACGACCGTCATCCCGTGGGAGAGGAGAAACCGGAGGAAGAGCTTATGGGGGAGGGTTTTGGAACCCCGGCACCACCCAGGTGCCGTTATCCTCGGCTCTTCTTTCGATTGTAGTTTATGCGCGGTAAGGCGTTCTATACAAGAGTTCACATGGTAATTGATGCCATAGGAGGTGTTTATTTCATTGAGGGTTATCGGGGGGATCGCCAAAGGACGCCGTTTGCTTGGGGCAGGCGGCGGGAAAACGCGTCCTATTCCTGATAATGTAAAGAAATCATTGTTTGATATTTTGGCTCCTTATGTTCCTGATTCCAGATGTCTTGATTTGTTTGCCGGAACAGGGGCAATTGGAGTCGAGGCTTTGAGCAGGGGAGCCCAATGGGTGACTTTTGTGGAGTGCGCATCTCACATGGTTCGGGTGATTCATAGTAATCTTGATGTTACAGGCCTTGCCCATCAGGCCGAAGTAATCCAAGGCGATGTAAGAAGAGTTGTGCCGGCTCTCTATAGACAGGAGAAAGTTTTTCACATAGTATTTGTGGATCCGCCGTATGGGCACGGGCTCGCGCCTGTAACTCTAGACATTCTTTCTACCCATAAGCTGTTGGCTTCCGATGGCACCATTGTTGCGCGTCACGAAAGCAGGCAAGAAATGCCGGAGGTTTTCGAGGATCTGGAATTAACCAGGCAGGAGAAATATGGAGACACCTTAATATCTTTCTATGTTCTTAAAAGGTAAGGCCTTCGTGGGCCCGACCGAGAGTTTTGCATGGAGGCCCGAGCAATGAAGATAGCAGTATACCCAGGTAGTTTCGACCCGGTGACCAACGGTCACCTGGACATTATTGAACGTGGCGCAGAACTGTTCGACAAGCTTATTGTAGCAGTTGCCAAGAACCCCGGTAAGGAGCCGCTTTTTACTCTTGAGGAACGTATTCTGATGCTGGAGAGGTCTCTTAGCCATCTTTCAAACGTGGAGGTTTCATGTTTCAGAGGCCTCCTTGTGGATTTTGCCCGTGTCAGGCGAGCCACTGCCATTTTAAGAGGGCTGCGAGCCTTGTCGGATTTTGAATATGAATTTCAGATGGCGTCAGTAAACAAGAAAATCGGCGACGTAGAGACCATCTTTATGATGACCAGTAACGAGTATGCCTATTTAAGCTCAAGCGCTGTAAAAGAAGTGGCGAGTCTCGGAGGGTGCGTGAAGGGTTTTGTGCCTCGGCATGTGGTAGAGATGCTCATTAAAAAGTATGAGCAAGAAAAGACAGATTTTCCGGAATGAGGGGGAAGAGCCAGGGTGGCAAAAACAGGGCTGATTGAACTCTTAGACAGGTTGGAAGAAATAATTGAAGACAGCAGGAGAATGCCTCTGACAAACAAGGTAGTGGTAGACGCCTACGATGTTTTGGAGCTCCTTGATAAGATAAGGCTTTCTCTTCCGGATGAGGTGAAAAAAGCGGAAGAATTACTCAAGGAGAGAGATGCGATTATTGCTGAAGCCACTCGGGAGGCCGAAGGTCTGAGAGAGTCTGCAAGCGAGTACCTGAAATCCATGGTTTCTGAGGAAGAGGTAGTCAAAGCTGCTGAGACAGAGTCAGCACGGATTCTTGACGAGGCTAAACGGGAAGCTGAAGACATTCGAAAAGGCGCGTCTCAATATGCAGCTGAAGTCCTTTCGAAACTCGATGAGAACCTTGACCGAGCCTTACAAGTAATCAGACGCGGAGTCGAGGAACTCGAGAAGCATCCTACCTGACGCCTTTGACACGTATGAAGATCAGCCGTATTCGCCGGAAGAGCCATATGATAACAGATAACCCTACCATTATGGCTACTATTTCTAGGAGCTGCGCGAAAGACGCAAGAAGCCTAATGTAGAACGGGCCTTGGAGTCCTGTCAGTTGGAGGCGAAACACAGGTGACACCAGCTTCGCCAAGCCTTGTCCGTAAGGGCTCATGACGGCTATCGTAATAAGGGCCGCAATCAACGCATGGATGAGGCGGGATATGAGGTAAGGCGTCATCCTTATGTCCGTTCCTGATACCATTGCGGATACCTGGCCAAATACTGATAACCCGGACCATGCGATTACTGCATTTGTTACCATGAGTCTTTCCACCAGAGGCGCCCCGGCTTTGCTTGCTAACTCGGTTCCAAGGGTGATTTCGAATAAGCCGCCGATCATCGGTGAAATCAGGGTGTCTTTTATTCCAAATGAGCGCGTAATTAGAGCAAGCGGCCACTCGATTAGTCTCAGCGCCCCTGACACGGATAATACCTTAATGATTACCGAGAACATTATGATGAAGCCGCCTACCAGCAGCATGCTGCCTACGGAATCGCGAACCGAATCTCCGAATACTTGCCCTATAGGCCTACCGTCTGCACGCCGTGCCTTGTAGAGTTCGTCGAAAGCCCTCTTGAAAATGTTACCCTTGGTCATACTGCCTTCCAAGACCGGGCGTTTTTGTGACCCGCCATGCAGTCTGAGCACACACCCGAGAATTAGAGCGGAGATATAGTGTACACCGCATATTATTCCTGCAAGAACCGGCGCATGAAACATCCCTACTGCTACAGCCCCTGACATAAAAAGCGGATCTGCGGTGTTTGTGAAAGACGCTAATCGCTCCGCTTCTATTTGGTTGCATAGGTTTCTTTTTCTCAGGTTCGCGGTAATCTTTGCGCCAATGGGATACCCGCCTGTTATGCCCATTGCCAGGGCAAAGGCGCCTACTCCCGGAACATCGAAAACAGGCCTCATCAGAGGTTCCAAGAGAATACCGAGAAAGTGGACTACGCCAAGGGCCATTAAGACTTCTGCGGCCACGAAAAACGGAAGCAAAGCAGGAAACACAATTTCCCACCATACGCGCAGCCCTTCTATAGACGCCTGAAAAGCGACACTCGGGTAAATTAATATGATTATGGTAATAAAGAGAGCGCATCCTGCCACAAGATACGCGCTCCTTGGAGTGAGGGGCGCCTTGCTTTTCATGGTCCGGAACCCTCCTTATGTTGCTCTTGCTTGCGGCATGTCTTTTCAAGTATATTTGAGTTGACCGAAGGATATGCTTTCTCACCTGTATCCGGCGGGGAATATCACAACGTGCGGTTAAGTAGAATAGATAGAAGAATCCATAAATACGTGAGGTAATACCAGGAGGAAATGACTTGAACAAGAAGAGAAGCGCATGGCTGAGAGTTGGAGTGGCGCTTGTAATAGTTGGCAGTCTTCAGGGTTATCTTGCACGCAATTACCTTATTATCGGTCCCGGTCCGGTTCAGAAGATGGAAGAGATGGTGACAGTTGAGACAGGCAAGAAAGACGCTGAAGGAGCGTTTCTGCTAACCGCTGTGACAAGTGCTCCTGCCGGTATCCCTTCATGGATTACGGCACTTGTTTCACCTGATGTGGATATTACAAGAAGAGGGCAAGAAATTCCCAAAGGCATGGATATTGACAGATACATTAGCATCATGGAGAGCCTGATGCGGGAGAGTCAAGTAGTGGCAGGAGCTGTGGCCCTTGAGAGACTGGGTTTCCCTGTCAAGGTGGAGACTGTTGTTAGAATAGAAGCAGTCCTTGCTAACAGTCCGGCCAAAGGCATACTTAAGCAAAATGACATTATTCTTGCAGTTGATGACAGGCGAGTCGCCACTGCAGATGAGGCAGTAAAGATTATCGGTCAAAGGGCGCCTGGGGCGGAAGTGCTGCTCATCGTCGCAAGGCAAGGAAAGGTTAAGACATTTCAGGTGGGAACAGGCCCTCATCCTGAGGATCGAGCCCGTGCCGCCGTAGGGATTCTTGTAAGCTCCAGCCTCACATATGATCTCCCCCTCGATATCAAGATTGATTCACGAAATGTCAAAGGTTCATCTGCAGGTCTTATGTTTACCCTTGAAATTCTTAACCAGTTAGATCCGGCTGACCTAACCGGAGGAGAAGTTATCGCCGGAACAGGGACTATCGGGCTTGACGGCACGGTTGGGCCAATTGCAGGGATTAAGCAGAAACTGGCAGCTGCTGAACGCGGAGGAGCTGCATACTTCCTAGTTCCCATGGAGAATTTTGAGGCCGCCGAAAAAATCGCAAAAGGCCGTAATGCCCTCAAGGTCATAGGAGTCAGTGACATAGACAATGCTATCATGGTATTGGATGATATTTCTAGGAGGAATAATGGAACTTCTGGCGAATACTAGAGGGAAAAGAAATGAATTCCGTGTTTCGGGGGGCGATTTGTGTTGTCGCTCTGTAGTCGGAGAGTTGGATTCTATGGGACAATCACTGCTCTCGTTTTAATTGTACTCTGTGTGTTGTCGCCTGTAGTTGCGGGTTATCAAGGAGTCTTGAAACGTGGGATGAAAGGCGAAGATGTTCAAGAACTCCAGGATGGTCTTATTGTCTTAGGGTTCTTGGAGGGAGAAAGCGACGGATTATTCGGTCAGAAAACATTAGATGCCGTAACTGCTTTTCAAAGAACACACAGTCTTCACGTTGACGGTGTGGTCGGCGCGGATACATGGAGTCTTCTTGAGGCTGAAATTGCTCGTCTAAGAATGAAGACCTACATAGTCAGTCGGGGAGACACCCTTTATGACCTCGCCAGACGATTTAGCGTGACTGTTTCAGATCTTGCATCCGTCAATAACATACGAGATCCCGCCCTCATCAAGGAAGGACAGGAATTACTGGTTCCTGCCCCGGGCTCCGTGGTGTCCAGGGGAGAGCGTGGAGACTCGGAAATGCTCCACTGGGATTCGGTAAACCGCATTTTTAAGGTCGGTAGTATAGCAACTATAACCGATGTTAGGACAGGCCTGTCATTTCGTGTGAGGAGACGGGGAGGCAGTCTCCATGCTGATGTGGAACCCTATACAAAAGAGGATACAGCAATCATGAGACGGATCTACGGGGGAAGCTGGTCCTGGAATAGACGGCCCATCATAGTCCGAATAGGGGGGCGTAGGATAGCAGCTTCCATGAATGGAATGCCCCACGGAGGCCAGAGCCTTGGCAACAACAACTTCAACGGCCACTTCTGTCTGCATTTCTCCGGCAGCAAGCTTCATTGTTCCCGTAAGCCCTGCCCGGAGCACCAAAAGTGCGTAAGGGAAGCTGCGGGAAGCTAAGAGTGACCCTTTCTTCTTGACTCAAACTAATCCCTGTTCTATAATTCAATATGTCTTACAGGGGAGTGCTTTCATGAGAATAGATGTATCCACGATAAAGGATGTAAAAGGCGCAGGTATTGAAGTGGAATTGGAGGGTCCTTTGGATCCGATGGAGATAGCGGGAACAACGCTTCGCCAGGTAACACCGGTGCACGTTACTGCCAAAGCCACCTCTACCGGGCATAGCGCCATTTTGGTTCAGGGGACGGCTAGGGTGGAGCTTCAGGCTGAATGCCACAGATGTCTCAGGGAGTTTATATTCGATGTTGAGACTGAGTTTCAGGAGCAGTATTACAAGACATCCCATGGACCTTCATCCGGGACAGACAGCGAGGAGGATGAGGGTTTGACGTATACCGGAGACGTTGTGGACATTTCAAAAGAAGTAAGCGCGCATTTGGCGCTGTCTCTCCCTATTCAGCTTGTTTGTTCCAGCGAATGCAAAGGTTTGTGCCCTGTTTGCGGTAAGGACTTAAATGA
>JAAYRV010000100.1 GCA_012518595.1 Bacillota bacterium
CTAGCGGGATCTGTCCGAACACGGAAATGAGAATGATGTAAATATTGTTCTTGAGAGCTATCCGAAAATACGGATCTCGAAACATCCTAAGATAGTGGACGAGCCCTGCGAAGTGTATGGGATTGTCTCCTCCGAAGATTTGTCCTCCGTTGTAATCAGTCAAGCTCAATCCTATGGAGAAGACAGTTGGAAATGCAATGACAGCGAAATAAATAAACACTGCCGGAAGGACTAATATCAAATAGGCAAGCCTCTCTTCTCTCCTGATTGAGTTAGTCTTCACAGCACTTTACCTCCGAAGTCATGCATTTTCAAGGAATCAACACAGTCCCAACTTCTCGCAGGGAGGAGGCAGGGCGGAGTGTTTCCGCCTGCCTCTGAAACATGACGCCGGTATTTCAGGCGCTTATTACTGCGATGCCTTCCACTCGTCAAAAGCCTTCTGCACTCTGGCAGCCACCTGTTCAGGTGTGGCAATTCCAAGCCCGATCTCTTGAAGCCCCACATTCAATTCAGTATAGACTTTAGCATCCAGCACATTGTCGAGGACATAGGTGCCGCCGTAAGCCCCATAGAACAGAGCACGGGTTTGAGCAAGAGGCTCCAACTTATCACTGGTTACACCTTTCCTGGATGGAAATGCTGCACCGGTTTCCAGACGAATTTTCTGAACTTCAGGTGACGTAAGCCACGTGACGAGCTTCCACGCAGCCTGCTCCTTCTCTGAGCCTTCGGGAATTGCTGCATTGATGCCAAATCCTACACCCGGCACTGATGACGTAGTGTCATGGTTGACTTCTCCCGGAATTTTCGGGAACACGGTCATTACGATATCCTTCTGCTTCTCAGGAGGGATAAGTGCTTGATTTGTGGTGGGATCCGTCAAGAAGTTTGAGACTTTCCAGTCCCCGTCAATTAGGAACGGGGCCTTCTCTGATGCAAACAAGGCGTTGACTTCGTTGTACGGAGTCTGCAAGTTCTTTCTGCTGAGGATGCCATCGTCGTACAGAGACTTATAGAAGCTGAGTGTCCTTACAAAAGGTGCATCCGTGAATCTAGTCTCGCCTTCGAGGATCTTGTCAATGTACTCGTCTCCTATCATCCTACCTACTATCATGCTGTAAAGACAAGACTGCACCACCCAATCATCGTGGGCGCCCATTAGTATTACGTCTTTCCCCGCTGCTTGAAGCTTAGGAACCATGCTCTTCAGTTCGTCATAGGTTTTCGGGACGGAAAGTCCCATATCTTTTAGCATTTTTTCGTTTGCATACATTACATGAGTGGCAGTGAGGCCTATTGGAATCATGCCAAGATATCCCCCGGCCTGAGGAACCAAGGCTGCCTCGGCAAACTCATGTCTCATGTCGCCAAGCAGAGGCGTAAGATCTTTCACTAATCTCTTTGTGTGAAGGGTGGTAGACCTCCCTCCTGGCCACATATACAACACATCAGGGAGACGACCTGCTGCTGCATACGCCTCCGTTTTCTGGTGGAAAGGTTCTAGAAATAAGTCTTCTCGCTCAACTTTAATATTCGGGTTTGCCTTCTCAAAAGCCTCCCAGACATCGGCAATTTCACGATACGCTCCGGGGCTGGTAGCGTCGAGGTAGTTTAGGACTGTGAGGGTGACTGGCTTTGTCTGAGCTGCGATAGTCTGTGCCTCCCAGCCTCCGAAAACCGCGGTCAGCATTACTAAACCGGCTATGATCACGACAATCTTTGACTTGGCAAAGGACATAGGATAACCCCCCTATAAGATATTCATCGAATGTCCGAATCCATTCAGACTTCGCGATTTTGAGACTCCGGTCATCACCTGGAGCTCCGCACAGCAACCTCTACAATTTGACCGGCAACACCCCCTTGGCGTCGGCATTGCCGACGAGTATTCGTGCAAGCGAGGAAAGCGCTATGTATTCAGTGCTATAAGTGAAAACAGCGGGAGCTTTCGAGGAAAGCCCTTCTTGAACAGCTCGGGTTTCACGCGGCTCCCTGACGCAAATCAAAAGAATGTTTCTTATGGATTGTATGGCTGATGCGAGGGCTGTCTGACCTTTAAGAGCGCCTCCCGGATTTCTCACAACAAGAGCGACACCGGCATCATCGTCTGTCATTGCGCTAATAAGGGCAATGATCTTGTTTACCTCTTCAGGACCAGGATCCATTGAGCAATTGATTCTGATACACTTTGCGCCCAGGCGCCTGAGTTCATCCTCAAGAATGGCAAGATCCGACGGATTCTCCGCAGGAGTCAGTGGCTTTGCTTCCGGGACTACCAGTACTATGGGGTCATGTCCGAACGTCCATGGTGTTTCCCCTGGAGCGAATGTGACCACCTTCTCTCCGATAGACTCAGGTGTTAGGTTGATTCCGGAAGTCAGATTAAACTCAGGCTTCAAAGCTGTCAGAGCGAATCCGGCCTTCTTCCATCTGATAATCCTCTCAACTGATTGTTTGATCCTGTCAACGCTGATCCTTCCTGTGCGGACTGCTTCGCGAACAGCCAAAAAAGCTGCTTCTTGAAGCTTAGGGGTATGACTGATTAGCACTAGATCGCATCCTGCTTCCACTGCCATTACAGCGACTTCAGGCACCGGACCTATCTTTCTGATTCCGCTCATCTCCAGACAGTCTGTAATTACAACTCCGTCAAAGCCAAGTTCGCCCCTGAGGAACTCTTCTACCAATACCGGTGAAAGAGGGGTCGGACGATCCGGATCCAGCTTTCGGAAGACAACATGCGACGTCATTATGGCGGAATTTGTAAGACTCATTAATTCTTTGAAAGGAACGAGATCCGCTCGGAGAAGTTCATCTATTGTCGCATCGGAGACAGGGAGGGTTGTGTGGGAATCTTCGGTTACGCTTCCATGGCCCGGAAAGTGCTTGGCTGCGAACAAGACTCCGGCTTGCTGAAGCCCTGTGGCATAGGCCTTCCCGAGAGCTGCAACTGCCTTTGGATTGTCGCTGAAAGCCCGGGTGCTGACTACGGGGTTTACCGGATCCCGTGCCAGGTCTAAAACAGGGGCAAGGTTCAAGTTTATACCAAGCGTCAGAAGATCCCTGCCTATCACGTACCCGGCGTACCTTGCGATCTCAGGATCCTGGGCAGCTCCAAGCCCCATGTTTCCAGGCATGGAGGTTACAACCTTCTTCAAAGGAGATAAGTTGCCTCCCTCTTGATCCACGCATATGAGGGGCTCACCATACTGTGGATGGCGCGCTCGCGTGCAATCGTTGAGTCCCGAGATTAACCCTTTAAGCTGTTTCCTGTCAGCGACATTTCTTTCAAAGAGAATGAACCCTCCGAAAGGGTAACGCGAGTTTAATTCTTGAAAATCACGATCAATTGCCGATCCATGTAGACCGACAACAAACATCTGTCCGATAAGGGAGTCCAAATATGAATCCGACATAATCGAACTACTCCTTAATAGGTGGTTGCCGCTTCAATCTTCTATGCTGACTGAAAATAAGTGTGCGGAGAAAAAAGCCTGCTATGGTCGGTTGCTATATCGGCGGAGTAAACCACCTGTTAATCACTGTCGCCACTGCTCCCAGGATATCCGAATTCTCGCCGAGAGCGGAACCGAGCACCAGAAGACGCTTATTCAGTCCGCTTCGTTGAATAATCTCGTTACATCCTACTTCTACACGGCTTAAGAAAGAATCCCCTAATTCACCCCAAAGCCCGCCAATGACGACAAGGTCAAGATCAGCCATGTTTGCTGCCAAAGACAGCACCGTAGTGAGAGCCTCAATTCCTTCGTTCACCAAAGACTTTGCGTATGGGTCTTGATCTGCCATGCGACAGAACAGCTCTTCAGGTTCTTCCAGTTGTACCCCGGCTTCCTGCTCGTACCTGCGAATAAGTCCCTGACCGTAAAGATATGTCTCTAAACATCCGTTTTGTCCACATGTGCATTCCCGGCCGTTTTGGATGACAGGGATATGGCCGATTTCTCCTGCCATTCCTCTGGGACCTACCATTATTCTCCCTTCAGACATGATTCCGGCTCCGACTCCGGTATCAGTCTTCAAGTACATGAAGTTCGCAACATCCTTAGCGCACCCAAACCAAAACTCTGCCAGAGCGGCTGCGTTAGCGTCGTTTTCAAGCACCACGGGAAATTCCAATGCCTCTTCCAGTTCAGAAGCGATATTAACGTCTTTCCATCCTAAGTTGACAGATCTCAGCAATATCCCGGCATCTGCGTTTACAATGCCTGATATGGCAAGGCCGATACCAAGGATATGTTCTCTGTTCATTCCGTTCAGAGAGAGAAGAAGTTCAAATTCCTTGCCTATCTCGTTGATCATATCCGGAGGTTCAAGGGAATACGGCCTGAAGGATCTTCTCGTAAGAATATCTCCCTTAAGATTGCAGATGGCGAGGACTACACGATCTCTGACAAGTTCAATTCCTGCTATGTAAATCTTATTATAGTTGAGTTTGAATATTACAGGCTTGCGTCCGCCGGTAGACTCAGCTATTTTATCTTCGGTAACCACACCCTGTTCCAAAAGATCAGAGATTATCCTGGTTACTGTAGCTGAACTCATGCGAGTAAGTTGGGCTATCTCAGCCTTGGAACACCCGCCTTCCCGATACATGGTTCTAAGGACTGAAACGACATTAAATGATCTTATTAGTCTCGTACTGGAGAGGGAGCGTTGTGATTTTCTCATGAGAATTTCCTTTCATCTTATGTTCAGACTGAAAAGAACCCATCTACATAATAGTCGAAGTGGTTGGTGATGTCAAGAAAGAAAATCTGAAAGTGTAGTTGTTCTGTGATAATGTCATGCTGAATGTATTCTGGTAAAATGTCACCTATGCGAGAGGAGACATTCAACATGACTCA
>JAAYRV010000101.1 GCA_012518595.1 Bacillota bacterium
ATACTCTCAGAGTCTTGGCTCGCCGGATTGTGGCACGCGCGTTGCATCCAGAAGGTACTCAGCTAAGGGAGTGCCAAATATAGTAATATGTTCCTGTTGGTATTTAGCAGGAATTTCTTGATATGTTGCAGAACAAACTTGCCTACGAAGTTCTCGGAGGCATCGCTTTTTCATGCGGGACCTTGAAAACAGAACTTGACCGGCACCTGGTGACAAGATCGTTGACCCTATCAGATCCACTACAACGGGATTGGGGGTGGGACGGAAAGCGGCTGAAAGATTCGGTTGTTTTTTCGTAGTGTGGATCACTTATCAAACCGGGAGGGTAGATTTTGATGAAACTATGGGTTAAGATTCTAATCGGTTTCGCCCTTGGTGCAGTCGTAGGCTTAATTGTAGGGCCTTCTATCGCGGTAGTAAAACCGCTGGGAGATCTGTTTATTAGACTTATTAAGATGCTCATTGTTCCCATGGTCTTCTGTTCACTCGTAGTTGGCGCGTCCAGTATCGGAGACCTCAGAAAGCTGGGCCGGGTCGGCGGAAAGACGGTATTATATTTCCTGGCTACTACAGCTATAGCAATCACTCTTGCAATCATCTTTGCAGTCATATTCAATCCCGCAGGCGGCTACATCCTTAAGGAAGTAGGCACGTATGAAGCTAAAGCCATGCCAAAGGTGGCAGATGTAATTCTAAACATGGTGCCTACGAACCCTATTAACGCTATGGCTACTGATAACATGCTTCAGATTATCGTATTTGCTTTGTTTGTCGGTATATCCATCTCCCTTATTGGAGAGAAGGGTAAACCTGCTCTTGACTTCTTCGACAGTGTAGCCGAAATAATGTATAGAATCGTAGGCATAGTAATGAATTTTGCGCCTATCGGTGTGTTTGCCCTTATTGCCTGGGTAGTAGGGACGGCCGGCGCAGAAGTGCTGCTCCCTCTGGCAAGGGTGATATTCGTAGTTTACTTCGTTAACATTCTCCATGCGATTATTGTTTACTCCGGTGCAGTGCGTATCTGGGCCGGAATGAGTCCTGTCCAGTTCTTCAGGGGATTCTTCGAGGCAATGGCGGTAGCGTTCAGTACCTGCTCGAGTTCGGCTACATTGCCGATTTCCATGCGCCTTGCTCAGGAGAACTTAGGTGTGCCCAAAGAGATATCCAGCTTTGTCCAACCGCTCGGAGCTACCATTAATATGGACGGGACAGCTATTTATCAGGGTGTATGCGCCGTATTTATCGCAGGGGTATTCGGAATAGAGCTAGGTTTCTCTCAGTACATTATGATTATTGTCGCTGCGACTTTAGCCTCAATCGGAACAGCGGGAGTGCCCGGAGCAGGAATGATCATGCTTAGCTTAGTCCTTGAGACAGTAGGATTGCCTCTCGAAGGCATACTGCTTGTCGCCGGTATAGACAGGATCCTCGACATGATCAGGACCTGCATGAACGTTACCGGTGACGCTGCAGGCGCTATTGTGATTGCTGCCAGCGAGGGTGAGTTGGTGCGTGTGACGCCTGGGGTTACTGTCGGCAAGTAAGGCATAGTATGTTAGGGCTATGTGTTCACGAGTGAACAGGTAGAAACAGGATAAAGATGCGCGGCAGGACCGGCGGTGTTACTTGAAGAAGACGAAATGTCCGGTCCTGCTTTTTGGTGCGCTAATTAAATAAGGACATTGAAGGAGCCGTGGATAAGCATGTCCTCATTCATTAAGATCTTGCTGGTCGCCTCTCTCATAGTCATTGCTCTTCGCAAGCGCATTAACCTGGGTGTTGCTATGTTAGGTGCATCTGTATTCCTGGGACTCATGTTTCACATGAAACTTACGGATATTGTCTACGAAATAGTGACGTCAGTTTTGGAAGTCGACTCTTTGAAGCTTATCGCTTCTTTGACCTTGGTGATGGTGCTTGAGGGTGTTTTGCGCGAAGCAGGTTTTCTTAAAGATATGACAAATTCTTTGCGTATAATTGTAAGGGATCAACGGGTGGTAGCTGCTCTCCTGCCTATGTTTATTGGTTTTTTGCCGTCTGCCGGAGGCGCTTTGTTTTCAGCTCCTCTTGTGGACGAAATAACAACTGATTTATCTCTCTCAGCTGAGAAGAAAAGTTTCATAAATTACTGGTTCAGGCATCCTATGGAACTGATAGTCCCTATCTATCCAGTGACGATAATCACTTCTCAAGTCCTCGGCCTACCTATGTGGAGATACATTACTCTGATGTTTCCCTATTTTCTTATTGTGCTTGTGTCAGGCTCAATTGTCGCGTTTCGCCGGTGTCCTTATGCAAGACTCGGGGCTCAGGAAAGCCGTGATCCTACGCGTTCAGATTGGATTATCATGATAAAGGGGTTAGCTCCAATCGCATCAGTTGTCATTGCCACTGTCATATTTAAACTTGACGTAGCTATTTCCATCAGCTTAGTAACCCTCATCAGCCCTTTGTATACTCATGTTCCGGCAAAGCGCCTGGTGGAGTATCTTAGGAAAGCGGTATCCAGCAATATCATTCCTATGATATGCGGTGTCATGGCTTTTAAGGGAGTCCTGGAGAGCTCAGGCGCTGTACAAGGCCTGACAGAGGCGTTTGCGCTCCTTGGCGTTTCCGAAGTGATTGTATCTTTTGCCATGCCGTTTCTTGTGGGGCTTCTAACCGGCTACGGAGCAGCCACTGCAGGTGTTGCTATGCCGGTAATTGCAAGCTTCGGGGTGTCGGGAGGCTTTGCCGGCGCAAACCTGAGGCTCATTGCTCTGGCTGTAATCAGTGGGCATGCAGGCCTCATGATTTCCCCTGCGCACCTTTGCTTTCCTATTACCGTGGGACACTTCAAAGCTGATTTTGGGCGCGTTTTGCAGCTTGTGGCGGTAGCATCAATTGCAGGAGTGCTGGTTGCCTTCGTATCTGCCGTGATTGTGTAACCGGCTTTCATATGGACCAGATTGCCCACAGGGTCACATTTTCCGCTGTAGTCTATCTACAAATCTCCTTAGAGATAAACGACATTTCCGTTAGAGATCAACTACATTCTGCGGCCGGTGTTCACACTATAGAGCGATATTTTCCAAGATGGCGTATAGGCCGGTAGTTTCTCAGGTCAATTAGGATGATATTCTCCGACGCCTCTTTCTTACAGGGTGACATTATCACGGGCTGATGACAACAACTTCGTGTAACTTGGTTGACATAGCAGGGTTACAGGCGTAACATAGTATTGATAATCATTATCAATACTATGTTATTCGGCTTTTGTGCAGTAGTAGAAGGAGGCGCAATTATGGGAGGATCCGCAGTAATACCCTTGGTAAGTGTAAACGCAGGTGAACCGGTGCGTGTAGTTGATATCATCGCAGGCCACGGCCTTGCGTCGCGCTTGGAGGCGCTGGGAATACGACCGGGAACCAACATCATCAAGAGAAGTGAGATGTTTATGAGAGGCCCCGTTACTGTGGAGGCCCACGGCACGCAAATTGCCATAGGTTATGGCATGGCATCGAAAATCCTCGTGGAGCGTATTCGTAACCTGCCGGCTAAATCGCCTAACGGCAATAAAGATGCATAAGGGAGCGTCAAGACGTAAGAAAGCTGCCAGAGGTGAGCATCAGGGCATGAGAATGCTGCTAACAGTAGGCGTCAAGGCCTGAGAATGCCATAACGAGGAGAGTCAATGCGCAAGAATGCCTCTCTTAGGGGCGTCATAGCGCGATAATACTGCTTATGGGGAGCGGAAAAGCGTGAGAATCTTACTAATCGGGAATCCAAACGTCGGAAAAAGTGCTGTGTTTTCGCGTCTCACAGGCACTCAGGTTATCATATCAAATTACAGTGGAACAACTGTGGAATTTACAAAAGGATCCACAGTGCTAAGAACAGGTGAGACTCGAGAGGTCATAGACGTCCCTGGAACATACAGTCTTGAGCCTACGTGTAAGGCTGAGGAAGTAGCCGTGAGTATGCTAGAAAGCATGCTGGATGAAGGGGATATCATAGTCAATGTAGTGGATGCTACCCACCTCGAGCGTAACTTGTATCTTACCCTTCAGCTTCTGGAAAGGGATATTCCTGTGGTAGTGGCGCTTAACCTCTGGGATGAGGCAAGACACAAAGGCATAAGTATCGATGTGGACAGGCTCGAAAACATCTTAGGTGTACCTGTAGTGCCTACCAGTGCATTGACAGGTGAAGGCATTGATATTCTCATGGATAGGATTTCCGGAATCATGGAAGATTCCGACCCGGAGCCGCGCGGAGGCCTGGATACGGCATCTCAATTCTCGATAGAGGAATACCGGAGTGCAAGACGCTTCATAAATGAACGTTGGAGCGAAATAGGCAGGATCATAGCGGAAGTCCAGACCATCTCTCACAGGCATCACACCTTCATTGACAGGCTGGAGGACGCGAGTATTCAGCCGGTCACCGGGTTGATAATAGCGATTCTCGTCATGTACTTGGCCTTCAAAGCAGTGGGATTTATCGGTGAAGGGCTGATAACCTACGTTTTTGATCCCGTTTTTGAAGGAGTCGTAAGGCCGGTTGTGACCAAATTAGGGGTGGTTTTGGGTTCAGAGGGGTTCTTACATGATCTGCTCATTGGGCACCTGGTAAACGGGGAAGTGGACTTCGAGGCATCTATGGGACTCCTCACCACAGGTCTTTACGTTCCCATTGCCATGGTGCTGCCCTATGTTTTTGCGTTTTATGTCGCCCTCAGTATATTGGAAGATGTTGGATATTTGCCAAGACTTGCAGTGCTTGTAGACAATCTCATGCATGCACTGGGTATGCACGGATACGCCATTATCCCGATGGTGTTGGGCTTCGGATGTAATGTCCCGGCTGCATTAGCCACCAGAATTCTGGAGAGCAGGCGCGAGAAGTTCATATGTGCGACCATGCTTTCAATCGGCATCCCATGCATGGCGCAGACTGCCATGGTGGTCGGGCTGATAGGCAGGTACGGCTGGCAGTATCTTGCCATAATATATGGGACTCTCTTTATTTTGTGGCTTATGATAGGCATTGTTCTAAATACTATACTGCCCGGCTCAAGCCCGCCTCTCCTCATGGAGATTCCGCCATACCGGCTCCCTCATCCCAAGGTTCTGGGGAAGAAAGTGTGGATGCGAATTCGTGTTTTCTTAGCTGACGCTATTCCTTATGTGCTTTTAGGCGTGCTCTTTGTAAATCTTCTGCACGTGTCCGGGATCATCGATTCGTTAAGCCGAGTATTTGCGCCTTTCCTTACCGGATTCCTCGGTTTGCCGTCTGAAGCGATTGTCGCGTTGCTTATGGGCTTTTTACGCAAAGACGTGGCTGTAGGAATGTTAAGCCCCCTTGGACTTTCCATAAGGCAGCTCGTGGTAGCAGTAATAGTGCTCTCTGCTTATTTTCCGTGTGCAGCTACATTTGTTGTGCTCCTTCGAGAACTCGGGCCCTTCGACATGCTAAAATCCACTCTCATAATGCTTGTTGTAGCTTTTGGGGCAGGGGGACTCACAAATCTTGTTATGTCAAAAGCTGTTCCTGTTGGCTATGTCATCGTCGGACTCATTGCACTGGTTGCAATTATTCTCTTAGTTGCCAGAGCGGTGAGAATTACCCGGACCAGGAAATTCGAGGGTTAGCTGCCATCTCAGTGGTGAAGAGCTCCTTTCTTCACAGCCTCAAAAAAGATCATCCCTTTTGCAGGAAAATCCTACTTCACGGTGAAATATATATGTAAAGTTTATTCATTGCAACTATAAAGTTCAAAACAGAGTAAAGAAGCCCCTTATTGACAGTATCTTGCTGAAATTTGAACACATAGCAACTACATGCCCAAACAAACTATTATACCTGCATCTTATTGATCTGCTGCATTGTCTTTTGTAAAGGACTATGTGCCTCGCGGTGATTACTGCACAATATCAATGCATCTATATTACTTCAATCATACAACAAAGCAAGTCATCCTAAAGTAGCGCTTAAGGCGTTTGATGCTCAACCCATAATGATGCCTGACTACGTGAAGGTACTATGAAAAGGCAGGGAGGTGTATTTGGAAAAGGTCTCGTCTGTATCTTGAAGTCGTTGTGGATAGGCAATATCAGTTTATGTGACCGAAAGTAGATGTAAGCAAAAGGGAGGCTTTTGGAAATGCGTAGAGGTATGGTGTTTACTGTGTGTCTGGCTGTCCTGGTAGCTTTATGCTGTGTAGGAGTATCCGCACAGGAGACTCTCAACGTGATTTACATGGCACAAGCCGGATATCAGCCGGATGATATCCGTGACATGGCTGACCTTTTTGAGTCTCTCACAGATACTAAGGTTAATATTACATTCGTCAAGTATGACGAACAGCATGAGAAAATCGTAGCATCAGCTATTGCCCCTGTGGCCACATACGATGTAATACTTCTGGATCTAATCTGGACTGCGGAATTTGCGTCCAAGAAGATGGTTATTCCTCTGGACGACAAGATCACTCCTGATATGAGAAAAGACATCGCACCTGCAATCATGGGCGCGTTCGAATTTGACGGCAACACATGGGCGATGCCCTTCTTAGCTAACTTCCAGTTGTTTTTCTATAATATGGATATGATCAAAAAGGCGGGATTCTCCGCGCCTCCGAAGACCCTCGAGGAAATGGTCGAGCAGATGAAAGCGATGAAAGCCAAGAACATCGTTCAGTATCCATGGACTGACTCGTGGAATCAAAAAGAAGGGCTGGTCTGCGAATTTGTTTGGTTGACAGGCGCTTTCGGAGGAGACACATTTGACGAAAAAGGTAAGCCCATATTTAATGACGGCCCGGGAGTGAAAGCCCTTGAGTTCATGGTAAGTCTCCTGAAAGAGGGGCTGGCAAGTCCCAAGTGTCTCACTAATGACGAAGATGCAGCAAAAGACGATTTCATATCAGGCAACGCTGCATTCACCACAAACTGGACGTTCCAGTATGCCTTGATGAATGACCCTGCTGTCTCAAAAGTTGTCGGCGCAGGGGAAATGGGTCTGATACCTGTAGCCAAGAGTCAGGCAGGAAAAGCTGAAACCGCTTCCGTCAGTGGTTTTCAAGGTGCAGCAATCATGGCGAACTCCAGGAAAAAAGACCTGGCATGGAAGTATGTCAAGTACATAACAAGTCCCCTTGTACAAAGGTCATATCTACAGGAGATGCCGGTTTGGAACTCCGTCCAAGAAAGCGCATACGCTAACATGATGGACAAAACAATGGATGTGAAGAGCAAACAGATAGCAGCAGTGCATCACCGTCCTAAGGTTCCTCCTTATCCTGAGGTCTCTTCAATCCTCCAAAGATACATCCACCAGGCGCTTCAAATGAAGATGGAGCCAAAGGCGGCTCTTGATAAGGCAGCAGAGGAAATTAACGCGGTCTTGGCAAGAAAGTAGATAGGCACATTATCAAATAAGCAAGTGACCTGATTGGAAGATACGTAGATGTGGTCCGGTGTGAAGATTCTGATTTCGCGCTGCCGGACCACATCTCCACGTAAGCCTTGCTCAAGATCCCCCTTGTCTACCATCTACTTAATGATGGGCTTTGGTATGTCAGAGAGGGCAGGTGATACGCTGAAATGGAGATTACAAGACAAGAGCTGGACGACAAGAGATTGAGTAGAAGGCTCCTTTCACCCAGTTTATGCATAATTTTGCTTGTCGTCGTCTTTCCGTTGCTGTTTGCATTTTTCCTCAGCTTTCAACAGGCTGAACCAAGGGCAGGCGGCATAGACATGAGATTTGTGGGGCTGGATAACTACATTTATTTCCTCAAGAGTTCAGATCTTTTCTGGCCGTCTGTACGTGTAACTATCTACTTTACCATTGTATCCTTAGCCATTGAGCTTGTTCTCGGCATAGCCATGGCGCTTGTGCTAAACAACGAGTTCCCGGGACGGGCTTTTGTCAGGGCTCTCATTCTAATCCCGTGGGCTGTTCCCACTGTAGTGAATGCGAGAATGTGGGAATGGATATATGCGGGTTCGCAGTACGGGGCGCTCAACGGACTTATGAAGGTCCTTCGAATATTGCCGCCTGATGTCAATAAAGTATGGCTTGGGTTTGATGTGCCTTTTCAAGGTGTCCCCATCCTGGAACCCTTTATGAGATGGATGGGTGTCACTAGGGCTTTACATATGATTATTATTGCTGATACTTGGAAGGTGACTCCTCTTGTGGTGCTGTTGGTCCTGGCAGGACTCCAGACAATCCCTGAAAGCTTGTACGAAGCAGCCACTGTTGACGGGGCAGGCTTTTGGCGAAAATTGACCCACATAACCCTGCCTTTGCTAAGGCCTGTTCTCCTTGTTGTGCTTGTCTTGAGGACTATGGAGCTTTTCCGGGTATTCGACATTATATACATAATCATGCAATACTCTATAAGAGTGCTTGGGATATTGACTTACGAAATCGGCATGAAGTTTCTACAGTTCGGACGTGGCGCAGCTTTGTCCTTCCTGATAGCCCTGTTCATCCTGGGACTTGCAGCTATATACATTCGCCTGTTCTACACTGAAGAAGCATTGTAATGGAATTATCAAGGGCTCAGGCGGACGGGCATGGATGGATTATGCAGGGTATGGAGGGTTACTCATGAAAACATCCAAGATGCGGAACAAAGCTCGTATTATGCAGAGATTGAGGCAGATAGGGCTGGCGGTAGCTGTCATAGCCATAGTGGTATGGACTTTGGCCCCAATTACGTGGCTGGCAATTTCAAGTATTACACCATACATCGAACTCATATCTGACCGGATGACCCATTGGTTTCCGGAAAACCCCACTCTCGCTAACTTTAAGGTTATGTTTGACTTATCAAAACAGACCGGGCAAAGGTTTGTCTATGCGCTTAGGAACAGCTTAATCATTTCATCTTGCGTCACAATCATATGCTTGGTAGCAGGTACTCTTGCAGCATACGCCTTGGCGAGGCTGCCTGTGCGAAGAAAAAAAGAGTTAGTATTGTCGCTTATGTCAATCCGAATGCTTCCCACCATCACACTGGTCATTCCATTTTTTGTAATAACATCACACATTGATTATGCTTTAATGAACATCGGTTCGGAGTTTCATCTTTTTGATACCAAGTTTAACCTGATTATCCTTTATACCACGTTCATTCTGGGCTTTGTGATTTGGATAATGATGGGGTTTTTCTTGTCGATCCCATCGGAGCTGGAGGAAGCAGCGCGTATAGACGGATGTACAAGGCTTCAGGCGCTCTTCCGGGTAATCCTGCCTCTTTCGGCCCCGGGTCTTGTCGCCACAGGTATTTTAGCGTTTCTCCTGGCATGGGACGAGTTTTTGCTGGCCCTAATCTTCACCAGATCCAATAACGCTATTACTCTTCCGCTATTCATAGCGGAACTGGGAAGTCAATACATAACAGCCTATGATCAGATTTCTGCTGCAGGGGTCATGGCAGCCATTCCGCCTGTCGTGTTAGCGTTGTTGTTCCAGAGATTCATTGTGCAAGGCCTTACTGCAGGTAGCGTAAAAGGCTAATGAAGGGATTTTCTAAGTGTCGGCGAAGTCCAACATGATCAGTCGAGTTTTATCAAGATAGGATTAATGCAAGAGGAGCGTTGTCAGGGTGAGCAGGATGATTAGTCTTCGGAGCGGGGCTGTCCGAAAAGGCAATCAGAAGCTGATAAAGAGCATCAATAGGAACATAATCCTGAACATTGTAAGGGAATACGCCCCGGTATCCAGAGCTGACGCTGCCCGTATAAGCCGGCTTTATCCTGCGACCGTGTCATCAATAGTCAATGACCTCATCGCTGAAGGTTTTGTCCGCGAGGTAGGCCTTGGAGATTCTACAGGCGGCAGGCAGCCTGTGATGCTCGAGCTTAACACCGGCGCCTATCTGGCGTGCGGAGTGTCTATCGAGGTAGATCACTTGCGCGTCTGTCTTACCGATCTTGAAGCTAAGGTTATGGTCAGTGAAGAACAGGCATTAGTATGGCAAGACGGGCCAAGAAAATGTCTCCCTCATATCGTAAAGGCTATTCGAAAGATCATTGATACCCAAAACATTCCCGGAGACAAAGTGCTTGGCATTGGAATAGTCTACCCCGGTCCGGTTGACACTTCCTCAGGGACAATCCTTGCATCGCCTCATATGCCGGGTTGGGGTGGTTACAGCTTGAAAGCGTCTTTGGAAAGCGAACTCCCCTTTGAAATCTTCGTAGATAATGACGCTAATGCGGCTGCATGGGGGGAGAAGTGGTTCGGCGCTGCCGGAGGCTATTCAAGCTTCCTGTATATCATGGCAGATTACGGCCTAGGCGGAGGCATTGTCATTGATGACCAACTGTATCGAGGCAGAAATGGCGGGGCAGGCGAGTTTGGTCATATGACTGTGGACATTAACGGTCCTCAGTGTAAATGCGGAAATTTCGGATGCCTTGACGTCATTGCGTCAGGCACTGCAGTTACACGTAGGATCATAAAAGATATAAAGAGCGGCGCGGAGACCGTATGCAAGGAGCTGGCAGGCGGGGATATTGAACGCATAACTCTGGACACGGTGCTTGAAGCGGTTGCGATGGGTGACAGTCATGCCTGTGCCATAGTTGAAGAAAGCGGTAGATATGTTGGAATTGGCCTTGCAAATCTGATAAACACGTTTAATCCTGAACTCATCGTGCTCGGGGGACAGCTTGCGCTAAAGAGCGATGTTTTTTTTGAAAGCGCGAAAGAGACTGCCAGACGCCGCGCGTGGCTTGCGTTTGGCAGGGATATCAGTATTGTGCCTTCTGTGTTAGGCCAAGATGCATGCATGGTTGGGGCAGCAAGTTTAGCTCTAACAACAGTATTTCAGAGTCCCGGTATGTTAGCTTATGCATAAAGACAGGAAAGGCAAATAGGGACTGGGAGGACCCAAGATGAAGCTTGTTCTCTATCGCTTCCTGCTGTGGGCCGACTATACTTTCTCATTGATTAAGGCACCGGTCATTACTTTTGCCGTTGTTGTTGCAGTTGCTTTCATACACGTTTTCTCCTTATCAGCTAACACATGTCTTGCCGCTGAAGTCAACTTGCCGCATCTCAATGTTATCTATATGGCCCAAGCCGGATATCAACCTGAACACTTCAGAGAGATGACCAGGGAGTTTACGAGGCGTTACGGTATAGAGGTAGTGCTTAACATAGTTCGGTATGACGAAGAGTATATGAAAATCGTAACCTCTGCCACTTCTCCCGTGGCCACGTATGACGTAGTTCTTGTAGACCTTATCTGGGCAGCGGAGTTTGCCAAGAAAAAATACGTATCTCCCCTTGACCGGGGGTTTGTGGAAAAGATTAGACAGGATATCCCCGAGATAATCCTTGACGCGTTTGAATATGACGGGCGTATCTGGGCTATGCCTTTTTTGGCTAATATTCACTTCCTTTTCTACAATGATGACATGCTAAATGGCGCGGGGTTTTCCGGGCCTCCGGAAACCATTGAAGAAATGGAAGCCCAGATGCGTGCGCTAAAGAAAAGCGGCATAGTCAAGTATCCTATGATAGCTTCCTGGAACCAGAAGGAAGGCCTCATATGTGAGTATGTATGGATGGTAGGGGCTTACGGTGGTGAGCTTTTCGATTCCGCCGGCGAACCTGTTTTCCATCGCGGGCCCGGGGTCACAGCCCTTGAAACTATGGTTAGGTGGGTTCAAGACGGCCTTGTAAATCCCCTTTCTCTAACCGCAGATGAGCTGCTGGTGAAGGATGTATTTATATCCGGGAAAGCAGCATTTGCCCCTAATTGGACATTTCTTAATGCATTGATGAATGACCTGACAGTGTCCCAGGTGGCGGGGAAGGCCCGAATAGGTCTCCTACCTGTAGCTGATTCAGTGAGAAGCGCAACAGGCCGGCTTTCTTCTTCAGTCAGCGGTTTTCAAGGGCTTGCGGTAATGAGCAATTCCTCCCGGAAGCAGGAGGCATGGCAATACATTGAATTCATAACCAGCCCTGACATGCAGGGACGATTCCTTCAAGAAGTCCCTGTCTGGGTTTCACTCCATGCAAGCCCTGAAGCTAAAGAGAAGGATCCGGATATTGATGTGAAATTGAAGCAGTTAGAGTGGCTCCACCATAGACCTAAACTCGTTAGGTACCAAGAGATTTCTGCAATAATGCAAAAGTTCATTCATGCCGCGCTTGAGGGGACGATGTCGCCCCAAGAGGCGCTGGATATTGCTGCTGACAGAGCGCGACGGGTGCACTAGTTTAAGGCATCGGTCTTGCCCGGAGTTGCCCTTTTGCCGTCAGGAAGACCGTGGTAGATTGAGACTGTGCCATACTTAGAATTTCCCAAGCGTGACAAAGGCAGAGAAGAGCTGAAAATGAGATGCTGAAAAGAAAAAGTCCAAATTCCGAGGACATGCAGGTCAGGAATGCCGGATCGCCTGTGACCCGTCAGGTCCGACAAGGGTTCCGCGCTATTGTATGGTCCACATTTGTCCTTAGTATCATTACGTTTTATGCAATATCCAACCTAACATCCGCGCTCCATCAAATCAACACGTTTGATATTTCCGCCATACAGTTGAGCGGGGAAATCTCCAAAAAGATCTATCAGACTACAAGCAATGTATACCTTGCCATTGCAGGCGGGAGCAAAATCGACAGGCCCCAGGATCAGTTGAACGAGGTGAAGATGCTCCTCGCCAGCCTCTACCAGCTTCTCATGGGACATCCTGATGAGAGGGTCAGGGAGATTCTGCTGACTTTAGATTATATTGAGGAGGCCTCAGTTGAGTATACTGATGTTTTAGTAGGTATGCAGGATGAAGAGGATCCGGAACGGCTCTACTTCTTGCTGAGGGCCCTTTCCGGGAAAGGTGAGTGGCTAATCAGCCGCTCAGAACACATGCAGCTTAGAATCTGGGAACAAATGGGGCCGAGACTTGCGAACACGGAACGTTTGGCTGCTTTGCTGAAAGCAGGGGTGGCTGTGGCTTTTGCGTTCGCATTTGTGTTTGGGCTTCTGGTTTCAAGGCGTATTGCGTCCACCTTGATTGAAGTGTCAGGACGAATCAGGGAGGCAGCAGCGGCTACCCATAGAGAAAGTGAAAGATCAGTTGCGATTTCCGATGAGATGCAAACTTCATCCCGTCGAACACAAGCTGCCCTTCAGGCTGTCCTAAAAGCTTTTCATGGCCTGGTGGAGACCAGCGGAGTATCAAGTGAAGCTTCCCAGCGAATCGCGGCTCGTATGGAGACAGGCGCAGATGCCGCTGACATGCTGGCAGATCGTACCCGTGTGACAGCAGATGCGTCAGACAAAACAAGATCAACCATATCATCCCTTGGCGCGAAACTGACCTTGGCAAATCTTGTCTTAAGGGAGACCATTTCTTTGGTTCATTCCAGTGTCAATGTAGCCACCGAGGCCAGAGGGCATGGGGATGAGCTTGGGGAACAGATGGATCGCGTTAACCTTGTCTTGCAAAGCATTACGAATATAGCGGATCAGACTGAGCTGATTGCGCTTGACGCCAGGATAACAGCTGCACGATCCGGTGAGGCAGGCAAGGATTTCGGAAGGGTTGCCCAACAAGTAGGGGACCTTGCCCAGATGAGTTCGACTGCAGCGGATGAAGTCAAAGAACTAATAAGCGAAATCAAGGCATCCACTCTTGGAGTAGCCAGATCTTTGGGCCTTTCAATAGAACGTATTCAAAGCCTGCTTTACCAAGCAAGACTTGTAGATGAGGTTTTCGGAGAAATCAAAGGGTCTTTTGATGAGATCCTCTGCCTAATGGATGAAGTGAAGAACGCGGCAAACAAAGGGGCTGCCGAGGCGGAGCTGGTTCAGACGTCAATGGCGGAAATCCTTGAATCTGCGCGGCAAGTCGCAGAACAGGCTGGGGAGCTCGCAGAAGAGATGTTTGAGGTGGCAAATGGCGCTCAGGCTGCAGTTGAGGCAAGTGAGACAGTTGCGTCCGGAATAGTGAGCCAGGCGGAACTTGCAAAGGAGCAGTCGCGCTTAGCCCAGCAGGTTACAGAAGAGATTGCGAAATTAGCCTAAGACTTTACTCCCCCAGATAAGCCTTGCGAACATCTTCATTTTCCAAGAGTTCGTTGCCTTTGCCTTCCAAGACTATAACTCCGGTCTCCATCACGTACCCGTAATCTGCAAGCCTAAGGGCGGCTTTCGCGTTCTGCTCAATCAAAAGGACAGTGCATCCTTCGCTGTGTATCTTAGCCAGCCCTCTGTAGACTTCAGCCATCA
>JAAYRV010000102.1 GCA_012518595.1 Bacillota bacterium
AGCTCCTCATTTATTCCCAGGCAAGTCGCAATTATGAGGACAAACCCTGAATATCTAGTGAGGCTATTACAGGCCGGCGACAACAAAGTCGAAAATCATATCTTTCTCAGGAATTCCACAAGCCGTCAGATCCGCCGGACTGGCTCCCAGGAAGCGCCAGTCGATCACAAGGAACCTATCAAATCCGCTTAATTGGCGTACCAGGTGAGCCAATCACCAACTGAGAGACCTTCAGATCCCCCTAGATGGCTCACTGGGTGAGCCATCCATCGACTAGAAGACTTTCAGATCCGCTTGAATGGCGTACCAGGTAAGCCATTCAACTACTGGGAAGCGATCAGATCGCCCCGATTGGCTTACGGGGTGAGTAATCATGAACGAGGCCGGCCCCACTATCGTAGAACGTAGGTTACACTAAAGATAAATACTGCCTTAGTGCAGAGCTACATACGATAGGGGCCGGTACTATGTATAGTATCACCAAGTATGTCGGTTTTGATGTCTCGAAGGAGAAAATTGCAGTGGCGGTCGCAGATTTGGGGATTACTTCTGCCAGGTTTTTCGGATTGGTAGAGAATAGCCCGGAAAAGATTGGGAAGATACTTAAACGTCTTGGTAAGCCTGAAGAACTATGTGTGTGCTATGAGGCCATTCAACCGCATGGAAGCTGCAAAATTAGTCCGAATAGCTCTCCAGGCGAGCTACTAAGTGACCGACCGGTGATCGAACTAAGCGGACTGGCTTTTCTGCGGCACCGTGTTCGACTTTGACCCCCTGTGAGTGGGCTCTATATGCTCATTCATGGATGGCGAAGGCTCCCATCTACTTTGGCAGCCACAATCAGCTACGATTAGCATGTCAGTTGCCACCGATATCCAGGGAATATAGGATTTGCGGAACTCCTGGCTTGGCCCGTAGGATCTTGCCTGCTTGTAAAGGCAAAGAACTACAAGACGGCCTAAAGTTTGAAATAGCAGTTAAGAACCGAAACTAAGAACCGACTGAGCAAGACTAATGTGGGTACAGGGTGCAGTACCGAGTCCTGTACAGGGAAGCTGGCGCTAAGAACCGAAACTACAGCTAAGAACCGAAACTATTGATAATTCCCGCGAATTGGGTTATACTAAAGATACAAAACATATATGTGCATTAAACATATAGGTGAGGTGAGCAGTAATGCCCTGGAGGCTCAGACATAGAAAGCGTTTGGAAGCCGGGAACGGCGAAGAGCCGATTATCGACCTCCGCGTGGAGCGATTCCTCGAACCATGTCTCTTGCTGCTCCTTGTGGAAAAGCCTGCGCACGGATATGAGCTGATTGACCGGCTCAACCAAATCTGGTTAGTCCCTGAAAAGCAAGATCCCGGAGCAGTCTACAGGAATCTCAGGCGACTCGAGCGTGGAGGAATGGTGAAATCCCAATGGGATACATCAGGCAGAGGTCCTGCGAAACGACTGTATGAAGTGACTCCTGAGGGAGAAAAACGTCTTGCTGCATGGGCTTCTGCAGTTGACTGGGGCATAAAAGCGCTCATCAAGTTTCTCGAACGCTATAAGGCAACGTGTCTTGAGGCAAATGAAGACGGTAAGCTAGGTCGCTAGATTGAAGATAGGCCAGAGGTTAGGTTTACAAGAAAGCAAGCTCTTTAGATGTGAGGGGCATCTGGGCTGGGGCAAGACTCGGCCTACTTATCGTAAGTGCGGTAAGTAGGATGAGTCTTAAGAATCTTAACTGAAGGAGGCGCTAAGATGAGAGTTGCTGGGCTTATTATTGGATTAATCGGCGCAATATGGGGAATGTTCGCAGGCCTCGGCGGATGGGTAGTCTTTTTCTCCATTGTAGGTGCAATCAGTGCAGCTTGCGCCATGTCCTATCCGAAAAATGCAGGAATAATAATGATTATCGCTGCAGTGCTCGGATGGATAGTAGGTAAAGGCGGATTCCTGTGGCAAGGTATCTTCCTTTTGGTCGCAGGGATACTTGCAATATCCGGTCAGAAAGAACTTGAGGAGTAGACTATTCACATTGACTGCAGCCCGCGCATAAGTCACGAGTCACGAGTGCAGACTAATAAGGAAGCAGAGCTAATACGAAAGCAGAACTAAAGCATTATCATAGCCCCTACCTCTATGCCCCCTGCTTAACTCAATGTCTCCCGACAAATGCGCAGGTAGGTCTCCCCTTCACCGGGAAGCCAATACTGAATCCTGGTTGACTGGTTGAAGCAAGAAGACTTAGGCATACCAACTCAATCCACGCTGCGCGCGAGAACCGCTTCAGTTAATCCACAGTATATACCGGTACATCAACCAGAAATGGCTGGCGCTGCCGGCTAACACAAACAAGTGGAATATCTCGTGAAAACCGAATCGTCCGGGGATTGGATTAGGACGCTTGAGCGCATAAATCACCGCGCCTATTGTGTAGAAGACTCCCCCGATGAGAAGCCACACTATTCCCCCTACCGGCATAGAACGCACAAGAGGCGGTAGAGCAATAACAGCCAGCCAGCCCATGCCCACATAAAACAAGGTATACAACCAACGAGGCGCATTAAACCAGAGTATCTTCATGATGATGCCAGCAACTGCTATTCCCAAAATGGTACCGAAAATGCTCCACCCCCACGGCCCTCGCAGCGGCACAAGGCAAAGAGGAGTGTACGTCCCTGCAATCAGGATGTAGATCATCATATGGTCGATGCGCCTGAGGATTTCTGTTACGTGTTTGGAAACATCAAGGCTATGGTAGATAGTGCTTGCAGTATAGAGCAGGATGAGGCTTGCCCCAAAAATTGAGAACGAGACTATATGCCAGGTTGTGGCATACATGACAGCTGAATAAACAAGCACTGCCAGCCCGGGGACAGCCAACACCGCCCCAATCATGTGTGTCAATCCGCTTACAGGATCCTTAAATCCAGAGCGTATTGTACCCCTCATAGTTTTTCTCCCCGCCTCTCCTTGCGGAAGTCCGCGTTGTTATGGGTTTCGTTATGGGTTCGTCCATAGTGAGAGTTCTCTCAGCAAAATGGGCGGTAAATGAACACTAGGAATAGAATCCAATTACAAATCCGGTTGCAAATGACCAACAGTAATCGCCTCTATAGCTACACCGCGTTCACCTCTGCGGGTGTGCCTTGATCACCTCTATGGCTATACCGTGATCTCCTCTGTGGCCGCATCCCCCGCCCGGATCACCTCTGCGGCCATGCCGTGATCACCTTGACTGTGCCACAAGTATACCATACTTTTTCTTGGAGGAACTGCTCCGGCCCAAAATGGAAAAAACCATGAGGATCAAGGAAGGATTTTCCGATATTTACCTAGAATATCCAAATATATCGGGTGGGATGTCATATTGTCATTGAAACTTAGAAGGAAATTACTAGAATATCATGTAGACCCTTTCGCCGGGATTATCGGGACCGACCCCGGAATAGCAACAGCGCGAAACATCGCTAAGAGAGTAGCACAGGGGGATTCCAGCGTCATCCTTCACGGTGAAACAGGCACTGGAAAGGAAATCTTCGCTGAGGCTATACACAGGGCGAGCAAGAGAGCAAAGGGACCATTTGTCGCGGTTAATTGCGCAGCTATACCCGAATCCCTCATGGAATCGGAATTGTTCGGATATGAAGCCGGTGCTTTCACCGGCGCACTCACGACAGGTAAGCTCGGCAAGTTTGAGGCAGCGACTTCAGGCACGATATTTTTGGATGAGATAGGCGATATGTCCCCTATGCTTCAGGCGAAGCTGCTCAGGACCATACAAGAGCGGACTGTCGAA
>JAAYRV010000103.1 GCA_012518595.1 Bacillota bacterium
AAGGAATGCCGTCCATAGTCAGCCACCCAAACTCCTGACACCCGTAAAGATCATGGACTCGTGCACCGAGAATCTCCCTTGCAATGGGTATCAAGTCCAGATCCATGGGAGTCCCTGCGACAAATATAGAACTTACAGGAGGCAAGCAGCCTGCGATACCCAGCTTTCTCGCATCCTGCAAAGTGTAATTAATGAAAGCCGACTCTCCGACAATGAAATCGGGCATCTCTTCCATGATTGCTAAAAGAAAGGCATCCCTCGTTGAACGGCGAAGATAAGCTATGCGGATATCCAGTTCATCAAGGGCAGATCGGGGAAACACCGGGACCAAAGGGGGATACGCAACTAACCCTTTAGAGCCTGATGTGATGCCTGCCATCTCAAATGCAAACAATGATGCCGCGATTCTATCAGGGATTTCAGTCGACATGACACCGACTACATTCTGAAAAGCAGTTGAACCTGTGGTAAAAGATATGTAAGCGTAGTTTAGCGGAGCATGGACTTCCTCAATAACGTGGGCAGCAGTAGGCCCGCAAGCCCCCTTGTCCGCAAGGGTTCTCCTGGGCATTTCTTCATAAGTAGGAACCTGGCCCGGCATATTGACGCCGGCCCTTAACATCTCAAGAACTTGCTGTCGTTCAGACTCAGGGTGTAGGCTCATCATCCTCCCCTCCAAGCCAGCACGGAAGCGCCTTTTCGAACTCCTCCTCCATGAGCTCGATGACCTTCTCTGAAGTCTTTCTACCACCACGCCTGATACCCGACATGAGCCTGGACCAAGGGCCCACCTTGTCATGTTCGCCACCGGCCTTGAGCCTCCGAATCTCCGCTATCTGAGTCTCTATACTTGCCCGCATATCTTCAACTTCCTCTACTATTCCGTCAACCCCGCCGAGATTGTAGAAATGCGAAACTCCTGCCGCAAATACCGGATTACTCTCTGCAAGCTCCTCCAAAAGCATAATGTTTATCTTCGTTACCCTGGCAATTCCTATTAGCGGCATGACGTGGATCATAGTTCCAAACATGTCAGAAAGGGCAAGTATCCTATCTGCCTGGAGACCGTGGCAGAGGAACCCTCCGCTTATCGCCCTGCCGATAACCATGGCAACGATGGGATGCCCTAATCTCCTGGCTTCCGCTGACGCCAACTGGTACGCGCCTGTTGACTTATAGATACCTATGATCTCTTCGACCTTCCCCGGACTCATCCCGGGAGTATCGACTACCAAAATAATCGGCCTTTTCTCTGCCAAAGGCTTATCCTTGTCCGCCTTAATGGTCAAGTAAACCGCATAGGCCATCTTAAGGCCTTCTTCCAGTCCCATGAGGCCGGCGTAAACCATTCTAAAATGCGGGTTTGCAAACCCTGCGTCATTTGCGATAACAGTTACGATCTCCCCTGATATCGTGGCAGTTCCGACTAATGCTGACTCTGCAAACTCAGGATCAATCTTCTCTCCGCCACAGACATTTTCCTCAAAAGACCCCTCATCGACTATCAGCTCTATCGCGTCACGACCCCTACCGTAAAAATTAATCACGCTCTCCAATCCTCCCCCGAGGCCAGCGCTTGGCATGTGCCGTAAACTCTGAAACATCCGAATCCCAGAGATATTCAATGTCTTTGTTGCCGAACTGCCTCCATAGATCCCAAGAGTCTTGGATTTTGTCGTTTGCAGCCAGTCCCACAAGGCGCATTTGTTCCAGCACCATCTCTTCTGTGCCTATGATCCTCTTCTCACTTATCTTCTTCAGCGGCCAACCTGCAACTTCGGAGACTTTCTCTCTAAATGCTTTCATTGCGTCCTCTACAATGAAGTCAGCATCTCGTGTGATAAACCTATGTCTACCGCCTGTGGTCCGCCATACCAAAGCCCTATTGGCAGCATCAAATTCCTCAGTCCCCACAACTTCCTCGATAACCCCCGGTCCTGTGAGGCCCAGCCTTCCCACGTCACTCATAATTAGGACGTCTACAGATGAAGCCACAAAACCCATTCCTCCAAAGCAACCCACTGTGCCGCCGACAACACCGATAATCGGCACTTTGCCCCTTGCTGCTTGAAACGCATCCATCACTTCAGAATGAGCAAGAAGACCTGCATTGGCTTCCTGAAGCCGTACCCCGCCGGTGTCAAAAGAAATCACCAGCGCAACCTGTCCGCCGTCTCCGGGGGATCTGCCTCGTGACTCCAGAATTCTCTGTCCACGCAAAGCAAGGCGGATGGCCATAACCATTTTTGTGCCATGGACTTCGCCTACACCCCCTCCTACGAACCTGCTCTCCTGAGACACAACGACAACAGGAGTCTTCCCTGCTTTTCCCAAACCTACGACTATCCCGTCGTCAAATTGGGGCGTCTGTCCCATTGCAGGCAAATGAGGGCTGGTCAGTTTGCTCCTGGGGCATAAAAGCTCGTTAAAGCTTCCGGGATTACAGATTGCAACTGCCCTTTCTCTGGCATTGAGTCGCGAGAAAGGCAGATCCTGCATCCGATTCCATCTATCGTCCATAACCAATAGCCACCTCCGTGTCTTACCCTATTTTGCGGACATTTCCCTTACGAGTTGCCAGAGTCTGAGCTTCACTACTGCCGGGGTGGCCCCATCATCGTTTATCCAGATTTCGCATCCATACATTTTGTGTGTAGCCATGAACTCATCGATAACCATCTGCCAGACACTGCCAAACCCTACAGCACTGGTAGTTACGTGAATTCTGGTTACATTGGCCTGAGCCGGTAAGCGCTCTGCCAAGATCTCCAGATCCCCTGACATTACATGCCCGATATGAAGATACTCCCAATCGTTTTCTCCATTCTCCGGCTCTCCGATAAACTCGAATTCCAATCGCTCCAGAGCCATGACAATCCCCCTCCTCCGTCTACCTGTACCTCACATTGGGCTACCATTCCCTGAATCGATCGGGGGGACGATAAAGCCCGTCTGACCACTCCACTAAGTCCCTTATGGAACGAGCTGCAAGATGCGAGGTGTTTGCATCTCCAATATCGATGCCCAAATCCTCGGGAGTTTGAACTATGCCTTGACGCCTCAGCTCCAGAGTCTCCTTAGGGTTGGCTTCTCTGCCTAAATCAGTGTAACCTGCCACAGCCTTAATGGCGGATTCTCGCTGCTCCAGCGAATCGCATCTGAGAAGATGCGCTATTCCTTCTTCTGTGACCAGGTGCGTGATGGCATCACCATACATCATGATAGGCGGCACTTTAAAGCCTGCTTCCTCCATGAGTGTCCATGCATCCAAACGATGGACGAAACTTGGAACACGTCCTGCTCCAAAAGTTTCCACCATCTGAATAACGAGCTTTCTGCCGCGCGGCACCGGCCCGATGAGGCCTCGTGTCATAGTGCTTTCCCTTCCCGCCCTAAGCCAACTCGCAGTAGAATGCCTCCTCCCAGGCGGATCACACCCCATATTCGGCGCCCCGCCGAACCCTGCGATTCTTCCTGCTACTGCAGTAGAACTATTACCGTATCTATCCATCTGTAGAGTCGAACCTACAAATGCATCGACAGCATAGTGGCCGGCAACCTGGCACATAGCCCTATTTGACCTCATGCTTCCGTCCGGTCCGACGAAGAACACGTCGGGACGGTTAGCCATATAGTCCTCCATCCCCACCTCAGAACCAAATGAGTGAATAGACTCAACAAACCCGCATTCGATAGCCGGAATAAGACTGGGATGCGGATTTACCGTCCAATGGGAGCAAACCTTCCCCTTAAGGCCAAGGCTTTCTGCAAACGTGGGAAGGAGCAACTCAATGGCACAAGTCCCGAAGCCGATTCCATGATTCAGCGACTTCACCCCGTATTGGGCGTAGATACCTTTAATCACCATCATGGCCATAAGGACATGTACATCTGTGATAAGCGCAGGATCCCGTGTGAAGAGAGGCTCAGTGTAGCATGGCCTGCCCACCGGAACAAGGAAATCCACCCATTCGCCGGGTATATCAACTCGTGGCAGTTTATCCACGATCTTTTCAACCTGTGCCACGACAATCCCTTGCCTGAATTTTGTGGCTTCAACTATCGTGGGGGTATCCTCCGTGTTCGGGCCGGTATACAGATTACCGGCTCGGTCTGCCGAAATCGCAGTGACCAACGCTACGTCAGGAGTAAGATCGACGAAGTATCGGCCGAACAGCTCCAGATAAGTATGGATTTCGCCAATCTTCATCTTCCCGTCGCTGACCATCTGGGCTACCCTGGCGCTCTGAGGAGATGAGTATGAAAAATCGGCGAGTCCGGCAATCCCGCGCTCAAACAGCTCACAGTGGGACGGAAGCGCAATAACTGATTGCACCATATGCAGATTATTCACTCGCTCCACGTCCACATTGCACAGACAGTCTGCCAGGAAATCAGCTTGTTTCTGGTTGTTTCCTTCAAGTGCCACCCTATCACCTGAGCGAATTACAGCCTCCAACAGAGACACGCAATCAGCAGGATTCACTGTCTTACTGCCGGGTTCATCCACAAACTGTCTTCCCTCACATAGCCGCTTCTGAAACTCATTTTTCCTCAGTGTCCATTCAGTTCTCCTCGCAGCCATGCTTTCCATATTCTCAAGCCCCTTTATACTTCTTCCAGGGTCATAAGGAGATCCCCGGCTTTTACCATTTGACCTGTACTTGCATGAATCTCCAGAATCTTAGCCTTCTTAGGCGAGAGGATTTGGTTCTGCATCTTCATAGCCTCGATGAACGCTACTTCCTGTCTCACTTCAACAATATCTCCTACCGCCGGCAAGTCGGTGTTCTTCATAGGATGTTTGCCAGGATGTATTGTAAGCTGTCCCGGAAGCTTTGCTCGAATTTCAAACGAGTTTCCTTTTTTCATCTGGAATTACACCTCCAAAGAAATCTTAACGGTAACAAGGTTATTGAGCAGTCCCATCTGACCCCCGGCTAACCCAGGAGGGTCAGAAAACACCCGGCTGCAACCGCTGTGCCGATTACACCTGCTACATTCGGGCCCATTGCATGCATGAGCAAGAAGTTCTCAGGATTCGCCTTTTGTCCTTCCACCTGACATACACGGGCAGCCATAGGAACCGCTGATACTCCTGCCGCACCTATGATCGGGTTTATCTTCCCTCCGCTCAATACATAGAACAGCTTTCCAAGAAGGACTCCGCCTGCTGTACTGACTGCAAATGCAACAGCGCCAAGCGCGAGAATTTTAAGGGTTGCTACAGTTAAGAAGGTATCCGCGCCCATTGTTCCGCCTACAGCTATGGTCAGGAGTATGGTTACTATATTAACCATCTCACCCTGCGCAGTCTTGAAAAGGCGATCCGTTACACCTGACTCCCGCAGCAGATTTCCAAGCATAAGGCAACCTATAAGCGGGGTTGTGTCCGGCAATAGCAGGCAAGTGACTATTGTGGTCACAATGGGGAATAGAATTTTCGTCGTCTGTGAAACAGGTTTAGGATCCTCCATCACAGTCTCGCGTTCTTTCTGTGTAGTAAGAAGACGGATAACCGGCGGCTGAATCAGGGGCACAAGTGACATATAAGAGTAAGCTGCGACTGCCACAGCCCCCAGCAGATGAGGGGCAAGTTTTACAGCAAGGTAAATCGCGGTGGGACCGTCGGCGCCTCCGATTATCGCTATGGAGGCACCTTCTCTGACATTAAAGCCCAGCGCATTCGCGAGGAACATAGCAAAAAACACCCCGAACTGTGCTGCAGCCCCCAACAGAAAAGTCACAGGCCGAGCAAGCAGCGGCCCGAAATCAGTCAACGCGCCTATTCCCATGAAAATCAAACATGGGAGGATCTCAGTCTCAAGCCCATATGTGTAAAAATAGTAAAGAAGTCCTCCTTCATCTGAAATGCCCGCTCCCGGAATGTTAGCCAATAGGCATCCAAAGGCTATCGGCAAAAGCAAGAGAGGCTCAAAGCCTTTACTAATGGCCAGGTAAAGGAGGACAATTGAAACCCCAATCATAATGATATTCCCAACCGTCAAATTCAGCAGCCCACCGGATGCTAACACTGACACCAACGTCTTCAAAAACAAGGATATCCCCCCACTTGCAGCAAGCTACCGCCTTTCGCCCGAGTAGACCTTACCCAATCTCATTCGGGCATAAATGCGCTAAGAGCCATGATTACCAAACAAAGAAAACCCGTTACAAGGAAAACAGTGGTAATTGATACAAGACACACAGTAAGTGTACTGATTCCGGGTTCCACTATGTCACCCCCGCTGCCTTTGCCTGCAAAAAGCATTAGTAATCGCTAACGGACGAATTTACCCTCAATATCCGAATCTTGCCGAGACTTGCTCACATGCTTCTAGTTCCCGGCCTTAAGGTTTCTTAAGAACACTGTCAAAAGATCTGACACTTGGCCCATTGTGTTAAGGTTAATAACTTCGTAAGGAGAGTGGGAATTTCGTCTCGGAACTGTTATGGAAACGCACTTGATATCAGACCACTCATCGTACACTCCTGCAGCGTCTGTAAACAGGGCAAATCGCACATCAAGGCCATAAGGAATACCTGCATCATCAGCTGACTCCCTTAGACTCGCCACCAGCTCTCTGTCAGCGAAGAACATCAACATGCCCCTTGCGGGTTTCACTGACTCAAATCTTCTTATGACAGGCCCGGCATCCAGTGGAACTCCTACACCGGGCCCTGCGTCAGGATCAGCACCATATCCTGTGTCAATGGAAATAGCCCACTTTGGATGTACGGTTTTTGCCAGGTGTCGTGCTCCTCTGCATCCGACTTCCTCCTGAACGGTAAAGGCGAAGAGAACGTTAACGTCGAGTTCCACTTCAGCCAGTCGCCGTACGGTCTCAAGAAGAATGGCACATCCTTGCCGGTTATCAACAGCTCTTGATGCAAGCAACGTTTCATCATCATCCAACCACCGGGGAGTTGTGTCAAATACTATAGGATCCCCCGGTTCCACCTGGGCGCAACGTGGCCCTGCATCAATCCAAAGGCGGTTCAGACTTTGACCCAAGTGAGTGCTTGGAGATCGAACCACACCTGGTACAGGCCCTTTACCCGTTAGAATTACTACGGGTTGGCCTGCAGTCACCGCTGCGTTTATGTCTACGACAAAATCAAACCACACAAATCCATCTCTTACATCTGTGGTAACCATACCGACTTCATCCATGTGAGCCATTAAGGCCACAACCGGCGCCCCCTCCGGGCCTTCCTTGGTAGCCAGTAAGTTTCCCATCCCGTCTATCTCCACTGTGGAGACGTGTGATTGGATCTTCTTACGTATCACATCTGCTACCTGATGTTCAAAACCGGAAGGACCCGGGATTCTCACAAGTTCAAGGAAGTCATGACGGAGATCTGCAATGCCCATTTACTCCCACCCCCGTATTGTGTCGGTTTCACACGCATCTCCACTCTGAACACAGTATTTGCCGTCATGTCTTACTTGGTATCAAACGCCACGATTCTACAAATAGAGGATTCCCCGCCTACGAAGCGCCAGGGGAAGCAACCGATAATCATTCGCCTGTTCAGGATCTCATCTATGTCTCCTCCGACATTTTCAGCGTGGATAATGTCATGAGGGAACAAGAGCGTATGCATTATCTGGTAATCCTCCGGTGGGAAGAAGTCATCAAGGCCTTTTCCGTATTTGCTCTTGAGATGGACGTCAGCCTGTTTTGCTTGTGCAGGCATCCACTCACGTATCTTCGTGTTCATTGGGTGGTCAGCGGATCCGCAGTCAACAGCGAGCCACTTCAGCTTCATTTCCTTACACCATTCCGCGAATTCCCTGGCCGGCCCCGGATGCTTTATCATGTACCTGACTTCGTCGGCTTCCGGCATATCCCAGGCGTATCGATGATAGCCTGTATTAATAATGAGAATGTCGCCTTCTTTGACTTCAACTCTGTCTGTGATATCTTTGGACGTGTAAATCCCGTAGTCTTCGGCAATATCGCTAAGGTCTACGATTACTCCCGGCCCCACAAGGTAATCCAAGGACAGACTGGCAATATCCCTGCCGTGAGTACAGAAGTGCAATGGCCCGTCAAGATGGGTTCCTACGTGGTTAGATGTGGTAATAAGTTGACCATTTGCGCCGTTTGGGCTTAGTCTCTTGAAAAACTTAATCTGAAGCGGTTCATAAGTCGGCCACGGCGGAGTAAGATGGCTCAGAGGTTGCGTAAGGTCATACATTTTCACCTTGTCCCAAAATTCAATCATTCTGTCTCATCCTCCTTAAGAATCTGTGCGTAAGATTTAAGATCCGTTGGCATACTTTTTCCCGAAGGCAACAATCGCCTTCTCAAAACACTCCCAAGGTGGATTTACCAATCCCGCTCCTACCTGCCCCACACCTGGATCCTTATGGGCAATTCCGGTATTTATCTGGGGCAATATACCTGTTTCCACTACTTTTCTGATGTCTATTCCTGTCGGTGTTCCCCTGAAGTTCAAAATAGGTATGTTAAAGTGCTTACTTTCAGTAGTTGTTATGCTGTACATCTTCTCAGAAAACCTGATAGCGTCTTCCGGAGTGCCCCCGACAAACTGAACAATGGGGATCGCATCTGCCATAGCAAAGCCTCCGACACCTGAAGTCTCCGTTATCGCTGAATCACCGATATCGGGGTTTCCATCCTCTTCTGAGCGCCCGGGGAAATAGAGCCCCTTGACTATCTGCGCAGGGCCTGTAAACCACTGGTTCCCCAATCCGCTGACCTTAATTCCGAACTCCGTACCATTCCTGGCCATTATCGTCACAATGGAACTCTTGGGAACACCATGTGCAGCCTCAAGCATTGCCTTAACTGCAGGCATAGAAAGATTAAGAAAAAAATGGTCGTTAGAGTTGATAAACTCAAGACATCTCTTGATATCAGCCTGTGGGTAGTCTACCTGTATGAGATAAGGAACCAAAGCTCGTATTAAGAGGGATGTCCCTGCTCTGTTTCGATTATGTACTTCATCCCCCATATGCAGCGCCTGGGCTATCATGGACGTAAGGTCTATTCCTCCCGAAAGCTCAATTGCCTCCTTCACGATAGGTGCAAGGACTGTCTCCATCCATCTAAGTCGATCCAACACTTCATCACTGTATGCCCCATATCGAAGAACCTTCCCGAGGCCTTCATTGAGTGTGCAGTACGAACGATTTCCATGGGTCGTGTTCTCCAAAATAAACACAGGCATCCTTGGTGAAACAACCCCTGCCATCGGTCCTACTGCGGAATGCTCGTGACATGGGGAATACTGGATATCGCCCTTTGAGGCGATTTCTTCAGCTTCTTCCGGTGAATCCGCCCATCCTTCATATAGAATCGCGCCTATCACAGCGCCACGCAAAGGCCCTGACATCTTATCCCAGGTAATCGGAGGTCCGGCATGAAGAAGCATTCGGTCATCAAATCCGGGAACTACCTCCCGGGCAATACCGATATCTATTAGGACAGGTTTGGCTGAACTGAATCTCTCGATTGCCTTTTGGTTAGCCTCATCGATATCATCCCTGCCCTGTAGCTTATCAAGAATATCGATGAGTTCGACTTTGCCATGGGCGGGAGGTTGCCATTTCACTTCATACACCTCGGCGCCTTGTTCCTTCATAGCTTCGGCAAAAACACCGCCTCCCACATTGATTACTCCCCCTTTGGGGGGCCAATTCTTTACCGTAAGCACGGTTTCTTCCCTCCCTGCGCCTTGATAAGTCCGGCCACCAAGTCTCCCGCCGCGCGATTCGAGGAAAGGACTATCGCTCCTGCATCCCGCAGGATAGCCTCCTGTTCCTCTAATCCCTGGGGGTCTCTCATAGTACCTACTATGACTGCAATCTGCACCAGCCCTTGCCCCATATCCTTCCGAATCCTCCGGGCTTCCTTTACGGCCTCAGCCATTATGCCTGCAGGGTCGCTGTGACATCCGTAACCCAATATCACATCAAACAGCAAGATCCCTACATCTTTGCGGCCGGCCTCAGCCAGATACCTGGGAACTCTCATTCCGGGTTCAAGCATGGGATGAGGCTTTCCTTGGGTGAAGTAGTCATCACCCATATCAATACACGCGTTACCGCGACTCTCTTCGGGATCTTCAAGCAAGAGTCGTCGGTCCCATGCGATATTGGAATATACATCGATACCCATCCTTGAAAGGAGGGTCATTGTTTCTTGGCATAAGGTCCCACCACCGTAGAGTCCTCTAAAATATCCTCTGCTATCGCCCCTTGCCACGATTGCCTTGACCATCTCTGAGAGTTCATCATCGGAGTAAAGCCTTCCTTTGGAATCCCCGCCTGCCGACTGATAGGCTAAGATCGCAGCCTCCTCCAGGTCGCCGGCGTACAAGACCTTGCCAGAACGCCTTTTGTCTGCCTCTTTTATGTCTTCACCCATGAAGCATACAACTGCAGGTTTGGTCCCTTCGTCCAGCATTTTTATTAGGCTCTCACGAACATCCGGATGCGGTGGCTTTGATATTAGGACCTTGACCGCAGTATTCGGGTCTCTTTCGAGGACAGCCAGCCCCATCTTGGAGGTGATTCCTCCTACCTCCATACTCAGATCTCGGCCACCTGTTCCGATAGCTTCTGAGATTCCTTCACCGAGCATGTCAATAATGGTCATTACTTGCTGCATCCCAGTACCGGACGCAGCTACAATACCAATTTTCCCGGGTCTTACTTTATTCGCAAACCCTAATCCCAGGCCGCCTACGACAGCAGTACCGCAATCAGGCCCCATAACGAAGAGTCCGTTCTCTTGGCCCAGCTTCTTTAGAGCGACTTCATCTTCAAGAGACACATTGTCGCTGAACAAGAAAACGTGTAAGCCATTGGCAAGAGCTGCTCGAGTTTCTCTCGCGGCATATTCTCCCGGAACGGATATCGCTGCTATTCCGGCACCGTCCATGGCAGCGGCTTCTGATAGAGTAGCATAGGCTTTGGGTTCCTTTGTCCCAGGTTCCTGCCGGGTAGGTCTCTCCAGGTTCTCTTTGATGACTTGCTCACCTTTATCCAATGCATCCTCAGTCTCAGCCACAAGCGCAACTATGAGATCATTGGCTGTAGCCGCCTTAAGTTCTTCGCCGACAAAACCCATTTCTCTCACTGCGTCTTTATTGAGCTCAGTTGCCATACCCACCTGCGCTGCGACCATCTTGTCTATGTTCCGGACTGTCTGCGTCAGGCGCATCAGAGCAATAGAGTCATAGTAGCTGTTAGGTCTTATCACCAACCTTTTGAACACCAATCATACCTCCTTTGCCAATCGAGGGCGAGGTACATGCCTAGCCCTATATCACAGCCGGATGTAGCGCCCACTGAAATCAGCTTATTCACTGCGTCCACGGTTTCACAAGGTTCTCCTCTCAGCAAGCAAACCAGGGCACGTTCTATAACTTCGTGAGCTGACCCTTCCAGCGCTTCTCTAATGAAGAAGGCACTGAGGTCACATGTTTTGTCCAAGTTCTTTCTGACCCCGGCTTCCCAGATGTCACTTGCGCTTTGCACAAATCTTCCATAGACAGCCCTGGTCAAACTGATACCAAGGACTAAATCGTCTCCACTTGGAGTAAGGCCCGGCCCAAACCCGATTATCCTAGCCAAGGCAGTCTCCAGTCTTTTCTCGTCATTGTGAAGCAAAGCTCCTCTGATGTCACTCAAGACGCCTGCAGACCCAAGCCCTGCTCGGTAAGTGTCAGAATCGAATGCCTCACCTGACAGCGGGTCAACCCCGTTCAAAGTTACGGCAGACTCCAAAACGGTCATATTTTCATCTCTTATGGAAGGCACGCAATCAATGGCCTCTAAGGGGCTTCTCCACCGCCTGCTGCCACTGAAATCCACCACAGTCGTTTCTCCCAGCCGCAGCTTGGAGGGAGCGGACATACGGACTTCGTCTCCTGGCGAGATGCCAAGGGCAAAAAAGGAAAATCCTCCTGATACTGCCACAGTTACACAATCTTTGCCGCATCCTCTTCTCAATGGCAAAATAGTCAAAAATCCGGATTCAGCCACAAGGTTAACTGCTGCATCAAATACACTATGCACCCTGTATGTCTCTTTGCATTTCGACACTCTGTCGAATCCTGTGCCGTGCTGGACGGCAACTAAGTATGAGTTCATTAGTTTTCACTCGTTTTCCGACGTCTTGGGTGATCCCGCACGATATGCACACTTTCTGGAACCGGCGATCACTTGCGGTGATCTACTTAAGTAGGTAGGTATATCGCACATACTCATATCAGTGACATAATTCCAAATCGCACAGCGATAAACCTTTATAGAATGACTATAAAGTTTGCTAGTCTCTTATGTTATAAAGTATCATAGTGCCGGAAAGAACCATCAGATAAGAGGCAGGATAATCGTATTACTGGCATCCGTCCAGATGGTGCCCCATATCGAAAATCGTGGATAGGCGAAGAGCTGTCTGCAAAGACAGACGCTGGTCAGCATGGTTAGGATCGAGCCCGGTGAGCTCCTTTATTTTCTTCAGCCGGTAAAGAATCGTGTTGTAATGCGCATATGTAAGTCTTGCAGTCCTCCGGGCATTACCGTTGGTTTCAAAGTACACTTCAAGGGTCTTTAGAAGCTCGCCTCCTTTTGAAACATCATAATCTCGAAGCTGGCCGATAACCTCATCTGCAAAGCGCTTCTGTTCATCTAAGTCAGCCTGGCCTAATAGAAGGCCGTATATTCCCAGCATTTCATAGTGGATGTCTTGACCTTTACCGAAAATTACCTTGCCCAGATCCAGAGCTGCCTTGGCCTCTCTGAACCCTCTCTTAATACCCTTAACGCCACTGCCACAGCGGCTGACACCCGAACTCACTGTCCATCTCGTGAGATTGCTGCGGGCCTTCTTGAGCAGCCGGTTCGCCCAAGGCACAATATCATCGCCTTTGACTCCCTCAGGATGGACAAAAAGTAGAATTCCACTGGCATGTCTGGTCAAAATATATCTTAGGCGGTTTCTCCGGCAGAAATCAGAAAGAATAGTGGTAGCCTGGGTTTTCGCCAGTTGACATGCTTTTTCATGCTCGGCTATGTCAGTGATTGCCTGTGACGGCAAAACATCGAAAAGGACGGTGACGTAGTCTAGTCCCAGATCCCACCCAAATGTCGTTGCGCGTTCCACAAATCCCTCTTCATCAGGATTGTCCGAAGAAAACAGCTGATCCAGAAATTCTGTGCGGTACTTCTGCTCAACCTGTGTCACGTCATGACAACGGATTATGTCAAGGGCGATGAGAGGGCATAGGCGCTCCAGACTGTACAAGTCTGTTACGTCAAATTCGCCAAAGAACTTCACTGCTGTAAGAGACCCGAACTGCTCATTTGCAGCGGTAACCGGCGCACGGATTATCTCAGCATTATAGCCGTTTGTCTCTACCTGATTACGTTTAAACCAAAGTACGGTGCCTTCTACACGGTCAGTGAATGTCTCAGGCTCAAGAAGCTCCGTAGGCCTATCAAGCAACTCTGTGATCAAGGCCTCATTGGGAGGCCCCCAACGCATCCCGGAGAGTACTCTTCGTAAATTCAAGGAATCTTCAATAGATACAACTGCCTGCAGAAGGTCGGCTGCAGCCCCCGATATTTCCTGAAGGCCTCCTCCTTCCAGAAGAAGGTTTATGAATCTTCTGTGAGCAACGAGACTAAGCTGCACAAATCTGCTTTGACGATTGACAAGCTCTGCCAGAACAGCTGATATTAGGTCAGAGAAGTTGGCTTCACGAGGGAGTTCCAAAAGAGGCACCTCTAACTCATTTGCAGCATCTATCATGTGAGGTGGAATTGCGTGTATATACCGTTTCGGCTTCATACCAAGTACTGCTAATCCCTTACCGGCAAGGGTGGGCAACAACGCTCTTTGAGCGTCCAAATTGTCTTTTATTGCATAACCTGTTGTTAACAGCATGTCCCCTTCTCGAACCCAATCCAAGATATCAGGGACTTCCATAACATTAATATTAGTGACAACCCTATCCAAGCCGGCCTTTCCGCCAGCCACATCAACCCCGGAAAACTCAGGCAACTCAAGAACTTCTCTGACAGTGATTCCAACTTCATGAAACATCTTGCGACCCCCTATGAACCACCGGCAGTCAGCGACCAAACGCTGCCTGCAATGTTCTCTTTATCTTGCCATCTTTTTCTAGATTCGACGCCCACGCCATTAATTCCTTTGAGGCAGACAACAAAGGGAGCCCGCGTCTTGGCCCCCTTTGCCATCACAGTAATCGATAGCTAGTAAAAACCCGGGCAAAGCACCGAGTTTGATTTACGCTTCGGATCTCGGCAGAATCTGGTTGAGGATTATGCCAAGTATGGCTGCAAGACCCATACCGCCAAGCTGGGCGTTGCCCCACAGGGTGATCATTGCACCGCCGATACCTACAACCAGAATTACGCTGGCGATAAACAGATTTCTGGAATCCTTCAAATCAACCTGGTTTTCCACCATAGTCCTGACGCCGATAGCTGCAATCATACCAAACAGCACAATGGAGATTCCCCCTATAACAGGATCGGGAATCGTTCTGATGGCTGCGCCAAGTTTCCCTACAAATGCCAGTAGGATAGCGATGACTGCTGCTACCCTCATTACCTCAGGCTTCCACACTTTAGTCAGAGCCAGGACACCTGTATTCTCAGAGTAGGTAGTGTTCGCAGGCCCGCCAAACAAACCTGCAAGTGATGTGGCAACACCGTCTCCCAGGAGTGTCCTTGTCAGACCGGGATCTTCTATGAAGTCATCCTCGACTGTAGCGCCTACGGCAAGGATATCCCCTACGTGTTCCACCATACTTGCAATGGCTGCAGGGGCTATGATCCCGATAGCTGCAATGTCAAAGACAGGGAATGTAAATTTGGGCATTCCTATCCATGCTGCTTGCACCACCGGAGCCGTATCTACGTTACCCGTAATCAAACAAATAATGTAGCCTACAACAATTCCTGAGATAACCGGTAACAGTCTCAGAAATCCTTTAACATAGAGGTTGACAATAGCTACTGTAGCAAGAACAATAAGCGCTATCGGCCAATTCTGGCTCGCGCTTCCAATAGCAACGGGCGCCAGGTTCAACCCTATTACCATGATAATAGGTCCTGTGACCACAGGCGGAAGTATCCGTTGCATGAACTCAGGGCCAAGAAAATGAATGAGGATTCCGAAAACGACGTAGAGTAAGCCGGCTACAATAATTCCTCCCTGAGCTGCAGGAATTCCCTTTTCTGCTACTACGAGCGCTACCGGCGCAATAAACGCAAATGACGATCCCAAAAATACCGGAAGTCTTCCTTTTGTGACAAAATGAAACCATAGGGTACCGATTCCTGCTGTAAACAAAGCTACACTGACATCAAAGCCGGTTAGGAGCGGAACAAGAACTGTGGCTCCGAACATAGTGAACGCATGTTGGAGACCGAGTAAGAGCAATTGGTGTGTAGGCAGATAATCCCCGGGTCTGATTGGCCCCATGATTTTCGTCTCAACCGTTGGCTTTGTGCTAGCCATTACTTTTCCTCCCTTCGTGCTCCTTCGCTATTCACTCAATCACTGAAGATATAGCTAGCGAACAGATGCACGTAATCTCTCTTTAAGCGCCAAATACACTTTCTCTGGTGTCATGGGTAATGTCCTCACCCTTATGCCTGCGGCATGGTACAACGCATTGGCGATAGCCGGAGGCGTCGGCACCATGACATGCTCTCCTATACCTCTCGCTCCGTAAGGTCCGTCTTCCTGAGGAACCTCCACGAAATCAACGATTAACTCATCAGGTATGTCAGCTGCAGTTAAGATTTTATAATCAACATATGACGGATTTAGTAGTTTCCCCTTCTCGCTGAATTTCATTTCCTCAAGCAAACCGATACTTAATCCCTGTATTACACCTCCTTCTACTTGAGTTGTGGCAGTAACGGGGTTCAGGACTCGCCCTGCGTCATACACTGCAGCTACTTTCAAGACACGTATTTTCCCTGTCTCGACGTCAAGCTCGATTTCCACAGCTTGAGCTCCGTAAGTCCAGTTCGCTACCG
>JAAYRV010000104.1 GCA_012518595.1 Bacillota bacterium
AGAGGCGATTTGACTCGTTACCCGATTTTCAACATCTCTCTTGCATGTTGCATGCTTGTTGTGCTGGACTCAGGGTCTCCACCCAACATTCTTGCGATTTCCTTGACACGCTCCAAATCCTCTAATCTAGTCACAACTGTACAAGCGCGTCCGCCCTTGACTTCTTTGCCGATAGAGTAATGGATATCTGCCATGCAAGCTATTTGCGGCAAGTGCGTAACGCAAATTACCTGCCGGACCTTACCGATAGCTGCCAACTTCTCCCCGATGACGTTAGCAGTCCTACCCCCTATCCCTACGTCAATCTCGTCAAATATCAGTGTGCCCACTTCGTCCACGGATGCCAGAATAGACTTAAGAGCCAGCATTATGCGGGAAATCTCTCCGCCGCTGGCTACCCGTGCCAAAGGTTTCGCAGGTTCGCCGGGATTTGCTGACAAGAGGAACTCCACTGAATCAACCCCGTCTGCCTTGACAGCCAGCAACCTATCGCCCACAGGGACTCCTTCAGGATCTTCTCTTTCACTGAAATCGACTTCGAAAACGGAAGACCCCATGGCAAGCTCCTCCAGCTCGGAAGAGACACGCTTTCTTAGTATTTCTGCAGCCTGCACCCGGACATTGTGAAGCTCCTCTGAAACCCTACCTAAATCCAGACGGGTTTTGGCGATCTCTTTTTCGATAACAGCCAGTTCCTTGGCGGATGACTCAAGTTTTGTAATTTCGGCACCTATCTTTTGTCTATAATCCAATATCTCGTCAACAGTATCTCCGTACTTCCTTTTTAACCGCTGAATCGCAGCAAGCCTTGCTTCTGTCTCTGCGAGACGCGCAGGATCCCGATCCATGCCGTCTCTGTACACTCTGATCTCTCTGGATGCTTCTTCACATGCAGCTTGGGCAGTCTGCAGAAGCTCTTTCGCATCCTCCAGAGTATCGTCAATTCTAAGCACGGGTTCCAGTTCCTCGAGCGCAGAGCCAAGCCTGTCAATGACTCCTGGAATACCGTGATCTTCACCGTGAATTAAGGAATAAGCAAGCGACGATTTCTCATAAAGCTCATCTGCCGAAGCCAACACATCATGCACACGGGCTAAGGACAGATCTTCACCTGGTACAAGATTTGCTGCATCAATCTCTTCTGCCTCAAATTGCAGGAGATCAAGCCTCCGGGCGCGTTCTCGCTCACTTAAACGAAGCTCCTTGAGGTCAGCTTCAAGCTCACTGATCCGCAGGTAGTAGGCATTTACCTGCTCTCTAAGGCTTATCCCTTCCTCGCCTGAAAAGTTGTCGAGATACTCGATATGTTTTCTCTGTCTCAGCAAGGCTTGATGCTCATGTTGCCCATGAATGTCAACAAGATATTCTCCTATCTCAGCGAGCATGGCTTGGGTGACCGGACGGCCGTTCACTCTTCTTTGGCTTCTTCCTTCCCTCGATATGAGACAAGATATTACCACGGTATTATCGTCACCAAGCTCAATACCGAGATCAGCAAGGTTTATTCCCAAAGATGCCTCTTTTTTGACACTGAACACGCCATGGACGGTAGCTTCTTCGCATCCGGTTCGTATCAAATCCGAAGCGCCGCGTCCGCCGAGCAAGAGTGTTACAGCACCGATTATTATAGATTTTCCGGTGCCTGTTTCACCTGTAAGGACATTGAGTCCGGGGCCAAACTCGATCATGGCTTCTTCTACTAAGGCATAATTTTTGATATGGAGTTCAAGAAGCATGTAAATCCACCACCAGACTGCCTCAAGACGCAAATTGCATGTCTATTCGCCGGGTTGAGCCCTAAGTCTCGCGAACCTCTCCATAACACTTATTACCGCGGATTTTGGTTTCACAACTATGAGGATTGTGTCATCACCTGCGATTGTACCTACGATCTCAGGGATGCCCGCCTTGTCGATAACTGCTGCCACTGCATGAGCGTTGCCTGTCAGTGTTCTTACGACAAGAAGGTTCTCGCTGTAGTCAATAGACACCACAGAATCCTGAAACAGTCGTTTCATTCTGCGGTCAAAATCTTCAAAAGATCTCTCTTGCGGTGCAAAGTAGCGGTACTTACCACTACCGGTGGGCGCCTTGGTAATACCCAGCTCTTTGATGTCCCTGGACACAGTGGCCTGTGTCACTTCAAACCCCTCTTGCTCAAGACAGATGGCCAGTTCTTCTTGGGTTTCGATGGGTCTTGCACGTATGATCTCCAACACCTTTGCATGACGCTTGGCTTTAGATCTTCTCCGTCTCATTACACCTTACCCTCCGCAAGACGTGTCTTAAGAACTTCATAAAAATCCCTGTGTCCCAGCTTGATAAGGTATGTCTTCTCCGGTGCGGATCTTACCGCAACCTCATCTTGGTGCTCCAACCTAAACCCTACTTGCCCGTCAACGGTTAACATTACTTCTTCGCTCTGGGCATGTAGAACTATTCTCACATCATCCAGAGGAGATACAACAAAAGACCTTGCTCCAAGGGTATGTGGACAGATAAACGTCAATATCAGCATGTTCATGGCAGGGTTGACAATGGGGCCGCCTGCAGAAAGTGAATACCCTGTAGAACCTGTGGGGCTGGCTACAATAACACCGTCTGCAGGGTAAGTGCCAATGAGACTGGAGCCTACATACGTGTCCAATCGGATCATCCTGGCAAATGCCCCTTTGGTTATGACCACGTCATTGAGACCGACAAACTCCCTCACTACCCCTTCTTCTCCCCGCCTCACTTCAGCGTGAACCATCATCCTCTCTTCCACTTCGTAGTCGCCTGAAAGAATCTTGTCGAATGCAAAGTTCATGCCTTGGAGTTCTACTTCGGTAAGGAACCCTAAATGCCCTACATTGACTCCGAGAATAGGGATACCGGTTCCCGCCAGGCGGCGTGCGGCGTTTAAGAGAGCCCCGTCTCCGCCTAAAACCACCACTACATCCATCTTGCTTGCCAAATCTTCCTCACCGAACGAAGCTTCAGGAATGTTAAGATAATCAGCGGTTTCAGGATCAAGCAGTACTTGGACACCGCGCCCCGGAAGAGTCTTCAACAAGTCTCTTGCCGTCTGGATCGCAGTGTCTTTTCCAAGATGCACTATCAAGCCAAATCTCATTACCTCGTGTCTCCTTGCCAAGATCATGCGTTTCTAAGCTCCGTGTGGGCATCCTCAACTACTTTGGATATCACCTCAAGAGAATAAGAACTTGGGCTTTCGGCCTCTCTCTTTATAGCATACACTAAAAACTCGATGTTTCCTGCCGGTCCTGTAATCGGCGAGTACGTTAAACCTTTGATTTCCAGGCCTACATCTTCCATAAATTGTAATATATTCTGAATTGTGGCGATGTGTACCTTTGGGTCGCGAACGACTCCGCCTCTTTGCACCTCTTCCCTGCCTGCTTCGAACTGGGGTTTGATGAGGATAACAAGCCCTCCGTCATCTTTGAGGAATGTCAGTAGATGACTCAGGAATTTCACAACTGATATGAATGACACATCTATCGTGATGAAATCAACAGGTTCGGGAATTCGCCCAGGTTCAAGGTACCTGACATTTGTGCGCTCCAGGACAACGACTTTAGGGTTTTTCCGAAGCTCCCAGGCAAGCTGTCCGTATCCGACATCTATTGCATAGACTCGCTTAGCGCCGTGCTTGAGCAAGCAATCGGTGAATCCTCCTGTGGATGCGCCGATATCCATAGTCACTTTGTCTCCGACGTCAATCTCAAACACCTCGAGAGCCTTGATGAGCTTTTCGCCGCCCCTGCTTACGAAAGCCCTTCTTCCTTTCAAGGGTCTTAGCTCAATCTCTGAAGCAGACCTCACAAATGTGCCGGGTTTAGTCTCCGGCACACCGTCAACCATGACTTCTCCCGCCATTATGGCGCGACGGGCTTTCTCTCTGGTAGCTGCCATGCCTTTTTTCACCAGCAATACATCAAGCCGCTCTTTCCCGGGGCCGCTCACGGAATCTCCGCCTCGCACGTCTCTGTCGCACCTTCAATATTGCTTGCCACTGTCTGCCCAACTCCCCGGGCCATACTCACAGCGCCTCCGGGCTTACACAATCTCAAAGCAGCTTCAGCAATGCCAATGGCTGACAGTCCGCATTCCGCCAGTAAAATCTCACGTGGCCCGTGCGTCACAAAGTCATCAGGGATACCCAGGTGAGCAAAATCCACCTTTCCTTGAGTCTTTCGTGAGAGGATATCTGAAACCGCATTGCCTAAACCGCCGATAACGCTTGCCTCTTCAACGACAAGCGCCTTTTTGCATTTACTTGAAACCTTCAAAATCAAGGGCTCGTCCACCGGCTTCGCAAATCTGGCGTTTACTACAGCTGCTGAAATGCCTTTATTCCTCAAGATTGCTGCAGCATCCAACGAAGGATACACCATGCTTCCTAAAGCAATTATCGCTACATCCTGCCCATCCAGAAGAAGCGTGCCTCTTCCATATTCAATAGGCGGACACGCCTTAATTTTCTTCTCATCCATGGCAGATGAACGCGGGTACCTGAAAGCGCAAGGACCCTTCATGCCCAGAGCAAAGTCCAGCATGGAAACGAGTTCATCTTCATCCATAGGCGCCATGACAGTCATACCGGGAATACTCCTCAAAAACGCGATATCAAGATTCCCATGGTGAGTAGGACCGTCTTCCCCTACAAGCCCTGCCCTATCTACGGCAAAGACTACATGAAGACCTTGAAGAGCTACGTCATGGACGATTTGATCATAAGCCCTTTGCAGAAAAGTAGAGTAGATAGCGACTACAGGAATAAAGCCCTGACTTGCAAGACCTCCCGCCATAGTCACTGCATGCTGTTCTGCAATACCCACGTCAAAGAAACGCTCGGGATATGCTTTCATAAACGTATTAAGGCCTGTACCATCAGGCATCGCAGCTGTAATCGCAATAATGCGAGGATCCTTGGACGCTGCTCTCACCACAGCCTCGCCGAATATCTCAGACAGGCTCTTGGAACCACCGGATGCAAGTAATTTACCTGACGGCACATGGAACTTGCCTACTCCGTGAAAAGCCCTGGGATCCGCCTCTGCCTGAGGGTATCCTTTACCTTTTTTCGTAACTACATGGATCAGCACAGGGCCGCCCTTAGCCTTGGCATGCTGAATTGTGCGAATAAGGAGAGGGATGTTATGTCCGTCAAGTGGCCCTAAATAGGTAAAACCTAAATCCTCAAAGAGCATGCTGGGTATGACTAAGTATTTTAAGCTGCCTTTCAGCTTTCTCATGCTTTCGGAGACATCTTTTCCGATGAACGGGATGTTCTTGACTATCCGTTCCAGCTCACGACGGGCTTTTAGCAGATGAGGTTCTGTCCTGATCCGAGAAAGGTAGGATGCGAGACCTCCTACATTCCGGGAAATGGACATTTCATTGTCATTTAGCACGACGATGAGGTCTGTGCCAAGCTGACCGGCATGGTTCAAAGCCTCAAACGCCATTCCCCCGGTAAGGGAGCCATCGCCGATAACTGCAAGAACAGTAAAATCCTCATCTCTTAGATCTCTGGTTTCAGCAATACCGAGAGCTACTGATATTGAAGTGCTGGCGTGTCCTGTATCAAAGACATCATGCGGGCTTTCATCTGTTCTCGGGAAACCGCTGATACCGCCATACTGCCTCAGAGACGCAAATTCCTTAAGTCTCCCGGTGAGAATCTTATGGGCATACGCCTGGTGGCCTACATCCCAGATTACCTTGTCATTGGGACTCTCAAGCACAGTGTGAATAGCCAACGCCAGCTCTACTACTCCAAGGCTGGAAGCCAGGTGGCCTCCGGTCTTGGAAACAGTATCTATGATTTCCTCTCTGATTTCTCCTGCAACTTGCTGAAGTTGACTTAGCATAAGGTGTTTGAGGCCTTTGGGCAAATCCAGTTCGTCAAGAAGTCTTGTCACTATTCGACTCTCCTTCAGTATACTTTTTTGCCAGGCCACGACCCTTTTTCCTGTTTCCTGCTTTCTGGTCAGGCAGTATGACAAGGCCTGCTGAGTCTTCCAACCAAGCCAAAACTTTGCCTACAACAAGAACAATTTCTTCGGCTCTACTGATCGCAGCATTCTTTCCCCAGGCCTTGCCCCCAACTGTAATGGCTGCGATAAGTCCTATGATAACCGTGCTTACCATTGTTTCGCCGTCAGGATTTGCATTCCTCCACGTCACCAATTCAATGGCGAGAGCAGCCCCTATGGCGCCACTGACAGTACCGGTCATATCGCCGATAATGTCATTGCAAAAGCTCGCCACATGGTCAGCGGATCTTGTCATACGGAGGGCTTGCCTTGCTCCGTACACTTTCTTCGATGCCATGGCATTCAAAGGCCGTTCTTTCGCAGCAGTTGTCGCAGTGCCGATTACATCAAAAATTACACCTATGCCGATTATCACAAGCAAAACAAAAAGCCCAAGAATCAACCCCACGCGGCCAAGGAGGATCTTGGACACAAAGCTCATCGCAATAGCCATAGAAAACGTAACAATTGCTACAGACAGAACCCGTGACACACGTGGGTTCACAACTACACCCACCTTAACTGTGCATCCGGGCAGGTGGTAACACTACAGGTAAATATTGTGGCTTTAGGTCCGGCAGGTTTTCCCTGCAGTACTCCCTTGCGTCACCGCTCGGGCGGTTTCCCGTTTACGACCGCAGCCCGAGGTTACCCTTAGGACGGCCGGACTACCACTTAGCTCACACTACAATCCCTGTAATGTCCCTTTTACCTTTGGACAGTCTAGGAGTTTTCCCCAACAACACCTATCCATTTTCTAGCCTCTTTTGCAGTGAAAGTTTCATGCAACAAAGGACATGCTTCTTCAGGCCTGAAAAAGCGCGCCTGCAACCTGCAATCCCTCTCTCACCACTCAAGGCAGGCTACTCTACACCCAGCGCATGCTACTTACGTATTCGCACCTAGGCGTAGGTTTACCCCCCGGCCGTGGCCGCGGCCTGCGCCGACTAGCCACAGGAGCGGGTCTCCGCGGGACAAGGGTCAACGCCTGTATGCCATTACAGATCGCCCTCATCCCTTAACCCCCAGCACCAACCCCCGACTGGGCGTCGGCAGCCGGCACCAGGGACTTCATCGATGTGCCGTTGACGGATTTTTAGGCCCGCCTTCAAAAATGGAGGCGCTGACTAGAATACTGCACCACCTACCCTGATGGACTTGATTATATCATATGCGAAATTTGCCATCAACTAAAGCCGAGAGCCCGGTCGGCAAGGCAAAGAAGCTCTTCTGCCTGCTTCCCATAGGGTTTTAGAACGTCAATAGCCGAAGACCACAGCTTTCGACCATACAGTCCTGCCTTTTTTATCCCCAGAATCCCGACAAAGGTCAAAGGACCCTCTTCGTCTTTGTCTTTAATGTCATCTTGAACCTGAAATGCGCGGCCGAATAATTCGCCGAAACGCGTAAGAGCTTCAAGCTCGCGGCTGCCCGCCCCGGCCACAATGGCGCCGCATCTTGTTGCAGCCCTAATCAAGGCGCCGGTCTTTAGATCGCTCAACTTCTCAATCCGGTCAATGCGGATATCAGTCGTAACCGGAGAAATGTCCATTACCTGTCCGCCCACCATACCCAGGCTTCCTGACGCAGAAGCCAATTCATTAACAATTCTAATTGCAGTTTCGGGGCCTAATAGCTTACAGGCCTCCTCTTTCGCAACTGTTTCAAACGCGAGAGAAAGCAACGCATCCCCTACGAGAATTGCTTCCGCCTCCCCGAAGGCCTTATGAACAGTGGGCAATCCGCGCCTAAAATCGTCGTTATCCATGGACGGAAGATCGTCATGGACAAGAGAATATGAATGTATCAGCTCTATAGCAACTGCAGGAAGCATGCTTCGCTTAAGCAATTGTCCCAAACCTGTAGAATCCCGGGCCTCCCAGCCTCCGGATCCTTCCAGGCCATGCCTTACTCTGCCTGTCATAATCGCAGCAGACACGACAAGCAGCGGACGAATCCTTTTTCCCCCGGCGAATACCGAATATCTCATAGCTTTGTGGAGTGGTTCAGGATATGTATCAGAAGAAGGCAAAGCAGCATCCAGGGCATGATCTATCATCAGTTTCCAGTCATTAATTCCCTTCTCCACTACGACTCGTCCCCAACCCGAAAAGGTTCCGTAGCAAGCTTTCCGTCCTTTGTCTCAACAAGCTTTGCAATTTTCGTTTCAGCATTATCAAGCTTCTCTTGGCATGTTCTTACCAAGAACATCCCTCTTTCGAAAGTATCAAGGGATTCCTCCAGCCCGAGGGCGCCTGATTCCAGTGAGTCCACTATCTCTTCCAGTTGCTTCATAGCTTCCTCGAAACTAATGTCTTCAGCCTTTCCCACCTCTCGTCTCCCCCTCCTTGACAGACTTTACAGTAGCAGTAAAGCTCCCGTCTTGAAGCACCACTTCCAAGTCTTCTTCCGGCATCACCTGTCCCACACTGGACACAATACTCATGCCAGGTAGTGTTCTGATAAACCCGTATCCTCGGGCAAGAGTCTTTAAAGGGCTCAGACTGTCAAGCCGGCCTGCCAAAACCCTGAAATCTTCACGCTTCATAGAAAGAGTGCCTGCAATGAAATCACAAAGACGGTCACCGGCGAGAGAAAGACGCTGACGGTGATCCCTCGTCAGCTCCATTGGGAACCTTAAAACATGTGATCTCACTAACGACCTGAGGTTCCCTCTGTTATCAGATACCGAAGCCCGGATACCACTGTTAAGACGCAGATTAAGCTGAAAAAGGGTCTTTTCTAATTCACCCAGGTCAGGTACAGCCATTTCCGCAGCAGCGGACGGGGTCGCAGCCCGTCTATCAGCAACGAAATCAGCAATCGTAAAATCTGTCTCATGCCCTACGGCCGATATTACAGGAACCCCTGACTGAGCGATTGCCCTTGCAACTTTTTCATCGTTGAACGCCATGAGGTCTTCAATGGAACCCCCACCTCGTCCAACAATGACAACATCAATAAAGCCGGCTCGATTCACCAAATCAAGAGCTTGGACAATACTCTCGGGAGCGCCGTCGCCCTGAACAAGTGCAGGAACAACAAGAACTGTGACACCTGGCGCGCGCCTGGTAATGACTGTGATCACATCTCGCACGGCAGCCCCTGTAGGAGAAGTCACAACTGCCACAACTCTCGGAAATTCCGGCAGTTCCTTCTTCATGGAAGGCGAAAAAAGTCCTTCCTTATCCAGCTTCTCCTTAAGTTGAAGAAAAGCCAGATATAAAGAACCTGTTCCGGAAGGCATCATATCTTCAACATAGATTTGTACATCGCCGAATCTCTCATACATGCCTATAGCGCCATATGCGAATACTGACATTCCATCTTGAGGCATGAATTTGAGATGAGAGTTTTGTGACCTGAACATCACGCATCTCAGTCTGCTTGACTCATCCTTCAGACTGAAATACATATGTCCTGAAGAGTGCAGGGTAAAATTGGAGACTTCGCCTGTTATCCAGACACCTTGAAGAAAATCATCACTCTCTATAAGTGCTTTTATGTACTTGCTTACTTCAGAAACCGAATATGCAGCCAGCATCTATTCTTCCTTCATCTCCCGCGCCAGCTTTCCTAAGATACCGTTTATGAATTTCCATGACTCGTCATCACCGTATTTCCGTGCAAGAGTCACCGCCTCATTTATCGCCACATTTATAGGGATATCATCAAAGAACAAGATCTCATAAACTGCAAGTCTGAGAAGATTTCGATCCACTGCTCCCATGCGATCCAACGTCCAACCGATGGCAAGACGGGAGATGGTATCGTCAATAGACTCGAGGTTTCGAAGGGTTCCAAGGACAACACAACGAATATAATCGAGATTCCGGCATCCGCGAGCCTTATCGCTGAGTGTAGTCTCGATGGCGGTTTCAGGCCTCATACGCCCGACATCTACCTGAAAAAGTACAATAAATGCTGCCTCTCGCGCATCCCTCCTTGTCAAAGCAATCACCCTAGCCTCCCACGTTCAACGTTAGCGTTCATCCGGCGGGAGAAAGTCTTCCAAAAAAATGTCATTAGTGTGTTTTCTTCCTCGATCAATATAATTACCGGCAAGGTAACCTACTCCTATGCAAGCAGCCAAATAGAGTCCGGCAATAGGACCTAAAACTACCATTACCAATCCAACGATAAATCCTAGAATCGTCCCTATTAGCTTTCCCGGATGTCTAATAAGAGCGACACGCAAGAAATCCCGCAACCCGGGCTGCATTAATTTGCACCTCTTTTCCTATCTGGTCCACATGAGAGGGTCTGTCTGAGCAATTAGATTACCCTCTGAGGCCTCTGTTCATGGCCTACATTGCGTACATGCACTGTCACCCTGGATACGTCCACTCCGATTGTGTCACTAATGTATCTTCCAAGTTTAGCCTGAATCTGCTCGGCTACTCCGGGAATAGAGACATCAGGACTGACAACAACTGAAACGTATACTTCAATATCTTCCCCTGAAACATCAACTACAGTATCAACGTCCTGTATTCCGGGGACTTCTCGCGAGGCCCGCCTGACAAGGGTTTCAATGGCGAGAGGCGAAATCCTGACCTCGCCAAGCCCGGTAGCGCGGACAATTGTCCTCCTCAGCCCCCGGCTGCGAAAAGCCAGCCATATCAAGTACGCGCCTGCTGCCACAGCAACAATTGAGACGACGATCACTTGAGGACGCAGGCCTCCGTATTGTCTGGTAAGAAAAACATTTGTATAGAAACTGGTGGGATTAGGCCCGAATGCCATAACAATAAGAATCAAGCCCGTAACGAGCAGCAGTATAGCTGAGATAAATACAACGATCCGGTCATGTATTTTCATAGGACTACTCCTTTCGCCGAAATCGTGCCGCTAGCGTACTCTTGGCTCCTCTTTCTTCTCTTCAGTCAAGAAATTAACTCCCTGAACATGAACGTTGACCTCTACAACTTCACGGCCGGTCATGCTTTCAATTGCCTGTTTCACATTCTGCTGCACTTTCCATGCGACTTCAGGGATCCTAACACCGTAGTTCACAATAATATGGAGGTCTACAGCTGCTTCTCTCTCTCCTACCTCAACCTTAACCCCTTTGGCCAGGTTTCGGTGTCCGAGCAGTTCAGCTATGTCACCTGCAATACCACTGGACATGCCGGCTACGCCTTCGACTTCCATAGCAGCGAGCCCAGCAATTACGCTGACTACCTCGCCTGCAATTTTTACGGTCCCAAGAGCCTCACGCGCTCCGTGTGAAGGAGCCTCAGGGTAACGCAGTTCTCCTGGCTGCATAACGTTCATACCCTCCTCCTGGGTGTATTATATCAGCACATGTCACCGGTGACAATCAATGTGCATTGCCAAAAACCAAGGCCAGCACATCATTATCACAGTAAATCTCCGCCTTGCGGAATGCCGAGCTTGCAATGAGCCTACGTTGAAACTCCAGATTCGTGGCAATTCCCTCGATTATGAATTCATCCAATGCCCTTGCCATCCTTCTTGTGGCCTCATCTCTGTCATTGCCCCACGCCACAACCTTGGCAATGAGTGAGTCGTAGTAGGGTGGAACGTAACACCCGGGATAAAGGGCTGTATCTACCCTAACCCATGGTCCTCCCGGTAATACCAGCTTATTTACATGTCCCGGCATAGGCATGAAGCTTCTTTCCGGATCCTCTGCGCATATCCTGCATTCTAGGGCATGGCCTTTTGTATTCACATCCCCCTGACTGAAAGGCAACTCTTCACCTGAAGCCACTATGAACTGAGCTTTCACAATATCAATCCCGGTGATAAACTCAGTTACAGGGTGCTCCACCTGGATCCTTGTGTTCATTTCCAGGAAGTAGAATGTGCCCTCAGCGTCCACAAGGAATTCAACTGTGCCTGCGTTCGTGTATCCGATAGCCTCTGCACCCACTAAAGCTGCACGCCCCATGGCCCGACGAATACTGTCATTTAAGACCGGAGAAGGTGACTCCTCTATAAGCTTCTGATGTCCTCGCTGGACAGAACAGTCCCGTTCTCCTAATTGCACACTGTGACCTCGTTCATCCACTAATACCTGAACTTCAACATGCCTTGCACCTGCGAAGTAACGCTCGAGGTAGACCCCGGGGACACCAAATGCAGCCTCTGCTTCAGCCTGGGCAAATTTAATGCAGCCGGCAAGCTCATCTCTGTCATAGGCTATACGCATTCCTTTTCCCCCGCCGCCTGCGGCTGCTTTGATCATTACAGGAAAGCCGTACTCGGAAACAAACGCTTCAGCCTCTTGGACGTCATGTATGATACCCGGGGTACCCGGAATAACATTAAGGCCGTGTTCGGCCATGAGCTGTTTCGCTATGACTTTATTCCCTATATTGCTCATTATCTCATATCCGGGCCCTATAAACTTGATCCCGTGGGATGAACATATCTCTGCAAAATATGGATTCTCAGCAAGAAACCCATAACCCGGGTGAATCGCGTCCGCACCTGAAACCATGGCTACACTTATTATGTTAGCAATGTTTAGGTAGCTCTCAATACTGGGCCCCGGCCCAATACAATAAGCCTCATCAGCCATGATTACCGGAAGCGAATCCCTGTCAGGCTCGGAGTAAACAGCTACAGACTTGATGCCGAGTTCTTTGGCAGCCCTAATAATCCTGAGGGCGATTTCACCCCTATTGGCTACAACTACTTTTTGGATTGAGAGATCCGACACAACATACCTCCTGCATTTCGTGGGGCACATGCCTACAACGTCTCTAAGATGAAAAGAGGCTGACCGTACTCTACAGGCTCCGCATTTTCTATTAAGATCTCCACAACCCTTCCTTTTACCTCTGATTGGATCTCGTTCATAATCTTCATTGCCTCGATAATACATACAGTCTGACCGGGTACTATCGTGTCGCCTGCGCTAATATAGGGTTCTTCGTCAGGCGCAGGCGCCCTGTAGAAAGTGCCAACCATAGGCGCTGTGATTGTAAGGCGACTGTCCTCCGATATCGCCTCAGCCTCAACCCCGATCTTACATGGAGGAGAAGTGTTTGTCTCCTTGCGAAGCTTCATAGTCAAACCTTCCGTCTTAAGCTCCATTTCGGCAATGTCATAAGTCTTCATTATCTTGGCGAAACCGGCGACCTCGCGCCTTAAGTCTTTGAGTTCCACTTGTTTTGCCCGCCTTCCAATCGTTCCAACATGCCCCATAAGGGACCGGACTCTTGTTTTTCCTTACCGCTATCCCACTGTCTGAATAGGTCGAGCCTTGTAACTATAGACTACCCGACTCGGGACAACAATAGCCATATCCTGGGTCAATACCCATGCTTCCCTATATTCACCACAACTTTTTCATTTCCTGCTTCAATCATACCACCGGCGGATCGGTCTTGACCATGTTATCGCATGGCACCTTGCTCAATTATTGTGATATTGGCAAGATCCACCCCTAAGCACCTGGCAGCAATGTCCCCGATTTGCTCAGCGTCAGCCTTTGATAACTCACTGCCGGAAATCACTACGTCACAGCTATCCCCTCTGACAAAAACCAAGGCATCCTTGTAACCTCTTGCCTTAATCAATGCCTCTGCCTCAGTCTCAGCTTCAGTCCTTTTTGAAACATCCAAAAGCTGCATGCTGGCAGCAGTTCTTGCTTCATCTGACAAACTGGAATCCTTCGCTACCATTTCCAGGGATTCAATGTTTCTTGACCTGGTCCTACTTCGCTCCAATCTCAGCGAGTCAAGAATATCGCTCCCTTCCCCTTGAGGCTCTTGGCCCATGTCCTGAAAACTCTGTCCTAGGGTAGATTCATCCGGTGACATAGGCTCTCGTTGAATGTCTTGAATTCCGCTCATGGTAAACAGCCCTTCATCCTGTCTCACTCCGATATTCCGCACTCCTATGAGAATCCCGAGCACTATTGCAATTACAACCATCAGGGCAAAACCGGCTCTTGTCCTGTCTTGCATAGGTTCCACCTACCTTTGACGTGGTAGCACCGCTACCTTATGATAAGGGATATCAAGAAGAGTCGTTACCGCCTCGATTAGCGCCTTTTTCACCGAGATGTCCCGGGCACCGTCTGCAACAACAACAACACCTTGAATCCGGGGTTCAGTATGATTCCGCACCACCGGCATGGCGAGCCCTGTTGTCCTTTCTTGTGTGGTAACTATCTCTCCGCTTTTTCTTGTCTGCGTTGTCTCTCTGGTCATGCCTTGCGCATCTGATTCCCTGGACGCGCTTTCTTCGTACATTTCGTTTTCTGCATAATCGTAGACTCGTCCCGCAAGAAAGGTAACCTTGACGCCTACTCTGCCTGCCCCCTGCACTTGGGAGAGTATCTCAGCCAGCCGCCGTTCCAAGCGGGCCTCATCCTCAGCAAGGCTTGCGCCTCCCGTTCCTGCGCCGGCGAGGGCCTGATCTTGACGGGCACGGCCCAGGTCTACCTGAGTACCGGAGGGACCGCTCAATTTTGGCGAGAAGCTGAAAAGAAGAAGAAGGACGCCTATGAGTCCCATGAAAACGAGAAGCCCGATTTTTTGCAGTTGGGGAGGCTTCATGTCTCCCATTGCACTGTCAGAACGCTTGAAAAGCCCAGCCAGAAAGTTAATGATTCGAGAACCCACACTTCTCACCATCCCTGATCCCTGATACATTCTTATTAACGCCCATTTATGGGAAGTCGACTGTCACAGAGATTGCTACATCTCGGGAAAACCCATAAAAATCCTGTATCCCATTGATTACTCGCTTCTCTATGGTCGTACTAAGCTCCCTATGAGCCGACAAGGCGTACGCTCCCTGATCGCGGCTGTCGTCACCTGCGAATCCAAAGTCGAGTGCACTAAAACCCCTGAGAGCCACATGGATATGTTTGACATCTCCTCCCGATGTGAATTCGATCCGGGCATGAGCTTCATCCGCTCCTGACGCTAATCTGGCGATTGACTCCAGCTGCCTGGTAAATCTCTTCTCTGCCTCAACACCTGCAATTTGCAGTCCCTGATAGGCAATTAGTTCGCCTTTGGCAGCCCAACTTTGCCTGTCCCACGTATCAGTCTGACCTAGAGCAAACCCTGCCTGAGACTTCAAAGCGTCGTCCATTGCTCCTGAGATATCCAAAATGGAACCGACGATGACGGCAATCAAGGTGATGCCCATGACAACCCTGCCAAACCGTCGAAGGTCGTTGGCAGGCAGCAGCATTTCAGCAAATGCGAATACCAAGCTTATTACAACGAGATCTCTTACCCATTCTGTCACAGTCTTGACCAACACCTTCACCTACCTCAGAGCCACCGCAAAATTCACAAGGCCGGATATTACGGTTATCACTGCAAGGAAGGCGACTGCCACAACACCCAAGGTAACGAGAACCAGTATCAGCGTATTGCCAAGGACACTAAGACACTTGGAAAGCCCTTGGTCGCCCAGGGGTTGGACTATTGCTCCGGCTAATCTGTACATTACGGCAACAGACAGGATTTTGGCAGCAGGCACAAGGCAAATCATAAATACCGAAACAACGCCTGCCACAGACAAGCCTCCGTGTATAAGCGCAGCACAGCTTGCCACCACACCTACGGCATCGGAAAACATTTTCCCTACAACAGGGATAAAGGTTCCTGACACAAATTTCGCGGTTCGAATTGATAAAGAGTCAGCCACTTGGGCGCCTACACCCCGAATAGTCGTCACGCCGACAAAAAGCGTCATCCCGCCACCGAGACAGGCAAGTGCCACGTCTCGGGCAAGTCCTGAAAACTGTGTCAATTGCACACGATCCGCAATCATGCTCACAACCTCAAGGAGCGCAGAGAGAAAGAGGAGTGGGAAAACAACGTTGCGTATGAGTCCGCTTGCAAGTCCTGCGACTGCCACTACGGCCGGACTCATGACTGCAGCTGACGTAATGCCACCCACAGCCGACAATAACGCGAACAGGAGGGGTGTGGATGTGTGCATGAAAGTAGTCATCCTATCCATGGCCTCATTAGCCGCAGTCATCGTAACAAGAAAACTGTTCGTTGCCATTAAGGCAAGAACCATGAAGCACGCAGACCGGGCTATGGTTGTTACCTGTTCGACTTCAAATCCTGCTGCAAACTCTGACAGGATCCCGCACATGACAGCAAGGATGATCAATTGGCCAAGCAACACCAGGCTGGCCCTGACCTCGCCGGCAATAACCTTGAGCACGCCTCGTACCACACTTGCCGGATCAAGTCCGCCTAAGACTTTGCCGGGAGATCTGACAAGCCCGGCAATATCGAGGCCGGGGAAGAATTCCTTCATGCTACTGTCCATATCCTCCAAGAAACCCTTGAGAGCAGTCGTGTCCAGGGCATCCAGTTGCGCCCTGATAATGTCTTCTTGCAAGCCGCCCCCATCGTCAGAAGCCGGGTTGAGGACGGGGTTGGCCAAGCACAAAGTCGCGCTGCTCCGGACAAGACCTGAGAACACAAGAGTAACAAGGAGAATGACGGGTATGAGGTTACGACACTCCAAAGGAACCCGGTTCATACTCCTTCCTTTCCCCGCCCCTTGGCAGTCACATATGTCAACTCCGCAATCTACCCGTAATTCATCAAGCTTACACCGGAAAGCCTACTTCATGAACCTAGTGATGGTCTCCAGCACTGCTATAAGAACAGGGAGAGCAGTGATGAGTATGATGACCTTGCCGGCCAATTCCAGTTTACCGGCAGTTGCGCTCTCACCTGCATCTCTGCATATCTCGGCGCCAAATCCTGCCAGGTACGCGATTCCCACGACTTTTAGTACCGTAGTGAAATACACAGGCCCGGCTTTGGTCCCGGCTGTAATATCAGTCAGCGTCCTTACGAGAAAGTTGATATACGGAAGTATTCTCCCGATTATTATCAACCCGCAAATAACACTGAGCCATATGGCTATCTCAGGTCGATGGGGTCTGATTAGTACTGTAAGAATTGTCACTATTATTGCAATCGCAAACAGACTCCCGATCTCCAGGGGACTTCACTCCTTTACACACTCACACGGAGATTGTCATATCTACCAGAGCCTGAATACAGTCAAGATTTCATCCAGGAGCTCCTTGAAACGAAGCAGTGCAACACCGAATACCAATACTGCTCCGATGACCGTGGCCGCCCATGCGAAGTCCTTCCTGCCCACCTGCTCGAAGATTAGGGAAATAACGATTGAGATGATGCCGATGCCTGCAACCTTAAATACGATATCAATTCCTCCCACGTCGTATCCCCCTTTTGCATAGGGCACGTCCCAACATACTTCAGCAGAGTGTAGCCTGTGGCTTGAGTCAGTAGAGCAGGAGAGCAATCATAGCGCCGACAGTAAGCCCAAGATACCGCCACATTCTAGCTGTCTCGCTCGCCTTGTCCCTGGCGTTCATCTCATTTGCCCGTAACCTCTCACGCACAAGCGCGATGTGCCTTAGCTGATCCGCGCTGCTCAAGGAACCTAACTTTGCGCCGAACGCAAGCAACGCGTCGCGATCCTCTGATGTAAGCGCTGAGATGGAGTATATGTGCCGAACAACGGTCTCCCAGGCCTGTCCAGGGCCTACATCTCCGGAAGCAATCATATGGGCAGCCATCTCAAATATCCTCCGGGCAATACTGCCTTTTCGTCCCCCTGCTCTCATCAGCGCCTCAGAAAGAGGAGTTTTAGTGTAAGATATTTCAGTTTCCAGAAGGGTAAAAGCAGAAATGAGTTCCGAAAGCTGCTTTGGCCGGTCTGAATATCCCCCGGCAACAACGTTGCCGATCACGCCGGAAGATCCCACAACTAATACCGCTCCTAAAAGCTTGACCATGAGGCCCCCTCCCCCACACTGCTTCACCTTAAAGGCCCGGTAATGATGGGTTCGCCTGTACGTGCGTCAAGTACTCGTTCGATAGTGCCGGGCCCGTGGGTTTGGCTAAGTATTATCGCCCTTTCAAACATGTCACCTTCGAAGAGGCACTTCAAAGCCGGCCTCCTTGCCACTTCTTCCAGGGAGCCGCCGTGAGCCGTGGCAACGAGACTTACACCTGCCAACATCACCTCTCGTATGGCAAGGGCATCCTCTTCCCTACCGATTTCGTCGGTGATAACCACATCCGGCGACATAGAGCGGATGAGCATTATCATCCCTTCAGCTTTCGGACATGCATCCAGTACGTCAGTACGGATACCGCAAGTAGTCTGGGGGACTCCTGCGTAACAAGCAGCTATCTCCGAACGCTCATCTGCAATACCTACTCGCACCCCCGGGAAGTCAAGAGAAGGGATGCCGTCACTTACCTGCCTGGCAATATCCCTGAGCAATGTGGTTTTACCGCACCTGGGCGGTGATATGATCAGCGTATGGTAGAGCCTGCGTGGCGGTTTGACAAGGTATTTCATGACATTGTTCGCTGCGCCTAAGACTTCATGAGCTATCCTAATGCAGAAGCCTGATATATCTTTAAGAGTCGAGATCCGGCCATCCAAAAGGACAACTCGTCCTACCAATCCGACTCTATGGCCTCCACGTATTGTGATGAAGCCTTGGCGCAAGTCATCTTCGAAAGCATAAAGAGATCCGCACGCAATGAGCTGTAGAGTTAGGAGAGCGTCATCATCTGTGAAAACATAAGGAGGATTGGGAGATATCTCATCATCGCCTGCCATGAGCATCACAGGCCTAAACGAGCGAAGCCTGATCTCGTGTACTCTCGCCAATTGCTCTTCAGGCAAGCCGGCAATTGCTCCGCGAAGACCGGGTGGGAGGCATGGCAGGATCTCATCTGTTATGACGTC
>JAAYRV010000105.1 GCA_012518595.1 Bacillota bacterium
AGTGACTTTCGTAATGCTCACGTATACAATAAAACCGGGTGTGGAACTTGTTGGGCCAGGTTCATCTGCAGCGGAGGGTGCCATGCTGCAGCGTACGGATCATCAGCCAGTATTTTGGCCCCTGACAAAGTAGCATGCGCTATCCAGAAGAAACGTATTGAGTGTGCTTTGACCGCGCAAGCCATGTTGAAAGATGTGCAGCAACAGGGGGCATGAGTCAAAGGTCGTGAGATTTTGCAATGGGATGGGTAGCTCGGCAGAAAAGAGAGTTCTTCTTTGCTTCTCTGGCCCAGTCGGGGATTCAGATGGAAGTCAAGAGGTACGACATACATGTGAATTGCCTGGTGAGGCAAGGGCAGTTGCAGGCTACTACCGTTGTCACTCTACGTGCATTGCTGCCTAATGTCACACGGCACTGTTTTGTCTTGAACTCCGGCCTTAAAGTGACCTCCATAAAACGAGGAGAAACCCAACTTGCCTTTCGTGAGCGGGAATTTACAGACGTCACCGGTCTGAAAGCTGTCTGGGTCTATTTTCCTGTGTCCCTTCGGGAGAATGACGATGTACAGCTTATTTTTGTGTACTCAGGCCGTCCTGTCGGGAAGACCGGTGTTCAGATAGACGGCAATGGAATACGCCTGTCCCGCAAATCCGCTTGGTATCCTGTGGGCGCAGGATTTGACTCTTTCACTGCGCGTATTACATGTGTAACCTGTCCGGGCCTCATTTCAGTGTCAGACGGGGAGCTGATTTGCTTCACAGAAAGTGATGACCGGGTAGTACACGTATGGGAAGTCAAGGAGCCCATTTCCGGACTGTCTCTCACCTCAGGCAAGTTTGAAATGGCGTGCAGGATACACCGGGGAGTTAAACTCGAGCTCTACATGGGCCAGGCGCTCAAGGACACAATCGAACCCGGGATCGACCTTTTCTGTGATGTGCTTGACGCATACATTGATATGCTGGGAAAGCCGCCGGCAGAGAGGTTTGCATCTGTCCTCAGGCGGCGATATCCCACTGATGAGCGAGACGTGCGTGTTGTTACTGCGTTAGGCCATGAAATGGCGCATGTATGGTGGGGGAGCCCCATATCCGTGGGGTTTGGCCACACCTGGTTTCATGAATCCTTAGCCCGGACCATGGCTTATGAAACAGTAGGTCGTGTCTTAGGGAGTGACGCTGAGATTCAGCTTGTCCATGAAGAAATTGACAGGTGGGCGACTGATGCCACACTCGGACCTGGCGCAGCAGAGAGTGTTCTTCTTTGGGCGAAGAGCCGGGCGCCGTACGCGCCGAGGCCGATTTGTATCAGAACAGCCCTTGCCCTTCGGTTGCTCCGTTATACGTTGGGGGAGGATATGTTCTTTGAGATTCTCCGCAGGCACTTGTCTGTCTATCGAGCGAAACCTTCCGGGCTTAGAGATTTCGTCGTTGTGGCAGAGCGGGCATCAGGCATGGACATAGACGGGTTCATGAAACAGTGGTTGGGGACTACCGCTGGTTTTGCGTACCGAATCAGATCCGCAACATGCTCCAGGAAATCAAAGGAGAGGTTCGTGACGAGATTCTCCTTGGCTAACACAGGTGATGCACATAGCCCGGTGAAAGCCGATATCCTCTTGGAAGGAGACGGCGTAGAAACTTACGAACAATTGATGATAACCGGCAGAAACCAGGTGTTAGTTATCGTCACAAACCACCCTGTAAACTCAGTTGTCCTCGACCCGGGTGCGTATCTACCCAACATAAGTTGGCGAAATTGCCGGGTAGCGGTTGAGCGTAAATTCACTCAATGACGTCTAGGGCAGACTCCCGGGCTGATTCAGTCCTTCAGTTTCCTGCGGATTTCCCGCACCTCGTTTAGCAGGCTATCCAGAAGTCTGGCAACTTGTGCTTCATCAGATGCGCCACGGATTCCAGCCCGCGCAGTGGGCGCAGGGGCTCCTTCTGTAGCTGCGAGGCTTTCCCCGAGGCCGTTATCACCTGCGCGATATTTTTGCACCAGTTCAAGGACATGGTCCCGGAGTCGGTCCGCGTTTTCTATGTTTTGAAATGAGAGTTCCGCAGTGGATTGACCTGTAGCTGCGGTAAACACGCGGAGACTGGCCAGGCCGTACACGCGTTGCCACGGGCCTTGGTTTACGTCGACCATTTGCACTCTGCTGATGGGTAAGCGGGATCGGCGTTTCCAGAACACTCCTCCTTCCGCATAGAGCCACTTATCGTCAATTGCGTACGTGATGCTTTCATAGTACTTCGGCACCCAGATAATTAGCCATATAGCCACAAAAGCCGTGACCACATGAACCCATAAAATAATGGTCTTGGCCAGCGGATCATGTGTGCTTACTGCTACTGGTATACTCCATGACAACACTGACGCAGCAAGGATGAGTAATGACGACGTATAGAGAAAAATCTTCATGGCAGGATTCGGACGAAATTCCTTCTTTTGCATGAGAGCCACTCCTTTCTGAAATAAGCTTTCTATAATGATAATTCTATTCCTCTTTATTATG
>JAAYRV010000106.1 GCA_012518595.1 Bacillota bacterium
ATTACCATTCAGTCGCGATTTTCGAGGATCAAGAAGCAATTAACCGTCGAGTACTCGCCCGGTTCAGTGATGTGGGGGAGAAACAGTTTTCAAGCTTGAAAGCAAACGAAGGACGTATTGTGGAACATATCAAGGATCGCATTTTGTGATTGTGCCGCTAACAGGGCTGTCAGTACAAGGCCATTGGATATGGGATAGCTATAGGCAAGTCGCAAAACTCCGATTCGCCATACCATGTAGATATAAACGCAGTCATGCTTAGCGCGGCTCTTATGACATCACGGACCCTACTGAAACACTCTTGACACCGGTCTGGAGGCTGACATGAGAAGCCAGGATAATTCGAAACGTCCAACGGAAATCCCACGTGAGGCAGAGGCGAAGTCCTTTGATTTCGATTCCATGCCATGGATCGATGAGTATGATCATGTAGTCGAGTCCGGGCTGGACATATTCTCCCGATACGATGATATTCTAGAGGCTGTATCCGAGATCGCTTGCCCTTCGCCTGGACTGATTGTTCTGGACATCGGGGCAGGAACGGGAAACCTCACTTTTAGATGCTTGACCCGTGGGGCAAGCGTAGTAGGCCTCGACCCGTCCGAGAAGATGCTGGCAAAGGCGAGAGCTAAAGTAGAAAGCGCATACCTAGAAAGCAAAGGATGCCGAGAGACCCGATTCGGATCGGAGGCGCATCAACCGACAGTTGAGTTTCGCCTGTCAGAGAATCCTTTCCTCGAAATACCGTACCCCGATTCTACCTTCGATGCAGTAGTAGGCACGTACGCGTTCCACCACATCCCCCACTGGCAGCAACCGGAGGGCATTCGCGAGATGGTACGCGTGCTTCGCCCAGGCGGAGTATGGGCTATAGGCGAAGTTGCCTTCAAGAATGCTGCTGCTGAACTGGAAGCCAAACGTACCTTCCCATGGCTTGATGAAGACGAATACTATCCTCACATCGACAGTCTCCGGTCATCATTCAGCCAATTCCATATGATCCTTCATAGCAAGCAATTCACTCCTGTGGCATGGGTTCTTTGGGCGTTAAAACCTACCGTTGACGGTGGTCCCGGGTGGTAGTTTCAGTCAACGAGGGCAGGCTCTGACTACCGACAGAAGACTCTGGGAGGGAGATCTCGTGAATATAAAGCGCGACAATGGCTGTGCACACCGCGTAAGGGAATTTTACGAATCCAATGTTGAGAAGGAATGGGCGCGACTACAAAGGCATAGGACAGAGTATGCACTGACTACGCGGGCCCTTGAGGAGTTCTTGCAACCTGCGTCTTGCGTCTTAGACTCAGGAAGCGGTCCCGGCCGGTACTCGCTATTGCTTGCTGCCCTTGGGCACAAGGTTACCCTGCTTGATATCTCTCAAGAGAACCTCAAGTTCGCCCAGGCGAAAGCAAAAGAGCAAGGCGTCCGCTTCGAGGAGTGTGTCTGCGCTTCTGCCACGGATATGAGCATGTTCGAAGACGAAAGTTTCGATGCAGTGCTTCTGATGGGGCCTCTTTATCACCTCTTGGATGCTTCCGACAGGTCTCACTGCCTTAAGGAGACCAGGCGCATTCTGCGTAGAGGAGGCATCATCTTTGCCACGTTTCTCATCTGTTACGCCTCTCTGCGGGATGCAGCCAAGTACAATCCCGAGTGGCTGGTTGATTACCCGGATGATGCAAAACGCATTTTGGAAGACGGGATCTATACTTTCGAAGGACGGGAGAATCCGCCGTTCACTGATTTCTGGTCTGTACACCCCAGCAAAGCGACAGATATTATGGAGGAGGCCGGTTTTGAAACTCAGACTCTCTTGGCGCAAGAAGGACTCGTGAGCTTGATTGACGAGAAGGTCAATCTGTTGCAGGGAGAGGCCTGGGAGGCATGGGTTGACTTGAACTACCGCTCTGCTCAAGACCCGACCATTCATGGAGCGGCAGAACACCTTCTTTATGTGGGCAAGCGCATCTAGTTGGAATCAGCGCACGGCAAACTCCAGCAGTTTATCCTTGTCCCAGTTGCAGATGCAACTACAATTGCTATTCATGACATCCGGGTCCACTTCAAATGCCTTCGAGCGGAGATTTCCTATTGGTCTTTCTATGTTAAAGACTCTGTCCATGGCTACTTCTCTTCAACCTTTCTTGTTTCTAACTTGGCAGCAAAACAGACACAAATAGGTTGAATTTCTCCTATGTTCTGCTATGATCTAGACAGGAGGTGACAAGATGAAAATCAATACACAAAACTTGGTTCCCATAACCGAAGCAAATCAAAACTTTTCACGTGTTGCACGAATGGTTGACAAGAATGGTGCAGTCATCATCCTGAAGAATAACGTCCCACGGTATGTGCTGCTGGAATTCAGCCAGTTTGCAGGTGAAGAAACCGCTGCCGATGATGACGTGGAGAGCATCAGCAAGAGGATTTTGGCCACAAATCGGCATGCCTTTGAAGAGCTTGCCAATGAACTGGAAGAACCGATATTGGAATCACTCTTCCCCCCTTCTTCATAAAGCCTCCGAACACGTTAGGAACATGCATTTAGCCGCAACAGTGACCGGGTCAGCAGATATTTCTCTGTTAGAACGTCCAGGTCTTCGGCACATTCATCCAAGAAGTGATCACCCACAGCAGAGCGATTGAAGAGTTTATCAGAGAAAACCACGTGCTGCTGTACCCGTAGATATCTCCCCTTCATTGCAAAAAGGGACTACATCGCAGATAACTTATGCCCAAGGCATATTGACTACAGGATTAGTCTATGTTAGCATTGACTACAGAAGTAGGCACGATAACGGTTGGTCAAGAAGACCCACTGGATCGTAGCACAAAGATGTAGATTCGCAAACCAAATCTACATGAAGCAGCATGGGGGACATTGAAGGTGACGAAGTTACAGGCGAATCACGAGAAAAGGCTGGCTGTGGAGGTCGGTAGACGTACCTATGCACGTATTCCAGTCGGGACTCATGTCATTTCAAAAGGTGACGATATTGTGGAGGTAGTTTTAAAGTACGCCGGACCTGCATTACGCGAAGGCGACATACTGGTAGTGAGCGAGAAGATAGTAGCCATAGCCCAAGGGAGGGCCTACCCCATCAGCCAAATTAGGCCTTCGTGGCTTGCTGGTTTTCTCGCCGGGTTTGTGCATAAATCCCCATACGGAATCGGCCTGGGCAGTCCGTGTACTATGGAGCTGGCCATTAGGGAAGCAGGCGTGTTTCGAATCATGGCAGCGGCCGTCGCGGCCGGGGTTGCGAAGCTATTCGGCATCAACGGGGTCTTTTACCGAATATGTGGGACAAGCGTCGCAGCAATCGACGGTCCATGCGACTATACCCTTCCCCCCTACAACCGGTATGCGATCCTTGGCCCGTTAAAGCCCAACGAAGTGGCGCAGTCACTGAGTGAGGCGACAGGTGTCCCGGTGGCAATTGTCGATGCAAATGACCTGGGTGTGTCGGTGCTGGGAGTCTCATCAGGATGTCCGGAGCCGAGGTTCATAGCTGAAGTTCTGGCCGACAATCCTCTTGGGCAGTCGTGTGAGCAAACACCCATCGGAATAGTCCGTCCCATCCGACGTATCAGAGTTCACCCAAGCGCTTCTGCAACCAGGCGAAACACAGCACGTTGACATCACTTGGCAAGATGCGTATACTGACTACAGATATAGTTGCGTGCGTATTTACGCTGATGAGATAGGGGGTGTAGTACGGATGGGAATGCCTTCCCTAGGAGATCAGGAGCTGGAGCTACTGCAGTTCATTACTGAGCATTCGCCGATGACTGTACGGGAAGCTTACGAGGGCTACGGCAAGGATAAAGGTCTTGCACGAACCACCATCCTCACAATGATGGAAAGGCTCAGAACCAAGGGATATCTCACTAGATCAGAGGGTGAAGGTGCAAACGAGTACTCCGCCTGCTTGACCCGTTCTGCGCTCATGCGCAGAGTCGTCCAGGACTTTGTTGAAAAGACGCTCGGTGGCACGTTATCGCCTTTCGTAGCATACATCGCAGAGGATGCCAACGTAGACCCACAGGAATTTGAGGAACTTAAGCGGCTCGTTGATGAGCTTGAATTGCGGGAGGACGAGAAATGAGGTCCGGTCTCCGATATCTGTTTTCTATCCAGTCGCAATACTGGATCAGTTCAATGTGGAGCGCTTTATGCCAGGGCAGCCTGGCCCTTATCGTGGTATGGGCTTTGAGCAAAGCCTTCCCGCGTATTCCGGCGCGCACCCGGTGCTGGCTATGGCGGCTTGGGCTGGCGAAATTGCTTCTTCAGTTATTCGAGGCTCCTCAAATCAATCTCGCAGTGTTGCCTCGTGCCCGAACAGTACTCGCGCTCGTTGTGTCAGATTGCTTCGCCGAAAACATACCTACACGTGGACAGTTGTCTCGGAATTTCGGCGGGCCTTTGATGGTTCTCTGGATAGCGGGGATCACTTTAAGCTTAGTGAGTGTCCTAATTGCATTGGTAAGAGCATATTACATGGCCAGGCACACCGTATCTATACATAGCGAAGAACCTAATACCTTCCTCTACCGGCTGTGCAATCAGATGGGAATCACCTCGCAACCGAGACTCGTCACCGTCGGCTGGGCATCTACTCCTATGACTCTGCGAATGGACCGAAGATGTGTTGTGGTCGTCCCTGAAGAACTGCTGTTGCCGAACCGTAGAGAAGATCTGCAACTGGTGTTGGCGCACGAGTTAGCCCACGTCAAAAGGCGAGATTTGGCTTGGAACTGGCTTCACACGATAGTCAAAGCGCTGTTTTTTTTCAACCCCTTAGTCTGGGTGGCCGGCAGAGAGCTTAGGATTACCCAGGAGATGGCGTGTGACGAAATGGCTGTACGCGCCACCTGTGCAGAAGCAGCGCGGTATGGGAAGACTCTTCTCACCATGATTAGGCCATCCCATGGGGTCGGCCCAATGTGGGAAGCGGCATCCACTTCTGCAAGCTCGTCCGCCCGGGTAATGCAGAGACGGCTCTTAGAGCTAAAGCATATTGAGGATTCTCCCACAACGAAGATCTTAGCATCTATAGCAACATTGCTCCTCATATGCTTGCTGGTCATACCTTTCCAGATTGTGGAGGCCCCTCGCAACAGAGCGCCTACGCTGGAAATATCGAAGGTCAAAGATCAGACTGACATATCCGTATCTTGGATATTGGTAAGAACCGCACGGTCTGACACAGAAGAATGCCTGCTTATAGTACGACTCAGGGCCACAGAGACATCATGCAGTTCTTTGCCCTCAAGGGTTAGAATATGACCTGTGCTAACCCACCAACATGACCTTCACTGCATCCTTGCAGGAGTATAACGTTTCGAAAGCTTCCTTCACCTGAGCCAATTCAAATTGGTGAGTTATCATTTCCACTGCCCTTATGCGTCCATCAGATAAGGCTTTCACAGCCAGCTTCCATTCACGGCCCGGGAAAGGAGCCGAGTAAGACATCCATGACCCAAACAAGGAAAGCTCTTTTCGAACTATGGCCTCAAAACTTCGTGCCGGAAAATGAACATCCCTGTGGGCTGTACCCACGTAGAGAACCTTCCCGCCATTGACTGCCAATTCGACTGACTGTACCTGGGTGAGGGGAACCCCTGCAGTCTCTACAACCAGGTCAATTCCATCACCCTCAGTAACAGAGTCTATGACCGTCTCCAAACTCTCCTTCTGATAACGACCAAGGTCGGCAGAGTTGATGGCCGTATCGGCTCCCAGCTCCAGCGCTTTCTCCAGCTTGCGATCATTGATGTCGATGGCGATGACTTCGACAGCCCCCAGGAATTTTGCCCACTGTACCGCAAAGAGCCCGATGGTGCCTGTACCTAGAACGCCTACCCGTAACCCTCCGAATGTGCCACATTTCAGTAGTCCATGGAGCGACACCGTTGCCGGCTCAACCATGGCCGCTTTTTCATAGGAAAGGGATTTGGGGAGCGGCAATAAGCACTTGCCGGGAACTGCCACATATTCTGCCATGCATCCCTGTCGGCGAGAACCGATGAAACTATACTGTTTGCACAAGGAATACTGACTCTGCTGGCAGGCTTCGCAGTTCATACACGGAACTAACGGAGCAATGGCGACCCTGTCACCCACTCGAAACCCACTGACCTCTGACCCAACTTCGACGATTTCCCCGGCCGCCTCGTGGCCGACAACTACGGGATAGAAATGAGCCCCATCGCCCAAGGCACGCGGCAGATCAGAACCACAAATCCCGCAGGTGTGAATTTTGACAATGACCTCTACCGCACCTAGCTTTGGGTAAGGAATATCCGTAACTCTGATATCACCTGGAGCATGAATTTCCGCTGCATTCATCGGTTGCCTCCTATATGTCTTCTCCTACATGTCCCTCGGACCCCGATGCAAGCCAGCTTGTGTAGGCTCGGTTTCAGGGACTGATAGGCCTCAAGATAGACTTCATACAACTCGTCATAGAGTCCCTTAAGCTCAGGGCGAGGTTCATGCCACCGTTCGATCTTCACTATCTCCTTTAGTGCCGCCTTGTAGTCTGCAAATGCTTGAACACCAATACCTGCCAGAACCGCTGCGCCAAAAACCGTCCCATCCTGCACATTGGGAACTCCCAGCGGCATACCGGTTGCATCAGCCTTGATCTGACACCAACCCTGGCTCTTTGACCCACCCCCAACACTGATGAGACTTCTTGGCCGAACCCCGGCATCGGCAGCAACTTCCAGATTATGCCGCAAGGCCAGTGCCGCTCCTTCCATTAGGGACCGAACCAGGTCAGAACGTTCTTTTTCATATGACAGCCCAAGAAAGACTCCTCTGGCTGTCGAATCCCAGATAGGAGTGCGTTCACCAGCCATGTATGGGAGAAATACCAACCCATTTGAACCGGCAGGCGACTTCTCCACCTCCCTGCTTAGGAATTCGTAGGGATTTTGCTCATCCAAAAGATGGGCGAAATTACTGAATCCAGCTGCCAGAATCTGATGGTGAAACCAGTTTAGGACCCCGCCGCTTACAGTTCCGCCGGACAGATGCCAGCGACCTCGAACCACGTGGCATCCACTGATGAGGCGGGGGTCCCGGCGGGGCCTATCCGTGCAAATGGTCATTCCTCCCGCCTGGCCTGCCTGTTCCTGAGTTTCCAGATTTTCGGTAAGGCCAGCTCCCAGACAGGCCGCCGCGCAGTCGACACCCCCGGCGATAACTGGAATCCCCGCTA
>JAAYRV010000107.1 GCA_012518595.1 Bacillota bacterium
ACCTTGCCAGTTGGTCATTGGCAAGGGCGTTCATGGGATACAAAAGAAGAGCCCGGACCCCTGGGCCGAGTTCGCCTCTCTCACTTTCACGGAATAGATGATTTAGGATGGGGATTAGAAATGCTTCTGTCTTACCGCTACCTGTCCCCGTCGCCACAACGACGTTTCGCCTCTTCTCAACCAGCTTCCTCACAGCGGCTTCCTGGTGTATGTAGAGCGTTCTCGAATGGGGAAGAGACGGGGTATCAAGCTCGAGGAACCGCTTTGAGAGAACCCCTTCTCGTATCATCTCTTCAATGGACGCACCTGTGGCAAACGCGGGTGTCGCCTCAAGTATGGGTTCCTTCACAAACCGTCCCGGTTCTTCCAATGTCTCTTCAAATTGCCCTTGAAGGACAGGATCCTTGAATCTAAATGTGGTAGTCAGGTAGTTGAGGTAACTCCTTCTGATATCACGTGTCGCGTCAATCGGATTCATGCCCATCTTTGATTTCACTCCCTGGTAACGCTGATACTAACTCCTCTTCCAAAGACAGGAGTAATCTCGTAAGTTCAGTCAAACAGGCAGTATCGTCCCCTGTTATCAACTTAGTGGGCAGAGCCCCGTGGATGGAACTGGAGTGTAGGGTCAGAGGATGGTTGCCTGCCAAAGCGTATGTCTTAAGACCAACGGATACGGCTGTCAAAGCGTCATCTACTATAAGTAGTGATGCCCGAACATCTTTCTTTCTAGGGAAGAAACTCTTGCACTTAGGATAATGATCTCTATCCCATGTATCTTTGTCTTGCACAATCCTGTTGCATCCGGTGCAGTATACTCTCCCTGTTTTGAGCGCAATACGTAAAGATTCTCTAGAATTTGACCAACTTATCTTCGTCTGGTCTCTTTCTGCGCCGATTACAAGATTCACATCGACGCTTCCGCCATCCCCGAGCCATGCCCTAATGACTTTTCTGCTGTCTTCTTTTGAAAGATCCGACTGCTCAAGATGGCCTTCCTCACATTGAATTCTTATGATTGGACTATGCCCTATTGAAGGAAGATCCCTTGGTGGGGCCTCCTCTGTAGGGCCCGAGAATGAAGGCTCTCCCTGGGATAGGAAAACCTCTCGGAGCCGCTCCGCAAGAGGCCATTCCATAAGAAATGGGGACGCGGATTTCGGCGCGAACCACCACTCGACCTGACCGGGCTCAGGCAGAACCGCGAAAAGATGCGCTTTAGGATCAGTCTCCGCAATTATCCCTATCCAACGGGCTGAGTTCTTAAGGCTGTTCCTATCCTTGATATCATGTTGACGCCGGGCTTTGCGGGCCTTTGTCCGCGTTATCCTACTCTCAAGTTCACCTCGCACATGGACTGTAAACCGCTGGGCAGAGTTGACGGTTCCATAGGCCTCCCAAGAGCAAGCCATGCCGCGCCTGATTCCAAAAAGCCTTACCGAAACCTTCGTCCCAGAAGGAATATTGACTGCTTTGCCTGTAACCACCGCCCTGTATTCGTCTATCCAGTGAATACTCCATTTTTCAATGTGAGGAGCACTATGGTGAAGATGGATGATGAAAGTATTGAACTCATCCTCAGGGAAGCGAAGCTCTGTGCCTATCGGAGACCACTTGTCTGATGTGTCAAACTGAACAAGGTACGCTCCTTGCGGTAGGCGATCCTCATCCACGTCAACAGTAAGGCTTGTCTCGCCTTCCGGAATATGCCATACAATCGGACTTTTCCAAGGTCTCCACATAGGCCACATCCGAAGCACCCTGTCCTTGGCATGTCCCATCTCTTTCCACTTAAATTCAAGATGCCATACTCCGGATAGGTTCTCCTTTTCGCAGCTGAACTCAGTGACTTCCCATCGCCGGCGCAAGCTAAAAATGGATCCTTCCCCGACCGGCCTCCCTAACGCGTCAAATACCTTTCCCGTGATCTCCCCTACCGCTCCGCCTGCTCTCAATGTATCCATGAACTGCATCAGGTTGACTTGGGCCTTTCCTTGCTTTACACGCACCCTAACATCCTGTTTATCATCGAGCGAGAGCCGGATCCCTCCGATGTCGGTGGGCAACTCAAGTTGCAAGAAGAGGAGATGCGATGCACTTAAGTCGCCGATAAACACCTCTTGTACATGGCCTGACCAGTCTCTGTCACCTTCTTCCTTCCCATCCTTCAGACGCCACCTGATCTTCGGCATATCAATTTCAACAGGAAATGCGC
>JAAYRV010000108.1 GCA_012518595.1 Bacillota bacterium
ATGAGCGTGACCTGATAATCGCTGCCCTCAAAACTACTGGAAATAACAGATCCAAAGCCGCAAGGCTACTTAATATCTCACGATCCGGGCTTTACAAGAAACTGCAAAAGTACGATATCCCCAGAGATGGTACTGCCAAGCGACTTACAGAATAATGGTTCCTGAAATAACCATGCCAAGTCCGTACAAACTTAAGAGCCTGGTGAACCAGGAGTATTAAAAGCCCACTACCAAGCTCGTTTCCTCGCACTGTTATTTCCGGCATCGAACTTGCCGGCTTCAATTCGCTTATCAGACTAGAAGCGCCTCATCACACTAATGCACTGCTTTTTGATTTGCTCATCACTGACAAGGCATGCGTATCCCAGTTCGAAGTCACCGAGAAAGAGTCCCAGCCCTCCGGTGTAAGCTGTGATCCCGCCTTCGAACCCATCCTCGAGCATCATTCCTCCTCGGAGCGCAATGTAGGGAGTGATCCTACCTTCGAAGCCTCCGGAGATAGCCCCGCTTGTAACGCCGTCGCCCACAGACAGCTCATGGACGTCAAGTGCGATAACTGCTCCTTTTACCGGCCTCAAGCTAAGGCCCAAGGAGTACGTAGGGGTAACTGTCTGACCGGTTCCATCCGAGAATTTCAGCTGTGTCGTGGTAACGTCCCGTGCAAGCACACCCAGGGTCACCATCTTGTGACTGAACATGACACCGACATCTGTCGCAAACCCCTGCCATGACGAAACCATGGTGTATCCGGAGTACTCCGTACCTCTCACATAGCGAAGCCCAATCCCGAGGGAGCCTAAGTCTTTAAAAGCTTGCCCTACTACGTAGTTGAAGGTGTTATTTGTCAACTCACAATCTCCTTCGAACCACTTGTACTGCCCCCAGGCGAATCCTCCTGCGCCTGCAGCTCGCTCCTCGTCTGTGACAGACACAAATCTAAAGCTTCCGTCATCAGCGCTGCCTCTGAAACTTGTGCCAAAGGAAAGTGACAGCACACCTCTTGTGAGTCCGAAAGAAGCGGGATTAGAGTAGAGTGGATTCGGGTCACTCCATAGTCCGACATACGAATACCCCATGCCGAGGAGGCGTGCATCCGCATATCCGAAAGGTTCTATGAAATCCTCGGCATGACAAGCCTTTGCATTAAGCAATCCTACGGCAGCTATCAGAATCGCCGTAGTAATACAGGCTATGATAATGTTTCTTCTTGAGCGCACCAAGGCACACCCCTTTCTCCTACCCGGACGGGATTATCGTAGGCGTTATGAATATCAGAACCTCTGTCTCGGTAGATACGTTCTTCGTATTGCTAAAGAGAATCCCCAGGATAGGAAGATCCCCAAGAACGGGCACTTTTGTCTTAGACTCATATTGTGACTTCAAATTGAGTCCGCCTATAACAATAGTTTCTCCGTCCTTTACTCGGACAGTGGTGGCCACCTTACGTCTGTTCACAATAGGCAGGCCGCTTGAGCCTTCTACTGCATCACTTACTTCAGGTTCAATCTTGACCACGATTTCACCTGTCTCGGATATGCGCGGGGTAAACTTAAGAGATATCCCGGTTCTGATGGTCTCGAGCCTGGCTGACGTTGTCGTGCCCTCAGAGGTAGTCGCAGAAATGGCAAAGTACCTGTCTCTGCCAAGGAAGATCTCAGCAGATTCTCCGTCGAGGGTCGCGACCCGCGGTGTGGCGTGAATTTCTGCATTTCCCGAATCAACAAGTGTCTTCATGGATGCCATTACCGCCTGAAGACCACCGGCTACGCTGTACTTCATTCCCCACATACCCGAGATGAAATCGACAAACCCTGCGGCGGGCTTCTTTGCGTCTGGTTCGCCGAAGGTGTGTTCATAACGCCAATCCGCGCCCAGGGATTTCCCGGTGTCAGATGACACTTCCACCACAAGAGCTTCTAAGAGCACTTGAGGAGGGGCTTTGTCGATTTTCTCTATGTCAGCCATGACACGGGAAATTACGTTCTCAGGGCCGGTTATGACCAGGATGTTTTCCTCAGGTCCGGTTTTCACATACGGCTTGAAA
>JAAYRV010000013.1 GCA_012518595.1 Bacillota bacterium
ACCTCTTCAAGGGATTCGCCGCCCAATTCGCCGGATCCGCGCTTGATGGACCTTTGAATACTGTCGTTCGGCATGTTTGCAGCTCGTGCCTTTTCAATAGCAAGCCTGAGCCTGAAGTTTTCCTCAGGATCAGGTCCTCCCTCACGCGCCGCTATCAGAAGTTCTCTGGAGACCTTTGTAAATGCCTTCCCTCGTTCAGCATCAACCCTGGCTTTCTTACGCTTAATGTTTGCCCACTTAGAGTGACCAGCCACTTTCTCTCCCTCCCTATCAAAATAATTTTAGCACAGTCTATGGAGATCTGCCACTGATTTCAAAGGCCGAAAGACAGTCAGTCTTAAAGATGTTGCTGCTTAACGCTGTAATGAAATCATGTCACGCCGTAATGAAATCATGTCATTTGGGATAGTCTGTATCCGGAAGGCCGGGAGAGTCTTCTTCAGTCGTCGTTTGGATTGTGGGTTCTAAAGGATTAAGCGCAGAGGATATCCTTTTGGATTCTGCGATCTTATTATCCAGGTAGAAATATGTGGCAAAGACCATTACGATACCAAAGGCAGGAGGGAGGAAACCTGCAATGATGAGAAAGTCATATAAGCCGTGGAGGCCTACGGCTATTGCAAGCCCTTTTCCAACTATCGGGGTGGTGTTTCCTTTATGGAATTTGGCAAGGCCTAGGTGGTACCCGACTATCCCCGAAAAAGAAGCATGGGCCAGGTCTGTGATGAAGGCGCGAAATAATCCGACGGTAATCCCGAACCTGGCAGAATAGAACAGGTTCTCCACGGCAGCGAATCCAAGTCCTGCCGCTACTGCGTAAATGATGCCGTCTACGACTTCATTGAATTCGGCATGGTCGTAGACTGCCAGTCTGACTGCGATGAACTTCGCCATTTCCTCGACAAGGCCGATAACTAGTACAGTTACAACAAAGAGCCTTCCGATATTAGGGACTCTTCCGGCAATGAAAGGGCGAAACGGGGTTTCTATGAGGGCTGCAGGGAATACTGAGATCGCCCCGTACACGAATGCCTTCATGACGAGGGAGATAGGTTCAGGCCGGTCTTTGTCCTTCCTGTAAAAAAACCACACCCATAAGATGCCGGGGAGAAATGACACTATTAACAAGGGAATTAGATCCGGGGCTGCATTCTGCAAAATCCTCACCTTTCATTCGCTACGATTGCTACGAGCGCTATGAGCCCGCGACATATCTTAACTGCTTTGGTGCTTCCGGGACGGCAGAACGAAGATTCGGCTGATGGCACAACTTATGCCTTAAGTGTTCCCTATTTCGCCGGGAGTATAATTCACACGCGTTATCCACGCGTTATCACAGACTGGGATTATGTATTGTCTTGGCTGTGGGTGAGAGGCATTGGATATGATATAATATCTTGGAAACCACGGAGGTGACTCTTGGTGAACGGTGTAAGTTCTATCGGGAAGCTACTCATGTTGGTAGGCGTTATTTTGCTTGCGCTGGGCGTTCTTTTGACTTTTATCGGTAAGATTCCCGGTATAGGAAGGTTGCCCGGGGACATCGTAGTCAAGCGAGGTAACTTTACATTTTTCTTCCCTGTCACCACGTGTATTATTCTAAGCATAATTCTATCACTCCTCTTTGCGCTATTCTCACGTAAGTAGATAACAGACATATAGTAATCGGGCTAAACTAAGTCATCACAGTCTGTGGCATATCCGAGATGCTCGACGGGAACTCTAATTACAACGAGGAGTGATTCCTGGAGGCGGCTAAATGGCGCTGTACACTATAGAAGGGATCGTCCTCAAGACTCAGAATATCGGTGAAGCTGACAGGGTTTGCACGATATACTCACCTGGCAAAGGTAAACAACGGGCTGTGGCAAGGGGCGCAAGGCGTCCCCGAAGTAGATTTGTCAGTAGTACCCAGATGTTTGCGCATGGAGATTTTCAGATTTTTACAGGGAGGTCTCTTGACAGCATAAGCCAGGTCGAGTTGAAGGAATCCTTTCCAAGACTACACGATGACCTTGTTAAGCTGGCATATGCCAGTTATATAGCTGAACTCACAGATGAGATGACAGAGGAGGGTGACGGTGATCAAGCAGTCTTTGATATGCTCCTGGTATACATGAGAGTCCTGTCGGAGACTCTTGATCCACAGCTGATCACTTGCGCGTTTGAAATTAAATTTGCTACCATGCTGGGTTACAGGCCACGTCTGGAATCTTGCTCAGAGTGTGGATGCGAAACTTTTGGCCGGGAAGTCTTTTTCAGTCCGGAAGCCGGTGGCCTTATTTGCAACGAGTGTTCGCTGGGAAACTCCGGATTATCACGGGTGTCGCGCGGTGCCGTTCGGGTGCTTGAGGCTCTGCTTATGACCGAATTCGCAAAGATTGAACGTATCAAAGCAAATCCCGGTATAAGGCGTGAGATTGAGAAGCTTATTAGAGCCCATTTAGGCTTCAGGCTAAATCGGAGGTTAAGATCCATCGATTTCCTGGAGGCTGTCACGAAGACACCTTAACATAGGAGGAATCTCCATGGACCAAGAACTCAATCTTGATAAAGTGGATATTTTGCGAGAACGGGCCGGACTTTCGTACCGTGATGCAGTGGAGTATTTGGAACGGGCGAAGGGCGATGTTGTAAAAGCCTTGGTTTTCGTTGAAGAAGACAAGTATGAGCAGAAAGAAGTTATGGCTGAGAAAAGCCAGGAAGCCCTTGAAAAAGTCAAGGGAATAGTAAGAAAAGGCAATGAAATGAAGATTAAGATAGATAAGCGCGGCGAGTCTTTGATCGAGGTTCCTGTGACTATCGGGCTTATCGGGACAGCTATTGCGCCGTACTTAGCGCTTGCAGGGGCTGCTGTTGCTCTTGCTACAGGCTGTTCTATCTCGGTTGAGGATCACGGGGAAATTCCTGAATTCGAGGCTGAAGGTGAAGAGGATATTCCATAATAGGCAGGTGACATTATCGCCTGCGGCAGGGCCGTGAGAGAGTCACCGGGGTAGGATTGACAGGGGAGGGAGCGTTTGGTATAGTGTTGGAGATTGAGTTTTAGAGTAGATTCAATGCGGAGAACTACGGATGTGTCAGTAAGGCGCGCTGGTCGGGGTGAAGCTCAGGGAGAGAAGCCTCTCGTCCTTTGATACTCTGTCGAGGGCGGGGGGTTTGTTTGTGGAGGGATATTATGTGCGTGTATCCGAGTTGCTCACCCGAATTCCAAGGATTGTAAAGGCGAGCAGGAGGTACATAGTTCTTGCCACAGGTCTGTTCTTAATGGGAATTGCAGCCGGCGCCTCAGTATTCTATTATAATCCGCAAGATGCGTCTCAATTGCTTTTTCTGCTTGACAGGAAATTCGGTCCTATGACACGTTCCATGGCTGAGTTAAACATACCCGACATGGCAGGATTGGTATTTTGTAATAATCTCAAGGCTACAGGGCTTTTGATTGCAGGCGGAATAGCTTTCGGCGTTTTACCTATGATTATGGTTTTCATAAACGGGCTTTTTGTCGGTATGGTATCAGGTGATGTAGTCCGTCAAGGATTTGGTCTTTTCCCGTTTATCCTTGTGGGGATCCTTCCTCACGGCCTGTTCGAGATTCCGGCTTATATTCTCGGGGGAACCCTGGGAATAAGGCTCGGATTCAATATCCTTGGATATGAGCGCGGACGTCAACACGGACAAGGTCTGAAAGTAATCGTTATTGATACCCTTGTAGTCCTGGTCATAGTGCTAATACCTCTTCTGGCAATAGGTGCCTTAGTGGAGGTGTCAGTAACCCGGCAGTTGGTGGAATGGGTTATGGGAGATGCGCTCAGGTGGCACTGACCCAGACCTATACTGGACCGATAGATATAGGTAGGCAGGGGCAGGGGGCGAAAAGTTGACTTTCCAGCAAACCATACAAAAACTGAATTCTTACTGGGCAGAGCAAGGTTGTGTGCTGCAACAACCATATGATGTAGAGGTGGGCGCAGGCACCATGGCACCTCAGACTTTCCTGCGTGCACTTGGACCTGAGCCTTGGAGGGTGGCATACGTGCAGCCTTCACGAAGGCCCGCTGACGGACGTTACGGGGAAAACCCTAATCGTTTGTTTATGCACCATCAGTATCAGGTCATCCTAAAACCATCCCCTGATAATGTTGTGGAATTATACCTTCAGAGTCTTAGTGAGGCCCTAGGTATTGACCCCATAGAACATGACATCCGGCTTGTAGAAGACAACTGGGAATCTCCTACGTTAGGGGCTTGGGGAACAGGCTGGGAAGTCTGGCTTGACGGCATGGAAATAACCCAATTTACATACTTCCAGCAAGTTGGTGGAATAGACGCTAAACCTGTTTCAGCCGAACTCACATACGGACTGGAACGCTTGTGCATGTACCTGCAGGACGTTGATAATGTATATGATTTGGCCTGGTCAGACAAGGTTTCTTATGGTGAAATACAGCGGCAGTTTGAGGTAGAGCATTCCACTTATGGTTTTGAGGTGGCAAGCAGTGATACGCTGGCGCTCCTCTTTGACACATATGAGCAAGAGGTGATGAGGATTTTGGCGAAAGGCCTGGTTTTACCGGCATACGATTACGTCCTGAAATGCTCACATGTGTTCAACCTCCTTGACTCTTGCGGAGCGTTAGGGGTAAGCGAACGAACATCATTAATAGGGCGGGTTCGAGCTTTGGCAAGGGGATGTGCGGAACAATATATCAAGATCAGGGATAATCTGGGGTTTCCCCTCACGAGGGTCAGAGAAGATTGGCCGGACGGGTCATGCAAAGGGGGGACCCTCTGTGAGTAAGAATCAGGTTTCATCTTCTGACACAAGAGACGCTGTATTGGAGATAGGAACGGAGGAACTGCCTGCCAGATTATTCCCGGATCTTATTAGCATAATGACTGAGAGAGCAGATGATCTGCTCAGAGAAGAGCGGGTTGAGTATTCTTCTGTAAAAGCTTATGCCACTCCCAGAAGACTCGTATTGTACATAGAGGACGTAGCTCCTTTTGGCCGCCCCCTTGTACGAGAAGTGCGAGGTCCTACCTACAGTGTCGCGTTTAACGAGGCCGGTGAACCGACGCGGGCTGCGATGGGGTTTTCTCGTGCCCAGGGAGTGGATGTATCTGATCTCATAATTCGAGAAGAGGCTAAGGGCAAGTTTGTATATGCAATTTCAAAGACGCCGGGTCGTAGGGCAAATAGTGCATTGAAAGATGTTTTCGCACGCTTTGTTACGGGACTCAGCTTTGAACGCGCCATGAGATGGGGAGACGGCAGTTTTAGATTTGCAAGGCCCATCCGGTGGCTGCTTGCACTCATCGGCGGAGACATTATTGATATAGAAATAAATGGCATAGAAGGCAATAGCTTCACCGAAGGCCATAGATTTCTGTCCTCGGGCATGATTGAGCTCCGACGAGCTGAAGACTACTTCGATGTCCTGGAGGAAGCTTACTGTATCGTTGACCAAGACAAGCGAAAGGCGATAATAGAAAAGGGTATTTGTAAGCTGGCAGAAGAAGCCGGAGGCGAAATCGCTGAAGATGAGAGGCTTCTGACAGAGCTTACATACCTGGCTGAACACCCTGCGCCTTTGGCAGGAAGACTTGATTCGGATTTGCTGAGCCTTCCTAAAGAGGTAATTGTCACGTCTATGAAGGGGCATCAACGGTTCTTTCCTATTCAAGACAGCGAAGGGGCCTTGCTTCCGGTGTTTGCTGCGGTGCGTGACGGGCTTGCCACACGCATTGACGTTGTTCGCAAAGGGTATGAGAGGGTTCTCTCAGCCAGGCTTAAGGATGCCAAATTCTTCTATGAAGAAGACACAAAATCACAACTTGAGGCTTATGTCTCCGAGCTTGAGGGAATTGTATTCCATGAAGGCCTCGGGACTGTTCTCGAGAAAACTTCCCGTGTTGTTTCTCTCTCCGAAGCTATTGCCGAAAGGCTGGAATATCATGAAGACACAAAAGCTAAGGTAAAAAGGGCGGCAGAACTATGTAAGGCTGACCTTGTCACGAATATGGTAAGAGAGTTTCCTGAGCTGCAAGGAGTGATGGGACGGGAGTACGCTCGCATATCCGGTGAGGATGAAGATGCTTCCCGCGCTATATTTGAACACTATCTGCCAAGGTTCGCCGGAGATGTGTTGCCTGAGAGTCCTTGCGGGGTTATCCTTGCTCTTGCAGATAGGATTGACACTGTTGCAGGCTTTTTCGGGATTGGGATTATTCCTTCCGGTTCCGAGGATCCCTATGCGCTAAGGCGTAGTACCTCGGGAATAGTATCAATTCTTCACGAACGTGAAGTTCATCTTTCGGTATCTTGGCTTGCCTCGGAAGCTGTTTCATTACTCGAAGCCGAAGGGATGCTTAAACGTTCTTCCGAAGAGACAGTGGATGATATTCTTGAGGGGCTGGGCTTGCGCATAAGATCGTCCTTGATTGATGGAGGGATAAGGTATGACCTGGTAGATGCGGCGATGGCCATTGGGTTTGACGATGTGCCGGACACCTATAAGAGGGCAGAGGCACTGCAAGAAGCCAGTCTAACCCAAGAATTCGCTTTAGCATGCGAGGGCTATACGAGAGCGTCGCGTCTGGCAGGGAATATTGATCATGAGGATGGAGATGTAGATTTATCTCTTCTTAGCGAACCTGCAGAGAAAATGCTTTTTAATGCGCTCCGGCACGCTGAAGAGTCTATTCGCATGATGCAAAGGGAAAAGGATTACTCCGGCATTTTGAGGGCGCTGTCTGAGTTGGCTGAACCCATAGACATATTTTTCACTGAGGTGCTTGTGATGGCTGAAGATAAGAGTCTGCGTGGGAACAGACTTGCTCTTCTGGCTCATGTTGCTTCCTTGGCACGGGAAGTGGCCGACCTTGGAAAGGTGGTTGAAAAAGCAGTGTAGCGAGGGTGATATTGCCTAAATGAGTTCGCAGATATGGGCTGATTTGGGATACACTTCACTCTCATGCTGGATACTCAGGTCTACTGAGAAGTAA
>JAAYRV010000109.1 GCA_012518595.1 Bacillota bacterium
ACCCTATCGCATGCCCGGTGAAAAAGCTAAGGCAGGCCATTATCTGGCTGCAGTCGGCCGTGCTACGATACATGATGATCACCAGGTTGAGCTTATGAACCTCTATAATATAAGCGACGGGAGCGGGCTTATCGTGCCCAAGTATACCTATAAGATAAATCCTATGTTCAGCGTCTGGGTTGGAAGTACATTCCTATTTGGTGATGAAGGTACTGAGTTCAGTGATCTACCCATGGATAAGACTGCGTTTGCCGGTGTTAAAGTTGTGTGGTGAATTAAGCCAAGCGGGTCGCCTTAGCAAAATCCGGCCCGTAAGCTAGTGGCCGAATCTTGATACCCCTCGTTGCAATCACCGGCAATCCAAGACAATCGGAAAACGAGCGAAAACTAATGAACTCATACTTAGAGGAATAAAGACGAAACAGGGAACGAGGGGCTTGCGCGCATGTAGCATGCGTGCAAGCCCCATCCATGTCCGGCATGTTTACTGAATCGACAGACTAAAAGAAGACCTGTGTAGAGCCATATTCATAGACATACTTGACGTGCAATCGACAATATCAAGGCCAAGCCGGGATGGATTTCGCAAGGACTTAGGTTCTCAATATGGGGATTATCTGATAGAATTCTATCAGACAGTCCTTTGCATCCATCAACCTCAAGGAGGGTTGCCCAGTGAAGAGAAAGGGCGCATGCAACGTATTGGCATGTCTCGGTGTGATCTTGTTGCTGGCCGGCTTAGTTTTTGGCGCAGAAGCTTCAACTGCTCCGGATGCTCGCATTGAAGATGCGCTAAAGGTGCTGCAGGAAATGTCCCAACAGGAAGACTGCGGCACTATGGCTGATCTTCTGGCCAGGGCTAAGGGTGTAGCCATATTCCCGCAAGTAGTTAAGGCCGGCCTGATGTTTGGTGCAAGACACGGTAGAGGCGTTGTTTTGAAGAGGGATTCTGTGAACGGGCAATGGTTTGGCCCGAGTTTTGTGGAAATAACCGGACTTTCTTACGGCCTACAGATTGGCGTGCAATCTACCGCTCTTGTCCTTGTAATTACAAATGAACGAGGCATGAAGAGTTTCGAGGAAGGCAGCTTCACTCTTGGCGGAGACCTTTCTGTTGCGGCAGGGCCTCTTGGCCGTCATCTCGAAGCCGGAACGGACATTGAGCTTAAAGCTGCGATCTACAGCTACTCGATGAGCAAAGGTGCATTCATAGGGTTTTCGCTGGAAGGCGCGAAGGTGAACCCGGATGATGCTGCTAACGAGCTGTATTGGAAGAGATCTGCCTCGTCCAGTGAATTCCTGCAGCGCAAAGCGACAGATTCCAGGATAAGGCCGCTTGTTAAAGAGTTGAGTGGATTAGTGCTCAAAGGAGGAGGCAAGACCTCAGTCTAAGCAGATATATATGTGCCTGGTCTATTCCTTGACAGGTTTGCCACTGTCCCTATTGACCAGGCCTACTGTTTTATCTACGCTCATGACGAAAGCAATGCCTGTCCCCGGTTTCTCGAGGTGGCCTGCTTCAACTATGGCTTTGAGTATTCTTTCAGTGTCCTTTTCACTTGTGAGGACGAAAAGGACTTCTTTTGCGATATCTACAGTAAGTCCTAAGAATGTTTTGGCTTCATGGGCGCCTGTCCCTCTTGCGAAGAGTATAGTTCCTCCCTGTGCGCCTGCTTCTTTCGCGACATTCATCACGTGTTCTGCGGTTCCTCTGGGAAGCACTACGAATATGGCGTTATATCCCATGCCCTCACCCCCTAAATCTTGAATATCATCCCGAGTATCAGTACTGTAAAAGTCACCCCGACAAGACACAGCGCTATAAGGCCAAAACCATCTACGAGAGGGTCTCGACCGCCTAACGCAGTGGCAATACCTACACCCATAGCTATTATAGTGGGGACTGTAACAGGCCCCGTAGTGACTCCGGCAGCGTCAAATGCTATGCCTACTGCTGCCTTGGGCACGAATTGCATGAGTATTGCTATGACAATCAGTGACGGAAGTAGGATTTTTGAAGTAGGTATTTGGAAAATAATCTTTATTACGCCCATAGTCACGCCCAGCCCGATCCCTAAAGCTACCGTAAGAATCATTGCGCGTTTCGGGATAATTCCTGCGCTAAGTTCTTCTATTTGCTCACCCAGCGCTTGTAGCGACGGCTCAGCCAAAGTGACGCCAAACCCGAGGACAAAAGCGAAGGCGAGGACTAACCATACCGGAGCATGTCCCGGGAGGTTTATGCCGACAGTCTCGCCGAGGGGGAGCAGTCCTATCTTCAGCCCATTAGAGAAGAGGACGATACCGACAACGGTGAGCGCAAGTCCAATAAAGGTTTCACGGGGATTTTCCAAAGGCACCCGTAGGACGAATTTATTAAACAGGAGCAGCAATAGTACTACAGGAAGAACACCTATAAGTGCCTCGATTGAAGTTGCATAGACGTTTTTCACTTGATCATATATACCTCCTTCTAAAGGGTACAAAACTAGGAAGTCATTCCATAGTATAGCACAAAAGAACTGTTCGATCCTTTCTCAACTACTTGTTTATCTGTTAGAATTACCTTGCGACACTGTTATCCCAATACTATCATAAGAAGTAATGAATTGCGTGAAGGTCTCTGTAGATTCATACCATAAAGACAGTTTGTAAAGATGGTGAACTAGGAATGGTCAAACAAGATGTTATAGAGAGAATCTCAACTGAGCTTTCTCTACGTCCGGCTAACGTATCCAGTACGGTTACCCTTCTTAACGAGGGAAATACTGTGCCGTTTATTGCCAGGTATCGAAAAGAAGTTACAGGATCTTTAGATGAGGTAATCATAAGATCGATTGAAGAGCGCTTGACATACCTCTTGAATCTGGAAGAGCGCAAAGAAGTAGTGATAAGATCCATTGATGAGCAGGGTAAGCTCACAGATGAGCTTCGGGACGCCATCCTCAATGCATCCACGTTGCAAGAAGTGGAAGATCTCTACCTGCCGTACCGGCCTAAAAGGCAGACCAGGGCAACGAAGGCCCGTGAGAGGGGACTTGAGCCTCTGGCTATCTTGATGTTAGAGCATCAAGATATGGACGGGAATGTCCAGGAGATAGCATCCAAGTACATAGATCCTGAGAAGGACGTGTCCACGGTTGATGAGGCCTTGGCCGGAGCGCGTGATATCGTAGCCGAGGTTGTCATGGAAGACGCCAAGGTCAGAGCTATGGCCAGACGGCATTTCCGGGAATGCGGTTTGATGGAAACCACAAGGGCCGAGGATGATGAGTCGTCTGAGTACGAAGATTACTACGACTATGAGGAGCAAATTGCGAATATGCCTCCCCACAGGATTCTGGCGATAAACCGGGGAGAGTCCAGAGGCGCGCTGAAGGTTAAGGTTTCACGGCCTGATGAGACCCTCATTTCGGCTATCAGGGGGAGTTTTGTCAGCGAAGACAACGGTATATTCAAGGAGCAGTTGGACCTTGCGATTGAAGACGGATACTCGCGACTTCTATGCCCTGCAATGGAGCGGGAAACTCGCAGCGCGCTAACGGAGAAAGCGGAGGACCATGCAATAAGAGTGTTTGCCAAGAATCTGCGGAATCTCCTTATGCAGTCCCCCGTCGGCGGAAAAACCGTCTTAGGTATCGATCCCGGTTTCAGAACCGGGTCAAAGATAGCAGTGGTGGATCCTACAGGCAAACTCCTTCAGACTGCCGTCATATATCCACATCCCCCACAGGGGCTG
>JAAYRV010000110.1 GCA_012518595.1 Bacillota bacterium
ATGGGTTGGGAAGGCGCCCAGCTTATGAAAGAGTTGGTGCCCCTTGAAGTGCTGGGCAGGCCTGTTGAGTTCGTATTAGTCGACAACAAGTCTGACAAAGTTGAGTCATCTAACGCTACTTCACGCCTTATTGAAAAAGACAAAGTCGTTGCTATCATAGGGCCGATGATAAGCGGTAGTATGCTAGCAGCAGGGGACATATGTGAGAAGAAGCAGGTTCCTATTTTGGGTCCGGCTTCAACGATGCCTTTGACGAATCAAGGCAAGGACTACGTATTTCGAGTATGTTATACAGATCCTTTCCAAGCTTCCATTGCCGCGAAATACTGTTACGAAGAGTTAAACGCCAGAAAAGCAGCGGTTCTTTTTGATATTTCCAGTGACTACGGTGTTGCCCTTGGTCGGTTCTTCAAGGATTCCTTTGAGAGTCTGGGAGGCAGCATTGTGGCTTTTACCCCATGTAATGCCGGGGATCAGGACTTCAGCGCGCAACTTACTGCAATTAAAACTGCAAATCCTGATGTTATTTATTTGCCTGCCTACTATGAAGAAGTGAGCCTCATATTACGTCAGGCAAGGGACCTTGGATTAACACAGCCTATGCTCTCCGCTGACGGTGTTGACGTGCCTGAAATCTGGGATCTCGCCGGTCCTGCCATCGACGGCTTGATGCATACTGCACACTGGCACGAAAAGGCCGGCATGACTGATATCGGCAAGAAGTATATCGCCGCATATAAAGAAAAGTATGGCGGAAAGGAAGTCAACTCTTTTGGAGCTCTTACCGCAGATTGCGTGCTCTTGGTTCTTGATGCGATAGAGCGGGCAGGTTCCGCTGAGCCCAAAGCCATCCGTGACGCGCTGGAGGCGACGGAGAATCTGGAGGTTGTCACCGGATTTCTCTCCATCGAAGAGGGTGACGCGGTTAAGGCAGTGGTTATCCGCGAGGCAAGAGACGGTAAGTGGGAGTTCAAGAGCATAGTCAATCCGTAATGTAACACGGGACAATTCCATCTTTTCACACTTTAGACTCCTGGCATGGTAACGGTAATGGCCAGGTAATGTCGGGCAAGGAGGGTTCCGAAGAGCCCTCCTGCCTTGGTATTGTTTGAGGTGTGTTCGAGACGGGATAACGGCTTGCTCAGAAGGAGTTGACGTTCATGAACGCGGCGGTATTTTTCCAACAACTGATAAACGGGATGTCGTTAGGCAGCCTCTATGCCCTCTTAGCTATTGGATACACGATGGTATACGGCATCCTGCGATTCATAAACTTTGCCCATAGTGACATCTTCATGGTGGGCGCGTATTCCGCGTTTTTCTTCATTGTGATCTTCCGAATTCCTTGGCCTCTTGCTGCTGCGCTTGCAGTGTGCTTCACTGCGCTCGTAGGCATGACGATAGATCGGGTAGCTTACCGCCCGGTGAGGGATGCTCCTCGAATCTCCGCCCTCATAACCGCAGTGGGCGTATCGTCTTTTATCGAGAACCTCGGCCTTGTGACTGTCGGTGCGCGGCCCAAAGCCTTTGAAAGCCCAAAGTTCATGTCCCGGGTTTTTCACATAGGCCCTGTGTCTATTACAGGCGTGGCAATTTGGGTGCCTATCATTACTTTTATGCTTCTAGTAGTAATGATGTACATAGTCTACAGGACGAAAATCGGTATGGCCATGAGATCAGTATCCACGGACATTGAGGCTACACGCCTTATGGGTGTTGATGTGGATAAGGTGATATCCTATACTTTCGCGTTGGGTTCGGCGCTTGCTGCAGCAGGTGGGATCTTGTGGGCATGCAAGTACCCCAGAATCACGCCGCTTATGGGCGTCTATCCAGGCTGGAAGGCATTTACTGCAGCTGTTGTAGGGGGAATTGGCAGTATCCCGGGGGCGATGATAGGCGGGTTCATAATAGGGCTCATTGAAGTGATGACAGTTGCATTTTTCCCGGATCTATCAGGTTATCGTGACGGCGTGATATTCCTTGTCCTTGTGGTGTTTCTTTTGATTAGGCCTACAGGTATCCTCGGCGAGACATTAAAGGAGAAGGTGTAATATGTCGGATAAGTTTAGGAACACACTATTGACGATAGCCTTCATAGCGTTTTTATTCTTTGTCGCCTGGTTAGCTGACAGCTACTTGGACGAGTATGTCATGAGGGTAGTACGTACAGGTCTCATATACGTTACGGCCGCAGTCAGTTATAACTTGATAAATGGCATAGCAGGCCAGTTTTCCTTAGGGCCTAATGGGTTTATGGCTCTTGGCGGGTACATGGTTGCCCTTCTCATTCTGCCCCTCGAGCAAAAGGAGTTTGTTTGGTTCCTTCAACCCCTTATCTGGCCGTTTAGGATTTTTTCCCTCACTAAACCATTGTTCCCCTTGGCATTGGCGATAGGGGGAGCGGCAGGCGCTCTCGGCGCACTGATAGTAGGGGTGCCGTCTCTACGCCTTCGCGGTGATTATCTGGCCATTGCCACCTTCGGATTCAGCCAGATAATCATAGTGCTGGCCAACAACCTTATTCCAGTCACCAACGGGGCTTTGGGCATCAAGGGGATCCCTGAATATGCCAATGTATACTGGTGTCTGACATGGGCGATCCTTACTGTCCTGGTTATCAGCAATCTTGCCAATTCCAGTTACGGACGGGCGATGAAATCCATCCGTGATGATGAAGTAGCCGCGGAAGCTATGGGCATACCTATTTTCAAGCATAAACTCTTAGCGTTTGTAGTCAGTGGATTCTTTGCCGGAGTCTCAGGAGGGCTTATGGCCTCCCTGATTACCACTGTATCGCCTAGTCTTTACAGCTTCTCCATGACTTTTAACTTGCTGATAATCATTGTCCTTGGCGGGCTGGGGAGTATTACCGGATCCACCATTACCGCTTTTGCTTTCACGATCCTGTCGGAAGCCCTACGGTTTGTGGAATCACCTATTAATATCGGGCCGGTTCATATCCCGGGTATAGCGGGTATGCGTATGCTGGTATTTTCCTTGCTCTTGGTGCTGTTAATGGTGTTTTACAGGCAAGGCCTGTTTGGACAGAAAGAAATCTCGTGGGACTGGGTTTTGTCCCACTTCAAGAATAGAGACTATCAGGGGGTGAAGACTTGTCCTCAAAAAACGGATCGATCCTAGCGCTTGATAATGTAACTGTAAGCTTTGGCGGCCTTCTGGCAGTATCCGATTTTGACTTTACTCTTCAACGAGGGGAGCTGGTAGGCTTAATTGGGCCGAACGGCGCAGGCAAGACTACAGTCTTCAACATAATCACCGGCCAGTATGAACCTGTCTCGGGAAAAGTGTTCTTCAGAGGACAGGATATTACCGGATGGCGTCCTGATCGTGTGACATGTGCCGGAATCGCCAGGACGTTCCAGAACATGCGGCTTTTTGAAGGCCTTACAGTCTTGGACAATGTCCTTGTAGCGCGGCATTCTAAGTTGAGATCCTCTATGCTCGCTGCAGCGTTGAACCTTCCCAGCTATGTGAAGGAAGAGCGACAGGCAGAGACGAAGGCCATGGAATTGCTTGATCGGGTAGGACTTGTGGACCTCGCCCATACCCAGGCCGGAAGTTTGCCTTATGGACAACAACGGCGGGTGGAAATTGCCAGAGCCCTCGCTGCAGACCCGGAAGTGCTGCTCTTAGATGAACCTGCCGCAGGAATGAATCCGGAAGAAACTATGAGACTAATGGAATTCATATGCGGGGTGCGTGATGAGTTCGGGCTTACCATCCTTCTTATCGAACATGACATGAAATTAGTCATGGGTATTTGTGAGAGAATACGGGTCATTGATTACGGTATGTCAATCGCTGAAGGCACGCCTGAAGAGATCCAAGGCAACCCCAAAGTGATATCAGCCTACTTGGGGGAGGAAGCGTGTGACTATGCTTAAGGTTCGGGATCTCAATGTGCATTATGGCGGTATCCATGCCCTAAAAGGTGTTTCCCTGGATGTGCCGGAAGGCGCTGTTGTGACGCTTATTGGCGCAAACGGAGCAGGGAAGACCACCACTCTTCGGGCTATTACAGGGCTTGCCAAGCCGACAAAGGGAAGAATCGAATTCAACGGCCACGACATCACAGCCGCATCTCCTCACGAGATTGTGAGGCTGGGCGTATCCATGGCAGCGGAAGGCCGCAGAATATTCTATAACCTCACCGTAATCGAGAACCTGATGATGGGCGCATATCACAGGGATGATACGGCACAGGTAAGAAAGGACGTAGAATGGGTAACTACGCTATTTCCCAGACTCAAGGAACGCTTTGGTCAAAAAGGAGGCACTCTCTCCGGCGGTGAGCAGCAGATGCTGGCTGTCGGACGGGCGCTTATGTCAAGACCCAAGCTCCTGTGCCTTGATGAGCCGTCTTTAGGGCTTGCGCCTATGCTTGTTCAAGAAGTGTTTCGAGTGCTCAGCCAGATTCACGAAGAAGGATGTACGATTCTTCTGGTGGAACAAAATGCAAAAGCTGCCCTTAGAATCGCTGACTACGGATATGTCCTTCGCGGAGGAACCATTACTATGCACGGGGATGGTAAAGAGCTCCTTGCGGATGAAAGCGTAAGGCAAGCGTATCTTGGGGAATAAGCCGGTATTTATATAGCCTTCAAATCCCGTCAAAGAGCTTACTAGATTGTGCCTAAACCACGGGATATAGTGTGGCGCCTATAGTGCCGGGTCCGCTGTGTGAACCAATCCCCGCTCCAAGAGAGCAGACAATCAAGTCCTCAAAATGAAGCAATTCCTCAAGGGTCCGCTTCAATGTCTCGCCTCGTTCGGGTTCAACTGCATGAACTACTGCCCCGCGCATGGCATGTCCTTTTGGCATTGACTCCGCCACTACTTCGGCAAACCGCATTAAGGCCTTGTCTCTGGATGCTCGGACTCTTTCTATGGGCTCGACTATTCCGTTTGCAATAGCCATTATGGGACGGATAGAGAGTAAAGTTCCAAGAAAAGCCGTGGCTTTTCCAATCCGGCCGTTTTTAACCATGTAGTCAAATGAGTCGACAGTGAAAAACAGCCGAAGCGTGTTTCTTATTGCCTCAATCCTGTCGACGATTTCTTGCGCTGTGATATCAAGCTTTGAAAGACGCGCTGCTTCAAGAGCGAGAAGGCCTGTGCCGGCGGAGACCGATTTGCTGTCTATTACATGGATCTTTTCGGATCCTATGGCATTTGCAGCCATGTTCGCAGATTGATATGTGCCTGATAGTTTACTTGACATATGGAGCGATACTATACCATCAGATTCATCCATGAGTTCCCTGTAGATTGTCTCAAATTCATGCGGCGCAGGTTGTGAGGTTCTCGGCATAGCCTTGCTTGAGGCTATTTTCTCATAAAACTGTTCACTGGAAAGGTCAACCCCTTCCCTGTATGTCTCATCTCCGAAGCGCACGTGAAGCGGAACTACCTTAATGTTGTTTTCTTCATACAAATCTGCAGGCAGATCCGCGGTGGAGTCCGTTACAACTGCAATTTTCGGCATGAGGTTTTGCTCCTCCTCCAATGTGGGTGATATCGGCTCTCAGCCCGAGCCTTAAGTGGTGTGCGCGTGAATCACACAACTAGAATATATCACATTTCATGTGAAATGTGCTAGCTAATTTCTTATTACACCAGCTACCACCAAGTATGAGTTCATTGTACGGTACGTACACTTTCTGGAACCGGCGATTACTTATGGTGATCTGCCTAGAGGTTAGGTTAGGCTGAGCGGAAGGGGTTTTCGACGGAGCTTACAGGGTAAACATAACATTATCATAGGCAGACGGTAACAGACAGTAAAAGTTTGGTGTTACAAAGTTTGGGCGGCTTATTGCAATACATGCCTTAATGTGCTAAACTGTCACTAGCATCAGACACATTTTATAGTAAAAGACGCGTTAATCCGAGCGGAAGTGGCTCAGCGGTAGAGCATCGCCTTGCCAAGGCGAGGGTCGCGGGTTCGAATCCCGTCTTCCGCTCCATTTTTTTGTCTTTTTCAGGGCTATGCGCGTCTATCATGACGTACATGCGTCCTCGTTTGGGTTAATGAGTCAAGCCGGCTGTGTTCTGTTTATGGAAGACTTAGGTTTGCCGGCAGAGATTTGCCCTAATAGCCCATTAGTCAAGGCTGGAGGGACACTTTGCCACTATGCTTGAATCTACTATGCCTGAATCTTCGGGTCCAGGATATCCCTGAGCGCATCCCCTATGAGGTTCCATGCAAGGACAAACAAGACGATGGCGATACCGGGATAGATCACAGTATACCAATACTTGAGGGGTTCGCCCGGGGCGCCAAGCAGCCAATTCCGTGAAAAGCTGATCATCTGACCCCAGTCAGCGTATCCTTCCGGCGCTCCAAGTCCCAGAAAACTCAAGCCTGCAGCTGTCACCACAACAGACCCTAAGTCCATGGAAGCGCTGATAAGCACCGGGAAGATAGTATTAGGTAGAATATGCCTTATTATGATCTTGATATCGGTGACTCCGGCAGCCCTTGCGGCCAACACAAATTCTTCCTGCTTAATCTGGAGAATGTTACCTCGAAGCAGTCTTGCATAGTTCATCCACCAGAAGCAGATCATTGCAATCATAACTTTGTCCAAACCTTTACCCAGTACACATGTTATGACTACCGCAGCGATGAGAAAAGGAAAGCTTAAGAAAATATCGACTATCCTCATGATAATTTCGTCTGTTCGCCCGCCGATGTAGGCTGAGGCTGCTCCCACCACAATGCCAATTGCGCAGCTTGATCCAACGACTACAAGACCGACGAAGAAGGCAGTTCTCGCTCCCCAGACAACGCCGTAGAATATGTCGTGTTGACCTTGCGTAAGGCCAAACGGATGCTCCTCGGAAGGAGGCGAAGGTGTTATCTCCCACCCGTACCTCGGGATGCGATAGGGTTCATGCTTGTGTCTCTCTGGAGTCGGTGCAATCATCGGGGCAAGAATAGCCATGACAACAAAGAAAATGAGTAAGACAAATCCGAAAAGGGACAGGGGATTCCTAAGAAGTTTCTTCATCATACCGCACAGGTCACCTCCTTCTCAGTCCAATCTGACGCGAGGGTCAATAATCGCGTACAAGATATCCACTACAAGATTGGACAGGACCAAGATAACGCCGTAGAACATGGTTGTGCCGAGGACACATGTATAGTCCAGCTGTTGAGCTGCAGTCGCAGTGAGAAGGCCAAGCCCCTTGTAGTCGAATACAGTTTCTGTGATCGTAAGTCCGCCCAGCATTCCGAGGACCATGAACCCTGCGACTGTGGCCACTGGAATCATGGCGTTTCTCCTTACATGCCGCTTTATTACGATGTTCTCCGGGAGGCCTTTCGCCCGTGCAGTCCTTACATAGTCCTTGTTGAGTACATCGAGCATGCTCGACCTTGTGATTCTGAGGATAAACGCCCACCATAAATACGATAAGCTTATGGTAGGCGCGATAAGATGCCTGATCGCATCCCAGAACACAGCCCACTCTCTGTTCAGGATGGCATCTACTGTATGCATCCCGGTATACCGGACGAAATCCTTGGACAAGACTATCATGTCCGCCCATGTAGAAAGCCTGCCCGGAGGAAACCAGCCTAACACCCCATAGAAGTACATGAGGAGAATAATTCCAAAGACGAACGATGGGAGTGACCAGCCGATTATTGCAAAGACACGTGTTCCGTGGTCCAGCGGACTGTTGTGGTGTATCGCTGAGATTGAGCCCAGCCATATTCCCCCGAGTACCACCGGGATCATTGCGAAGACTGTAAGCTCCAATGTCGCAGGGAACCTGGCTTTTATTGCATCGGCTACGTGCATGTTAGCTGACCGTGAGTACCCGAGATTGCCTCGGACGATATTGCCCAGCCATCGAAAGTACTTTATATGGGCAGGATCGTCCAGGTGATACTTTTTTACGAGGTCATCCAGGCTCTGGTTCTTTAGCTCATCCGGGGACTTAATGTACGAGCTTACAAGCTGGTACGGGGACAGAAACGACATGGCGATGAATATGAACAATGTCACTCCAAACAGAACCAGCGGAAGGAATAAGAGTCTTCTCCCTATGTAACTTAACATAAAACCATTCCCCTTATGTAGCGCCCGAGGGGGCAACTTAATTGCGAAGTTACCCCCTCCGGAGCGATTACGCGCTACTTAGATTCTATTTAGCTTCCTTCCAGATTTCATAAAAGTCGTAGTTTGCGCTGTATGCCGGATTATACACATATCCCTCTACCCAATCTCTGTGGACCCTGATGTCTTCCGGGTCTACATAGTACATAGAGAGTGCTAAGTCGTAGGCCTTCTTCTGGAGTGTCTTGTATGCCTCAGCGCGGACTGCGTCATCAGTGGTTGCGATACCTTTAGCGATCAGGTCGTCGAATTCCCGTTTGCAAAGATCAGCCATTTCCCTACCGCAGTACCCTGCAAAAGCCCCTGCTGAGTGCATGTATGGGAATATGAAGTTATGGGCGTCGGGGAAGTCCATATGCCAGCCTATGAAGAATACAGGCAGAGCGGAGGCTCTCAGTTTGTCAAGGTATGTTGACCACTGAACACCTTGGACATCAATTTTGAATTTAGGGTTCAGAGATTCGATGCCTGCTTCGAGAATTTCAGCTGCGGTTTTTCTGTTGTCATTTCCCGTATTGTAGAGAATCGTCAGCTTGAACCCTACCTTCCACAGTTTTTCGTCAAAGGCAGCCTTGAATTCCTCTTCCGCCTTCTTGAGATCATACGGGTACCACTCCAGGGATTCGTCGCAGTACGGAAGAATCGCAGGAATGGGTCCGTGAGGCTTAGCGCCCAGCCCAAGTGCTACCTTATCTATGTAGGAATCATAATCGAAAGCGTAGCAGAACGCTTTCCTTACATGGATGTCATTGAAGAAGCCGGGAGGCACGCCTTTGCCGTCCAGAAGGCCGCTTCCTACTATGTCTTCATTGCCCGCAACCGGAATAGTGTAGTTAAACAGAAGTGCAGTATTGGTAATGGAAGGCAGGTGATCGAGGACTGTAACTCCGGGAAGCGCTCTTACCTGATCCAAGTACATAGGCGGAACTTGGATAGCGTCTGCCTCTCCCGTTTGGAGCATGAGTTTGCGTGTGTTAAATTCTGAGATGTACTTGATGAACGCTGTCTTCAGCTTTGCAGGCCCTTGCCAGTAATCGTCATGACGCTCGAACACAACCTGCGCTGCGCTGTGATCCCATGTAACCAGCTTGAATGCGCCGGTGCCCATGGCTTTTTCGTACAGGGCCATGCTTTCTTTTGGAGGATCGTACCACTTCAGCCAGGTGTCAGGCTTGCCGTCCCAGGCGCCGTTCTCAATCATCCACTTTTTGTTGACGATTGAACTCCAGCTTGCTCCCTTAGCAAGGATCTGCATGAAGGGAGGATAGGGAGTGGCAAGATGGAAAACCACGTAGTCTCCTTCAACTTCCACTGACTTATCGATTGCTTCATGTATCTTGACAACGAGATCCTTGTCAAGGTTCTGCATGTCCTCGATGTCTTCAAACCCTCCGAGCTCGCACGCAAGATCTTTCAGTGTCTGAACCCCGAAAAGAGGCTCAAAGAACATCCAGCACGGTCCGCCTGAAGGATCCGCTAACATGGCGCGCTCAAACGAGTACTCTACGTCTTCAAGAGTCATCACCGCACCGTTGTGAAACTTGACACCTTTACGAATAGGGAACTTCACTGTTTTGCCGTCCTTAGACAGAAGACCGTTGGCGACTGACGGGACTTCTGTGGACAGCATTGGCACCAGCGTGTCTACTCCGCCTTTCCCGTATGCAACGAGGTTATCGTATAGTTGGTGGAGAAGCTCGCCGCTTGCTGTATCGTAAGCATACGCAGGATCAAGCGTGTCCGGATCTCCAAAGCTTACGTAGACAAAGGTGTTGGGGTCTGTTGTCTGCGCAAAACCGGTGTAACCCAGGGTCACCAACATCAACGCTGTCAAAACCGCCACAAGAACCTTAGGTTTCATATCTCCGGCCTCCTTTATCGATACTAGGATCAAATTTGAGAATCCAAGAGGATTAGACTGTACGGACTATCACCTCCCATTGCCCATAGGGATTCCGGTGAGGTTAAGTTCATCTCTGAGATGGCACGCAACAAAGTGGCCTGTACCGTCCAGCGATTCCAGGCGAGGCGCTTCTCTCGAGCACACATCCTGCTTGTACCTGCACCTTGGATGGAAATGGCAACCATCCGGCGGATTTGCAGGGCTGGGGACGTCTCCTTCCAGGACGACTTGTTCGTATTGGAAGTCGGGATCAGGCACAGGTATTGCCGAGAAAAGGGCTTCTGTGTACGGGTGCTTAGGCTCTTCAAATAGCAGTCCCACCTCTGCCATTTCCACGATTTTGCCGAGATACATCACAGCCACCCTGTCACTTACATGCTGAACCACTGATAGATCATGAGCGATAAAAAGATACGTGAGCCCGAACTGTTCCTGTAAGTCCTCGAGGAGGTTCAGCACTTGTGCCTGAATTGAGACGTCTAAGGCAGAGACAGGCTCATCACATATGATAAGGGAGGGATTGAGCGCCAAGGCTCTGGCAATTCCGATTCGTTGCCGTTGTCCACCGCTGAACTCATGGGGGTATCTTCCCATATGATGGTGTCCTAATCCTACAGCAGCAAGGAGAGCTTCGACCCGTTCGTACCGCTGACTTCGATTCTTGAGTCCCTGTGCCTCAAGGGGTTCACCTACTATGTCTGAGACTTTCATCCTAGGACTCAAGGATGAGTAGGGATCTTGGAATATGACCTGCATCTCCCGACGGAGTCCTGAAATTGTGCGTTTGGACACGTCGGTCCAAGTCCCGTTCGAGTTGAACCTGATTTCACCGCCGGTGGGTTCCTCAAGGTATAGCACACACTTGCCTGTTGTGGTTTTCCCGCATCCGCTTTCACCTACAAGGCCTAAGGTCTCACCCTTGTGGATGAAGAAGTCAATGCCGTCCACAGCCTTAATCCAACCTATAGGCCGCCTGAAAACCCCGCCGAGGATAGGAAAGTGCTTTTTCAAGCCTCTTACGTCCAAGAGGATGTCATCGCTTTGTCTATGCATATAACCAGCACCTCACTGAGTGTCCATCTGCCACTTCAACGACAGGTGGGTTTTCCAGACATTCCTTTTTGAATTGGGGGCATCTCGGTCCGAAGGCACATCCTTCAGGCATTCTTAAGGAGTCAGGCACTACACCTTCGATGGGCACAAGCCTCTTTTTCGGTCCTCCCATTCTGGGGATGGAGTTCAGAAGGCCTACGGTATAGGGGTGAGCCGGTTCGTGAAACAATCTGTGAGTGTCTGTGTATTCAATGATTTTACCCATGTACATCACTGCGATGTCATCACACATCTTGCTGACGACACCGAGATTATGCGTAATGATGATTATTGCCATTTGATATCGGTCCTGGAGTTTCCTCATGAGGTCCAGGATTTGCGCTTGTATGGTGACATCCAGGGCGGTTGTGGGTTCATCTGCAATGAGGAGCGCAGGGTTGCATGATAAGGCCATTGCAATCATAGCTCGCTGGCGCATACCGCCGCTCATCTGGTGAGGGTATTCCCGTACTCTCTGAGACGGGCTTGGGATGCCTACTCTGTCCAGAAGGTCAGCTGCGATTTCCCATGCTTGAGGACTTGAGACTTTCTGATGCGTTACGATTGCTTCCACGATTTGAAAACCGACAGTGTGGACAGGATTGAGGGATGTCATCGGTTCCTGAAATATCATAGCTATCTCATTTCCACGTATGCTTCGCATTACAGAGCTTTGCGGGTTTTGCGTCGCTATGTCAATAAAGTCTCTGTCTCCGTCTCGGTAATAAAGGATTTCGCCTGATGCGATTTTGCCCCTGGGCCCCGGCACCAGTTGCATGATGGAAAGGGCGGTTACACTTTTGCCGCAGCCACTTTCGCCTACTAATCCCAAAACTTGCGTCCTTCTGACATTGAAGGACACTCCGTCAACTGCGCGGACAATCCCTTCGTCGAAAACAAACCGGGTATGGAGATCCTTCACTTCGAGGAGCAAATCCTCGGCGCATTCTACGTAGGCAGTATTAGGTGTGTCAGCGACGTTATCAGGTCTATCATCATGTGGCAGACTCATTTTGCCAAGATAACCCCTTTCACCTATATGTAGACTCAAGAAACATGAATAAGGCGGACAGTGTGGATGCAAGCCACGTTCCCAAGTACCATTATGAATGGCGCCTGGATAAACTCACAAGAGCCAACCGCAGACGTTTTTTGCCTGCTATTGGATCCAGGTGGTCCTAAAGAGCCGCATCCGGTATCTTTCAGTATCTCCCTGTATTCTCATGGGAGGAATAAACCCTCCGAAGTAGTATATATAATTTACGGTTATCAGACTATTGGTAATTGATAGTATTGGGGGTCTTCATGACAGGTTCAGGTGGTGTCAGTGTATGAGTCTGTTTTCCGTGGAGCGCGGACCTGTTCCTATATATCTCCAAGTAAAGAATGGTTTGGAGGAACTCATACGCAGTGGGTCCTTGCCACCGGGGACGAAGTTGCCATCATCGAGGACTCTTGCAAGAATCCTCGGAGTCAGTAGGAATTCCGTCCTTGAAGCATACGAGCTGCTCAGTACTGAAGGAATTGTCGAGGCATATGGTACGGCAGGGACATATGTCAGTGAGGCTTACTGCGCGAGGGTTGCTTCCAATTCGGCTGAAGTCTCATCTTTGCCTTTGACAGGTGAAGGTTTTCATTCGCTCAAGAGAGGCCAGGAGGCCGGTGCGGAGGAAGACTTATCAGATTGGGCATCAATGCTTCCTAATATAGCAGGAGGATTCGGGCAGTGCACGCACGATCAGGACACCATGGTATTGTCCGGTGTTACACTGGCATTTGATCGGTTGTCAGCAGAGAGGCTTCGCTCATGTCTAAACTACGTCTTAACAAATTATCCCCATAGACTTTTGGCTTACGGTGACACAGAAGGTTACAAGCCTCTCAGACAATGGCTGGCGACGTACATGACTGACAGAGGCGTAGTCACGACTGCTGATGAAGTCCTATTGACCGGTGGATTTCAGCAAGGCTTGACCCTCCTGTGTTCGACGTTTCTTAATCCCGGGGATACGGTCCTTATGGAGAACCCGGGTTACCCCGGCGCGCTCATGTGTTTGCTGCACGGTGGCGCTAAGGTGAAAGGGATAGACATAACCCCTTATGGGATAGATGTAGAGCAAACTCAGGAGCTCATCTGCAAGCTACGCCCGAGGTTCTTGTGTGTTACGCCATTTTGCCAGAATCCCACGGGTATCACTATGGATGCGCAAACAAGGAAGAAGCTTCTCTCACTCACCAAGGAGCGCGGGGTCATAATTGTGGAGAATGGGTTTACTGATGAATTGAGTTACTCAGGTAGACTTGTCCCGCCTTTGAAAGCTGAGGATCGCAGAGGATGTGTAGTCTATATGGGTAGCCTGAGTGATATCCTCTTTCCCGGCCTCAGAATTGGATGGATAGCGGCGTCAAGACCGATTATCCAGGCGCTTGCATTTGCAAAGCGTGCCATTGATCCTTTTTCCAGTCCTGTGCTTCAAGCGGCGTGCTATGAGTTTTGCAGGCAAGGCTATTTCACAAGTCATCTTGCGCGAATCCGGAAAATATACAGCCGAAAACGAGAACTCGCAACACAAGCTTTGAAGAAGCACCTTCCTCGAGACACCGGATTCAGAGTGAACGAAGGAAGAATGTCAGTCTGGATTACTCTTCCTCGAGGTATAGACTCCACTGAGCTTACGGGAGAAGCCCGGGCATTAGGGGCGTCGTTTGTCCCCGGCCCTGCGTTTTTCGTTAATGAGGGAGGAGAGCGGAATCTGCTTGTTTCATATGCCGGTTCTTCAGAACAAGAGATCATCCAAGAGACCAAGACTCTTGGTGATCTAATCAGTAGGCGGCTTTCCGGCCGCGCGTGATTGTCCGGTGGCGGGGTCTTGTTGCTACCGGCTTAGGTCGAGCCTCTTCATTCTTCTGTAGACTGTATTTCTTGAGACATCCAGCTCCTTTGCTACCTGCGTGATGTTACCGCCGTGCTTTTCCAGAAGGTACAGCAACTCTTCACGCTGTCCGGCCTCGACAGATCGTTGTATCCTCTCTCTATGCCGGCGGAAAGTCGTGGTTTGCGGATCTTGAAGTCCTTGGGACAAGGGTGTCAGGGTTCCGTGGGTCTGTTTCGGATAAAGTATTTCATCTGGGACATGCTTGATGCCTATACGTCCGTCTGTTGCAATGCTCACCATTCGTTCCACAACGTTTTGGAGTTCTCGCACATTTCCCGGCCATTTGTAGGCTGTGAGGCAGTCTATAATGTCAGGATCAACTTCGCATATATCAACTTCCAGTTGGGCAATGGCGTTTGAAAGGAAGAAATTGAAAAGAAGAGGTATGTCCTTGGGACGCTCTCTTAATGGCGGAAGAAAAATGTATATTACGTTTAACCTGTAGTAAAGATCTTGTCTAAAGTTGCCTTTTGCGACTTCACGCTTAAGATTCTTATTCGTGGCGCAGATGATCCTAACATCTACTTCTGTCATATGGGTGCCGCCTATGCGTGCCACCATTTTATCCTCTAGAACTCTATGAAGAGCTATTTGCTGTTCAAGGGGCATATCACCGATTTCATCCAGGAAGAGGGTCCCGCCTGACGCCAGTTCAAACTTACCGGGCCTGCCACCTCGCACCGCCCCTGTAAACGCGCCTTCTTCGTACCCAAACAGTTCGCTGCCAACGAGCTCACGTGGTATGGCGCCGCAGTTTATCGGCACGAACGGACCATTTGCGCGTCTGCTGTTGTTATGGATAGACTGGGCAAACATCTCCTTGCCGGTTCCGCTTTCGCCGTATATCAACACATTGCTGTCGCTCTCTGCTGCGATTCTGCCCAGCTCAATTGCACGGCGCAGCTTAATATCGCGTCCGACGATGTCCTCAAACCTGAACGTGGCGTAGGAACCGCTGTACCTACTGATTAGCTTGTTTATCCTTTTTGTGGGATTCAGGGATATGACGCCCCCTCTAATGCTATTACTGTCATCACGAATGACTTTTCCACTCACTAAGCATTGCACCTGTCCATTGGAGGTTTCCACCGTCATTTCAATATCGTCAAAGGCTTTACCGAAAGTGAGCATTTCTTCCAGATAATGAGGCTTGCTTATCATTTCGGAAAACGGAGTTCGGCATGGTTCTTCCGGGGATAGGCCCAGCAGCCGATTGGCGACAGAGTTGGTCCTGTGAATAAGGGTTTTGGTATTCACAAGCAGTATTCCATCGGAAGTTATCTGAAACATCTTGTCAAAGTGGTCATTTAAGACAGTCAATTCCCGAACTTTGCTCCTAATGTTCATCTGCGCCCCTATGGCTTCAACTGCTGCCACTACCATTCCCAGGGTATGAAGGTGAGTCTTGGAGGATGGCCCGGACATTTGAAGCGCGCCTATGATTTGCCCGCTACCGTCGCGGATCGGGGCTGCGGAGCATGTCCACGTGTGAAATGTCTCGCAGTAGTGTTCTTTTCCGGAGATCTGGACGGGTTTTTCGGTAACAAGCGCGGTTCCGATTCCGTTTGTACCGACGTCATTCTCCGCCCAGCTTGAGCCTGGCAGAACATTGACGAGAGCTCCTCGGCGAAGGGCGTTTTCATCCCCTGTGACCTCCATGATACGTCCGTGTTCATCGGAAATCATCACCATGAAACCTGAGCCTGCAACAAATTCATAGAGGCTTGACATGAAAGGACGAGCGATTTCAATAAGGTCAGATCGCTCTTTGATGACTGTTTCAAGCTGCTCTGCGTTAAGAACCATCTTGCCCATGACACCCTTGGGATTGACGCCTGCTTCCTGTGATCTTCTCCAGGATGCAGCTACTGCCGGTCTAAGGGCTTCCGTTCTTATGGCGCCTGTGTCAGCCAGTTCATCCCATGCTTTGGCCACAGTGTAAGCCACATATTTACCGGTCATTCGATATCCCTCTTTCCATTCATTGGGTTTCCTCATTCATTTAGTCTCCGACATGTTTCGGAGATTGCTTTCCTACTTATATTGTTACATAAGTGTCAATGGTTTGTCACGTATGATAAGCAAATAAGCAACAACAATGACACAACCACAAGATTCGATACCTCCCTAGACAGGCGGCGTGTGTTGGCATGGGAATTGCAACCAATGTATAATAAGCAGCGTCAGTTGGGCGTTTGGTTGATACCGGAGGGCCGGCCGGCGCTGTGAGGTCAAAACAAAGAAGGAAGGGATTGCAGACCATGAAAAAGCCGATGGATAGGAACTACAAGCTGTTTATCGACGGGAAATGGGTTGACGGCAAGGAAGGGAAAACGTTCGACTCTTACTGTCCGGCTAACGGAGAGCTGCTCTCAACCTGTGCGGAAGCAGGCCGAGAGGACGTAGACCTTGCTGTTAAGGCTGCGTGGAAGGCGTTTGATTCATGGAAAGTAACCAGTCCCGTAGAGCGTTCAGGGATTCTTCTTGAAATTGCAGACCGAATCGATGCAAATGCAGAAAAACTAGCTATGGTTGAAACTATGGACAACGGAAAGCCAATCAATGAGAGCTCAACAGTGGATGTCCCGCTGAGCTCAGATCACTTTCGGTACTTTGCGGGAGTCGTAAGAGCTGAAGAAGATAACGCGGTTATGATTGACGACCAGACACTGAGCATCATACTACGAGAGCCAATCGGGGTTGTGGGCCAGATCATTCCGTGGAACTTCCCGTTCCTCATGGCCGCATGGAAGATTGCGCCGGCTTTGGCTGCCGGAGACACTGTAGTTATTAAGCCTTCATCTGTTACGCCTCTTAGCATTCTGGAATTTGCCAAGATCATTCAAGACGTTGTTCCGCCGGGAGTTGTCAACGTAGTCACGGGGCGGGGCTCCACAACAGGCCAATATATGCTGGAGCACGAAGGCTTCCGTAAGTTAGCGTTTACAGGTTCTACTGAAGTTGGATACAATATTGCCAGAGCAGCAGCAGACAAGCTTATTCCGGCCACGTTGGAGCTGGGAGGCAAGTCTGCTAATATCTTCTTCCCGGATGCTCCCTGGGACAAGGCTATAGAGGGTGTCCAAATCGGAATCCTATTCAACCAGGGACAGGTGTGCTGCGCAGGCTCAAGGGTATTCGTGCATGAAGACATCTATGACAAGTTCCTTGCTGAGTGCGTCAAGAAGTTCAATGCAATCAAGGTAGGCTTGCCTTGGGAGAAAGACACTGTAATGGGCTCTCAGATTAATGAAACCCAGCTTGAGAAGATCTTGAACTACGTCGAAATCGGAAAGAAAGAGGGAGCCAAGGTTGCTTGTGGCGGCACTCGCATTACCGAAGGGGAGCTGGCTAAGGGCGCTTTCATGAGCCCCACGATTCTCGCGGATGTCACCAACGACATGAGGGTGGCACAGGAAGAGATCTTCGGCCCTGTCGTTTGCTTCATCAAGTTCAAGGATGAGGATGAGGTCATAAAGATGGCCAATGACAGCGAGTACGGCCTCGGCGGCGCAGTGTGGACCCGGGATATCAACAGAGCTCTCAGGGTCGCCAGGGGCGTTGAGACCGGACGCATGTGGATAAACAACTACAATAACCTTCCTGCACACACACCATTTGGCGGATATAAGAAGTCAGGTATCGGACGTGAGACACACAGAATGATGTTGGATCATTACACCCAGAAGAAGAACATCATGATTCATATGTCTGAAGCGAAGATGGGAATGTACGAATAAGACAAGTACGTGACAGTGTAGGAGCGATGTAGGCATCAAACAGCCTCCACCTTTAGCAGGTGGGGGCTGTTTAACACTTACCACATGTGCAGTAAAGCCCTTGTTTCAGCCATGGGGATATGAAGCGCGCTTCCCGGGAAACTTCGCGGGACGCTGCAGGCGTGAGATTAGACTTGACAGCAGGTCATATCTTACATAGAATAGAATCACACGAAACATAGCAGGGAACCCTTGGTAGAGGATTTACCTGCAATCGACATTTTTGGGGCGACATAGCCAAGTGGTAAGGCGGCGGTCTGCAAAACCGCTATTCCCCGGTTCAAATCCGGGTGTCGCCTCCATTTTATGTACAGCTTGCTACGTAACTTATGTATCTCATTCTCACAATGCTTTTCCCAGTTGATTAAGAGGTGAAACCGGTGTCCCTGACGACGCGCTAAATCCCCAGGAGGTGCGTTCGTTATGGCGAAAGTTCTTCGGATTGACAAATGGTGTCCAGATACCTGGCAGGCTGCGTTAAGTGAGATGAACAAGGGGGGGCACCACCGATACTTTAGGTGGTGCCTCTTTACGTATATGTGCCAGAGCAAATGACATGCGCCTGAATGGCCTCAGCCTAGAGTAAATGACATGCGACTAAATGGCCGCCGCCTATGTCTCTAAGCTCAGGATTCTTAGCTTCAGCGCACGAGCTTTCGCTCTCAGGGCACCTGTCATAGAAGCGACATCTGGGCTTAGGATCTATCGGCTTGCTCACACCGCCTTTGATATTGGGGATTGGGCGCTCTATAGCCGGATCCGGGACCGGGACAGCCGATATCAGCGCCTTAGTATAGGGGTGGACAGGCTTCTTGACAATGTCTTCAGAGTCTCCCAGCTCAACTATTTGCCCCAGGTACATGACAGCTATTCTATCGCACAGATACCGTGCGACAGCCAGGTCGTGGGTGATGTAGAGATAGCTGATACCGAGATCCTCACGGAGCTGGGCCATGAGTTTCATGATGCCTGTGCGGATAGATACATCCAGCATTGAAGTGGGCTCATCCGCCACGACAAAGCTAGGCCTGACCACCAGCGCCCTGGCAATGGCTACGCGCTGTCTTTGCCCTCCTGAGAGCTCATGTGGAAACCGGAACAAGAATGCTGAAGGAGGTGCAAGGCCTACGAGGTTCAGCATTTCCTCTACTTGAGCTTCGCGCTCCTCAAATGTGCCGATACCGTTTACGTTGAGTGGTTCGGCGACTATATCAAAAATGGTCATTCTCGGATCAAGAGACTCATAAGGATCCTGAAAAATCATCTGTACTTTCTGACGGAATTCCATCATGCCTTGTCCCTTGATATCCGCCACATCAGTATTTTCTATGAGAATGCGTCCGGACGTCGGGGTTGCCAGGCGTACTATTAGGCGGCCTGTGGTTGTTTTACCACAGCCGGATTCTCCCACAAGACCCAACACTTCGCCGCGATTTACTTGAAAACTGACGTTATCAACAGCGTGTAGCAGCGCTTTCTTTCCCGAAAAGAAGCTTTGGTTTACAGGGTAATATTTTGAGAGATTGCATACTTCAAGTATCACGTCTTTTGATTCAGTTGCCGTCGGAAGTGTCAATGACGTCACCTCCTTTGGCAGTCTTTTGCTGCTTGCAGGACTTGCCTTGTTTAGTCCGAATTGGATTGTGACATGCCAAATAGTGACCTTCCGTAATTTCACGCCAGAGGGGCGCCGTCTCTCCACACTCTTTAGTTGCCCAGTCGCACCTTGGATGGAATCTGCAACCTGTAGGAGGATCCAGTAGGTTAGGAGGCTCCCCCGGAATTGTCACAAGGTCATGTTTTTCCCCGAGTATGCTTGGATATGCGTGCATAAGGCTGTATGTGTATGGGTTTTTCGGCCTCTTAAATACATCATCCGCAGGACCAAGCTCCAGGAGTTTACCTGCGTACATCACGCCAACCACGTCACTTACCTCGGCGATAACCGACACGTCGTGAGAAATGTAAATCATACTCATGTTGATCTTGCGTCTTATGTCCTCTATCTCCCTGAGGATCTTGTCTTGCACAATTACGTCCAATGCTGTCGTAGGCTCATCTGCAATTATGAGACTCGGGTTACATGCAAGCGCCATAGCGATAACGGCACGTTGTTTCATACCCCCGCTGTATTCATGGGGATAGTGATCCATGCGTTCTTTGGGAATTCCAACGAGCTCAAAGAGGGACTCCACACGCTCTCTGGCTTCGTCTTCGCCGGTCTCAGGTTCATGGGTCACTATGGCTTCGATGATTTGATTTCCTACACTGTAAACAGGGTTAAGTGAGTTCATTGCAGCCTGGAAAATCATTGCGACTTCCTTCCATCTTAGCTGCCTGACCTCTTCATCACTCAAAGCATACAAGTTGCGTCCGCCGAAGAGAATTCGTCCCTTGACAAGCTGGGCGTTGTATGGCAGGAGTCTCATTATGGACATAGCGATTGAAGTCTTGCCACAACCGGATTCCCCGACAAGGCCTAAGGATTGTCCTTTGTCCAGGGAAAATGATACGCCGTCTATAGCCTGAACCCAGCCGGCTTTGGTCTTGTAATGCATAGTGAGATCTTCAAGACGGAGTAAGGTGTCCATTCTTATATCACCTCTTTCTAAGCCGCGGGTTCACGACTTCGTCGAGTCCTCTCCCGACCATGTAAAATGCAGCACAGAAAAGGGTGATGGCAAGGCCTGCAGGCGCCCAGAGCCACCAGTACTTGGCAAAGTCGAAGAGGTACCCGGCGACATCAGCGGTATGAATCATCATGCCCCAGCTCATATCTATATTTAGGACACCGAAGAACGACAGAGTCGCTTCGCTTAAGATGGCTGATGTAACACTAAACATCATATAAAGGAAAGACAGAGGCAGAACATTGGGAATGATATGCGAGACAATTATGTGAAAATCACTCCCTCCGGCGATACGCGCTGCGTCGATATACGGCCTTACAGATACAGACAGCGCTTGTGCCTTCAGTATGATCGTTATGCCTCCAAATCCTCCCAGCACTCCCATGATTACCGCAAACGGAAGAAATGAAAGTCTGACCATAGAGCCTATGACAACCAGCAAAGGTATAAATGGGAACAACAAGATGATGTCAGCTATGCGCATGAAAAAAGTATCTATAAATCCACCGTAGTACGCTGCAGCTGTTCCTACTGCAGTCCCAATTACTACTGTAATGACAGCTGACAAGACACCCAGCAGGAATTCACGCCCTGTGCTGTACATAAGCTGAGCCAGAATATCTCTCCCAATTGGATCCGTACCAAAGAGGTGCGTAGCGCTTGGGGGTGATGGGTGCATTGTCATGGGATCGAACCCTACGACAGGGTCATATACCATCGGATCCCATACGGTATTTATCATAATAGGCCACATGGCGCCGAATATCCCAAACGCTATGATCAAGATAATACCCAGCATACCTATGCGACTTTCTTTGAATATCTCCCAGTTTTGCGCAATACCCCGCCTGATGAGCTTCCATCTGATTTTCCAAAGAGGCTCAGCAAGAGAGGCGGACCCTGTCTCGTGAGTTGGTACCAGTTCATTCATTTCGATTCATCCACCTTATTTCGGCCAGGCTCGATCCTAGACGTCTGACTGTCCTGTATACGTAATCCTGGGATCGAGCACAGCATAGAGTATGTCTGCGATAAAGTGCGCTATCAGAAGGAATATCCCGGTGAACGCCAAGGCGCCGGTAGCAAGGGGATAATCGTTGGATAGCGCTGCAGTAAACAGTGTCTGACCTAATCCCGGCCACGAAAACATGGTCTCCGTAACCATTCCGCCACTCATTGAGCTTGCTAAGGAAAGCACAAGACTCGTCACAGTCGGTAGTAGGGCGGTGCGTGCCGCGTATCGATCCCTTACAACGTGATCAGGAAGGCCTTTGGCACGGGCTGCCAGCACGTAGTCTTCTTGGACTGTCTCAAGCATCGAGTCTCGCATAAGAAGCATTGTGCCTGCAAAGTTTATCAGGGTAAGTGTTAATACAGGCAAAATCATATGACGCGTTATGTCCCATATATATATGAGCATGCCTTTCCTTGCCGCGATGACGAGTACTGCTGCAACAAGTGCGGCAGCCAAGGACCATGCGTACACTCGAGAGCGTCGTGAGGGTTTTAAGCCTCGAAGCAGGTAGTAAGAAATAAGGAATATGCCAATTGCTACTATCGCAGCGCCGGATACCATATTTCCGAAAACCTGATTTGCAGTGAATGGCGCTGTGCTCCAGAGTCTTGGATCAATAAATTGGTTCAAGGGGAGCCACTTTAAGTTATATGCAAAGAGCCATATCACAACCAAAGCAAGGAGAGGGTAGAAGGCAGTCCAGAACGTTATGCCTACTACAGTTGCGGCATAGTCTATTGCCCTACCGCGGCGCCATGCGATTACTTTGCCCAGGACAAAACCAATATAGAAGGACAATACATTCGCTGTAAGAAATAGGACAAACGTTCTTGGCAGTTTCTCCATGAGGATATCCCATACCGGTTTTGGATATTGGGAGAACGATACTCCCAGTTCACCTCTGAAGAAGTTTTTCATATAGGAGAAATATTGCATAAACAGACTTTGATCTAAGCCCAATTGCTTTCTAAGTTCTTCCCTGGCTGCTTGGGGAATTTTAGGATTCGACAAGTACATCATTGTGATGTCGCCAGGCATAGCCTGCATCAGAAAATAAACAAGAGTGACGTATATTAAGAGCGTAAGAATTACCTGACCTAATCGGCCAAAAACATATCGGCGCATAACTATCCCCCAGACTTTCAGCAGCTGAAATTGACAAGGCGCAAATCGCGGGCCCGGGCCCACCCGGACCCGCGATTCGTACGTCCGGCACGTCCGGCAAAAGCGCCTTGAATTACTTCAGCAGTTTAACAGTTGATGTGAGAGCTCCATAGCGCTGCAGACCGCTGAGTATCTGTGTGTAAGGATACTCCAATCGATCGCTCCTGTACGCTTCAATAATCGGAGTGTCAAAGAGCACGATGTACGGTAGGTCTTCAGCGAGCATCTCCTGCAACTCAAATGCCTGCTTGCGAGCTTTGTCCATGTTGCTTTCCGCCATGAATTTGTCTGCAAGTTTATCAAATTCAGGGTTGCTGTAACCCTGGGGGTTGAAACCACCAATACCGGCCTGATCACTGTGGAAGAACCATCTCATGTGGTCAGGATATGCAGTCAGGCTCCAGCCCATCAGACCTGCATCAAAGTCCTGCTCCTCAAATATTTTGTCGCTTATGACGTTGAAGTCGGTTGGAGCAGCTTCCATGGGTATCCCGGCATCTTTCGCCCACTGAGCGATGTTAAGGCCGAAAGTATAACGGAGTGGGTCATAGCCTGCGGTCATGATCATGAAATCAAATGAAGGCATCTTCTCGCCGTTAGGCATGATTAGGCCCTTACCGCGCTTTATAACCTTATTATTCTCTAAGTCTATCTGGGGCTCTGCTTCCCAAGAGAAGCCGGCTTTCTTTAGAAGTCTGACAGCTTCAGCTATCTTCTCGGTACGAGTAAGTCCCTTGCCAAGTTGAGGTGCATCAGGGTTATGCCAGAAGGCGTTTCCGGGAGGTACAACTGAGTACTGAGGGAAAGCTATGCCTTGAAGAACCTCATTACAGATGTACTCGCGGTCGATAAGGACAGATACTGCCTGTCGGAACTCTCTGATGCTAAATGGGTACTTTCTCAGGTTGAACATCATGAACCTGAAGCCGTTCACGTTGTTTTCCATAACTGAGACTCCTTGAGCTTGACTGAGTTGCTCTTGGAATCCTCTCTGAAGTCCCAGAGAATTCAGGATGAAATCAACCTGTCCGCCGATTAGAGACATAACCGCTGCAGCTTGATTTCCAAGTATGCGGTAGAGGGTCCCTGAAGCATTGGGGCCTTCCGTAACCTTTAGCTGGACTTTACCTGTTGGTTTACCGCTCTGCCATTTGAACCCGGTCTTAGGATTCTCTATAGTCACATTTCCGTCTTCGTAGAAGGTTGTAACCTCACCTTTCATGCTGTAAGCGGGGTTTGCAACGTTCTGGACAAACGCTCCCTTTTCCCACTTCGCAAACATGTACGGCCCAGCCACCGGTTCACCTACAGGCTCGTAAGCAAAAAGCTCCTTAACAGGATCAGCTGCCTTCTTCGCTTTCGCAAAAACCGGCTCCCAGTAACTTTTGTTCAGCAGGTAGGCCTGTAATACACCGTACTGCCACTGAGCGAGGCCCGGTTTCTCTTTGAGGACGAACTTAACGGTGTAGTCGTCAACTTTCTCAACGCGCTCAAGGACTGTTGGGTCCACAATGCTTGGCCAGTTTCCACCAAGTTTATTGGGATCCATATCCAGGATGGCATTGTAGCTGAAGACTACGTCATCAGCGGTAAGGGGAGTATTGTCGCTCCATTTGACATCCTTGCGCATCTTAACGATGGAGGTATAGTAAGTTGTGCCTCCGATTTTTTCCTTCTTCAGCTCTGAAGGTACATCTGCAGCTACAGACGGTACAAATATCATATAGGGCTGTGCAAGTCCGTATAGTGAAGTGTAGTACTGACTTGATGCGACAAAGTCATTCCACACTGTTGACTGTGGTCCGGTTGCGGAGAATAGGTTGAATGTTGTCGGGTTCTCGAAAATGGACATTTCATAAAGTCCATTGGAACCCGCAAAACCCGGCACGGCAATGGCCGCAACAAGCACTGTGATAATTAGTGTTGCCAATAGTCCTTTCCAAGACTTCATCTAAGTGTTACCTCCTTGGCACGTGGCGAATCTTATACCGGTACGAGTTTCATATATGAATATTAGCAATAGTATGTGAGTACAAGTATAAGCGCTTTGTACCTTACTCAATTTGGATAATATGAACGGTGTTGTTTAATAGGTCATACATTAAGACATAGCAAAACCAGCTCTAACAACCTCCAACGACTTGAAACACAAAACCGAAGCATCCCTCCTTCTATCTCCTCTCTAACTTGGATGGATTTCTGCATTCTGGTTTCAGTACCATCTAGCGTGTGAAAACACAATCCAGGGAGCTTCTTCAGATCTTACAATAAAGTACTATAATTCACAAGAGGTGTCGAAAATCCTTCTTTTATATCGAAAAAACGCTGAAACCCTGTTGGTAATGATTGCCGTGATCCTGGGTTTTCCAAATTTGAATGTAGCATGATTAAGCATTCATCCAATATGAATATGATATTCGCGTAGAAATCGTATTGACTTGGCTTCAACCACAGTATAATATGTATACATATTCATTAGCAATGAAAGTTTATGCACGACAGTCATGTTGCTTGACCTGCGTTCCCGGCCTGCCACGCTGCTTTTCAGGTTCGATTCGTTTTGGGAGACATGGTTCGCGTAAGAAGCAAATGACCAAGTAGAAAGGGTGTTAGTATGGATATCCTTGATCTGCCTTTTGTCGGGATACCGTCATTTTGCAAATTTCCCGTAGTCAATCTGTCCTGTTTAGAGGAAGCCCAAGCAGACGCTGCAATTCTCGGGATACCCTTTGACCTGGGTACTCAGGTGAGACCGGGCGCCAGGTACGGTCCACGAGGAATCAGAGAGCTTTCTACGCATTACTCCGGCGCATGTAACTTTGACTATGACTTAGGCGCTGATTTCGTCCCTTCCGATGTGAAGTTCGTTGACTGTGGAGACGTGGATGTTATTCACTATGACGCAGATGAATGCCTCATGCGTGCAAGGGATGCAGTGGAGATGATTCTGGCAAGCGGTGCAATGCCTGTTGTCCTAGGTGGGGATCATTCAGTTACGATCCCTGTATTAGAAGCGTACGAAGGCCGGGAGCCTTTCTCAGTTATTCAAATCGATACACACCTGGATTTTGTGGACTCCATAGCAGGCGTTACGAAGGGCCAGGGAAGCCCGATGCGGCGCGCATCGGAAATGCCGTATGTGGAATCCATAACCCATATTGGAATTCATGGCGCAGGATCCAGCAAAAAACAGGATTTTGACGAGACTCTTGCCCTAGGAAACGTGATTATCAGTAGGAGAGAATGGCTTAGAGTAGGTCTTGCAGAAGTACTTAAAAAAATTGCGCCTTCAAATAGGTACTTTGTAACCATAGACATTGATGTTATGGACGGAGCCCTGGCACCTGGCGCAGGATCCCCTGAGCCGGGCGGCGCCACTTACCGTGAGGTATCAGACCTCCTTATAGGTATTGCAAGTGTGGGTGAAATTGTAGGATTTGACCTTGTAGAAGTCAGTCCTCCCTATGATGTAGCAGGCATAACATGCCTTACCGCATCTCGCCTGATACTTGATTTTCTCGGCGCGATTTTCAGAAAACGTCAGTAGTAGAGAGTAACCTGTATGTAGGCGCGCTTCTCCTAAACGACATAACTCAATACTCAATCGAATCTATAGAAAGCTGCTCTTTTCCGCTCTTTCACGAGGAGTAGAGTGGATGTAGTAACGATGAAGGAAACGGTAAGGAGGAAGAGAGAAATGAAAAGAATAAAAGCCGTGCCCGGCGGATGGCAAATGGTAGCGCTACTGGTTTTCATACTGCTTGCATTATGTGTGTCAGGTTGCGGTAATTCAAAATCCGGGTCAAGTGCTGCAAGCGCTCTTGACGAGATCAAGCAGAGGGGATATATGATTTTCGCGACAGACGGAGCATATCCTCCAATGGAGTTTGCAGATGAGAACAATGAGATTATAGGGTTTGATGTTGACCTGGGCAAGGCTATCTGCGAGAAGTTAGCAGTCGAGCACAAGGTCCTTATAGCCGACTGGGAGGGATTGATTCCCGGATTGATGAAAGGAAAGTTCGACGTCATAATGAGCGCAATGAACATAACCGAAGAGAGACTTAAGTCAGTGGATTTTGTGCCTTACTACGAGATGGGGCAATTGGTTGTGGTGAGTGCAGGTAACCCTGAAGACATTCACTGTCTGGAGGATCTTGCAGGTAAGACTGTTGCAGTTCAAACCGGCTCCACAAATGAGGATGCTGCAAGAGACGTGGAAGGGGCCAAGATAAGACTTTTCGGTACGTTTACTGATGCAATGATGGAAGTTGCCGCTGGAAGGGCTGATGCATGTATCCTCGATAGTGTCGTAGCCAAGCACTACATGTTAATGCAACCAGGGGCTTACGAGGTAGCAAGTGACGTTTTCTTTGAAGCCCCTGTGGGAATTGCGGTGAGTAAGGAGTCCCCTGAATTGACGGAAGCGATAGAGGAAGCCCTGGCTGAGCTAAAAGAAGACGGGACGTATGACTCCATCATCGAGAAATGGTTTGGCAAAGATTGAATTTCAAAAGGAGCCGGTAGGATATGCGTTCCGGATTAGTTGGCAAGAGTTTCTTTGAGGTCTTTAGGTTGACTGCCCCTCTTTTCTTGAAGGGGGCGCAAATGACGCTGTTGCTTACCTGTGTCAGCATTGTGTTGGGGGTTTGTATGGGATTGCTTGTAGCTTTGCTGAAGATGTCAAAAAGGCCGGCTTGCCGTATGGTAGGCTCAGCTTACACATGGTTTTTGCGGGGAACTCCGCTTCTTGTACAGATCTGGCTGGTCTATTTCGGCCTGGGGCAGTTTGGAATTAACCTTTCAGGCTTTATCGCAGGCTCAATAGCTCTTAGCCTGAACTCCGGGGCGTACATGGCTGAGGTGATAAGGGCAGCTATCGAATCAATCCCCAAGGGACAGATGGAAGCGGCTAAGTCTTTGGGCATGACTTACGCTCAAGCAATGAGACGCATCATTTTGCCTCAGTCCGTAAGGCGTATGGTACCGCCTATGATCAATGAGTTTGTGGCCTTACTGAAAGATTCCTCATTGATCGCGACAATTGGTATTGTGGAGCTTCTGCTTACTGCGAAGCTTCTTACGTCATCGACGTTCATGCCGTTTACGTTTTACTCAATCGTAGCTATTTTTTACTTAGCTCTTACCACAGTCTTTACCACTCTTGGGGCGACTGTCGAAAGGTGGATGGCTGCCCTTGAATAGGAAACATGTAAATCACGAGCGTAAGCCTATGGTTGAATTTAAGAACGTCAGTAAACGGTACGGAGATCATCTTGTTCTGGATGACGTATCCGCCACAGTCTACGAGGGAGAAGTAGTTGTCATATGTGGGCCCAGCGGATCAGGCAAGAGCACCCTTCTTCGGGCTATCAACGGTCTGGAGACCATAGATGAAGGTCTGATACTCGTGGAGGGCAAGGCTGTAGGCAAACGGTTTGAAAACGGCAGATGGGTGCCGGATACAGAGGCCGAGCTATGCAAGATGCGTCAGCAAATCGGTATGGTTTTTCAGCAATTCAATCTGTTTCCGCACATGACTGCCTTGGAAAATGTTATGGAAGGTCTGATATCCGTAAAGAAGATGAATGATAGGGAGGCTTTGGCTGTCGCAAGAGATACCCTGGAGATGATGAGCCTCTCTGACAAAACAGGCTCCCGTCCTTCGAAACTATCCGGCGGCCAACAGCAAAGGGTGGCAATAGCAAGGGCTCTCGCCATGAGGCCGAAAATTATGCTCTTTGATGAACCTACTTCAGCTTTGGATCCTGAGCTTGTAGGTGAAGTGCTCAATGTTATGCTTAGTATTGCAAGGGAAGGCTTTACTATGATAGTTGTCACCCATGAAATGGAATTCGCCCGTCAGGTGGCAGACCGTATCTTCTTTATAGACGAAGGACAGATTCTGGTTGAGAGCACACCGGATGAGTTCTTCAGTGATCCAGGACATAAAAGGGCCAGAGAATTTCTTGGGAGACTGTTGGGACTTTCAGAAACTCCTGATATTCCTTGACAAAGGTAGGCTCATATCTTAGAATACGATTTGCAGAGAGCAATAATTAAATATCTGAAGTTTACACACAGTGCGGCGTTAGCTCAGTTGGTTAGAGTGCAGCGTTGACATCGCTGAGGTCGCTGGTTCGATTCCAGCACGCCGCACCACTTGTATTCTACGGGTAGATTTGAGCTGAGATAAGATAAATACATAAACTGGGATGAGATCGTGAAATTGGACAGTCTGTCATGTAACGGTTCGAATACCCTTCCTCAGCTGTATACCGTCAATGAGCCAAGCATATAATAGACGGGGAAGGGACGTGGTCCTAAATGGAGATTATCGCCATCGGGGTGCTGGATCATGGCTCTAAAGTGCAAGAAAGACTTCTTGCAAAAATCCAGACTCTCGGCGAAAAAGGAATTCACGTTGATATAACCGAGAGGTCCGGCGGACCTCTTACGTTTCTATGTCTTAGCATTCCTGAGCCCGGCCAGGGTATTCCTCAAGGCCAACGTGATATCCTACGTTACCATGTAGCCAGCGCCCTTGCTGATAGTATAGTATTTGATATAGAAGCGGAGCTTATTGAAAAGACTCTTCGCTCCCGTTACTCCTATTTTGATGACGAAGAGCGCGAGAAGATTGCAGAATATGTGCTGGACGCGTTAAATCGTCGGAGCCAAGGTGACGACCAAGGCCAAGTCCAAGCAATCACCCGGCGGAGAAATGATATTCTGTTTGCGCTCCTTGACTACTTGGATACCAGCGATTGCCTCATACTTGATGGTTTCATGAGATTTAGACTCAAGCGCTATATGGAGCAGCTGGAAACTGCTGCTGATTCCGCAGTTGACGATTTCATGCTTGAGAAGGAATACAATGAATTCATAAGGCTGCTTAAGTACTTTGTCGATGTTCAGGAGCCGAAAATAGAAGAAATACATGTAATAGCAAGGCCTAACGGGCATTTTAGACTGTTGGATCAAAACGGGAAAGCAGTGGACAGCGATTACCTTGAAGGTGCGCCGGTGGAACCCGGACAAAGTGATGTTGATCATGAGGATCTGCTCATAAGCGCACTCATTACAGTTTCCCCCAAGAGAATCATTTTACATGGCTTCCAAGGAAAAAATGCTAATGAGACAATTACCAGGGTTTTTGACAACAGAGTATCCAGTTGCCCCGGGTGTCAAATTTGTGAGAAATACCTTACCAGGTTGCATGCGCCTACCGGAGGGCACAGTGATGATCTGACTTGACATAGACCGGCTCCTCTTCTATAATTGCTCTAATGGTAATGGAATAAGACATAAGCAATGATGAGGACGAGTAAGTGAGGAAGCGGCTGAAAGAGAGCACGGGTCAGGAGGCTGAAAGCCCTTGCCGGTACGCAACACTGAAAACCGCCTCTGAGTTTCCCGGTGAACGCCTATCCAATGTGAGCAGCCGGTAGCCGGTGACAGTCGCGCCTGTTAAAGCGCATGTTGAGAGGATGCCTATTATGGTGTCAATTAGGGTGGAACCGCGAGTAGACCCTCGTCCCTGAATATTTTCAGGGCGAGGGTTTCTTATTATCCTGATCTAATGCGGAGAGGTCAGAGATTGTGATTACGATAATGATGACATGGTTGAAATTAGAAACGAGGTGACTTCCAATTATGGCTAATTCAGAAGAGGAGAAAGAGATTCTGAGACATTCAACTTCCCATGTTATGGCTCAAGCAGTAAGAAGACTTTTTCCTGAAGTAAAAGTCGCTATAGGACCTGCCATAGAGAATGGGTTTTATTACGACTTCGACAAACCTGAACCCTTTACCCAAGAGGACTTAGCTCTTATCGAAGAGGAAATGCGAAAAATCATAAAGGAAGATCTTCCTATCGTCCGCGAGGAAGTTTCCCGCAAGGACGCGCTTAAGCTCTTTGATGAGGCAGGCGAGATATATAAGGTGGAACTCATCAGGGACATGCCTGACGCTGAAACAGTAAGCCTTTA
>JAAYRV010000014.1 GCA_012518595.1 Bacillota bacterium
AAATAAAAGACGTTTCGCGTTCAAGCCTAGCACTCACGGATAACGCCTCCCTGATCTGATGTAGCTCGACCCACGCACCCATTATATACTTGCATTCGTGGACAAGTCAAGAAAACCGGCAGGGCTCTTGTCTTTGACGCAATACTTCAAATAATACGACTGCTGCTGCAACTGAGGCATTTAGTGAGGATACCTTGCCCAGTGAGGGAATTCTCACTAAGAAATCACATTTCTTCTGCAGAAGGTTGGATATTCCTTTTCCCTCAGAGCCAATGACTACACCCAGCGGCCCTCGTAAGTCGATCTCATACATTGTCTTATCAGCCTTAGCAGACGTCCCTACTATCCAGAACCCGTCCTCCTTTAACTTGTCCACCTCTCGAGCAAGATTCGGCACCCTCGCACACGGGACATATTCAACAGCGCCTGCAGATGCCTTTGCCACTGCGCTTGTAAGCCCACACGCTCTGCGTTTCGGTATCACAACGCCTGTGGCTCCCACTGCATCACATGTCCTGATAATAGCGCCTAAGTTATGGGGATCCTGAATCCCGTCAAGAATGACAATCAAAGGCGGGTCATGCTGTTCCGGCATGGTATCAAGAATCTCGCCTGCACTCGCGTAACAGTGAACCGGCGCGCCCACCGCTATGACTCCTTGATGATTTCCTGTTGCACTCATGGCATCGAGCTTGTTACGATTCACCTCAACTATGGGGACACCTGCGTTACGAACCGCTCCTTTGACAGCGCGGTAAAATGCAGGCTCAGTCCCTCTCGCCAGCATGATCTTGGCCAGAGGTCTCCCGGCACGCAAAGCCTCCATAACTGCATTGCGTCCTTCAATTATGGCCTCGCAATTCATAACACAACTGCCTCCGCAACTGCCAACAATAAACAGGTAGCTACCGGTCTCGACCTTCATTTGTCGTATCCGCCATATTCCCGGCGAACCCTGTCAACAGGATCGATATCTTTCTGTCAGCAGAAATTGTGTCTTCCTATCAACAGAAGGGATATCTTCATGGAAGAGCTTTGAAGGCTTGAATCGGATCAAGCATCTATTCAGACAGAATATGCTGGCCGGTAACTGAGTTGATCTTACCGCACGACATCTTCCCCTCGGGGCAGTACCCACGCATTTCACAAGGGCTTCCCACCCATGAAAAAAGATTCGGCGCAACTTCCCTTACACAATCCAACATCGCCTGGGCAAGCCTGCGTATTTCCCATTGAGCCCTGTTGCATAAACGCCTTTCGAAGAAATTGTAGAGACTCCTGCAATTCATAGTCATGACCAGCTTCGTCTCGCATGCATTAGGCAGAATGTACCTGGCATCTTCCTTTGGCACCATCTCTGCCAACTTCGAATATGTTTCCCTGATTTCTTCAATTCTCTTCTCGTAAAGCTCCAAAGCCTTTGGATTACCGGCTATTGAGGGAGGCACCACGTATTCAAAACCGCTCTCTGACACGTACCTCTGAGATTGCTGGGAATACGAAGCAATCCTATGGCGCACAAGTTGATGACTCAATGACCTGCTTACCCCTTCAATAGCAAAGGTAAAAGAAGCATGTTCAGTAGGAGAAAGATGTCCTGCCTCCAAAATAGTCTGGATAAGCTTCTTTGCCTCCTCAGGGGACAGCCCGCATGTTAATTCGCAGGAGCCAAGCGCTGAATAACAACGTCTGGCCGCGACCGCCACGGTCATCTCAGGATCAGGAGTATAACTTACCAGTCTTACTTTCATGCCGTACCTCCTCTTAGCTCACCATGCTGCCCTTCGAGACTTCAAATGCACGTTCAGGCAGGTGACACCATAGTAATCCACGAATCTTGCGGAACCTTGCGATCAATAATAAGTAGGCCTTAGAACATCGATACCGATTAGGCTAATTTTACAGTATTGCCCAACGCCCATTGTCGAACACCTGAGGGTTCATTGCATGACACCCGAAGGTTACCGATGCCTCGTAATGTCAGTTCGCTAATTATTTTTCGGATTACGATTCGACTCAGTAAGCCGCGCCTCTGTCAGGTCAAACGCCTTTGACATTACCTCATCGAGTCTGTGGCCTCTGCCCAGCAAGTAAAGGTAGCCGATAACTGCCTCAAACCCTGTAGAATGCCGGTAATCAAGGACCGGCATACTCCTTGGCCCTCGTCCTACCCGAATGTTGCGAGCGCGCCTTGCCACATCCGCCTCATCGGGCATGAGGAACGTCTCCATATCGGCAAGGGCCTGGGCCTGGGCTGTGGCACAAACACGCAAAACAGCCTCTTTATGAAGCTCGTCCAGATCAACGTCACAACGCCCGCCATTAAGCTTATTCTTAAGGAGCTTCTCGCGCACGTACAGTTCATACACTGCATCTCCGATGTACGCAAGCACGCCCGGAGGGATTTGATCTACACGTTCAGGATCCAAGTAGCTCATTACATTCTCTTCCATATAGTGCCTGCGGATGTATCGTCCAAGATTATGCCCATGTCTTTTAACGAGTCACGGATCTTGTCCGCAAGCGCCCACTCCTTTTTAGAACGCAAGTCGTCTCTTACTTCTATCAAGAGGTTAACAAGGCTTTCCGACAGACGTAAATCGTCTGTGGCTTCAGGCTCTTGGAATAAACCCAAGATCCCGCCGAGTGTCTCAAGAGTATTGACTGCCTTGCGCAAACCCTCTAAATCCTCTTTGTCATACCGCGCCGTCCCGCCTGTTTCATGCAGGAAGTCATTAATTGAGCGAGCCAGATCATGAAGCACGGCGATCCCCACAGCCGTATTAAAATCATCATCCATTCCTTCTATGAACCGATCCTCCGCGTTCTCTGCAGCGGAACCGAGGCTGATATCCGGCGCCTTCTTTTCCTCATCTTCCCTTGGCCCAACTTTGTCTGCTTCCAGAACAGCTCTTTTCCCCGCATCAAGAGTGGATCTGAGTCGCATGTAGGCTTTGCTTGCCGCCTCCAGCTCATCCACCCCGTAATTCGCAGGGCTTCTATAGTGGCGTGAAGCAAAGAAATACCTGACTATACCTGGATCAAATTCTTCGAGGACATCCCGGACGGAAAAGAAGTTGCCAAGAGACTTTGACATCTTCACATCGTCTATGTTCAACATCGCATGATGCACGAAGTACCTGGCAAACGGCTCTTTGCCTGTATAAGCCTCTGATTGCGCGATCTCATTCTCATGATGCGGAAAAATGAGTTCGTCGCCGCCGCCATGCATATCAAAACTACTACCCAAGTACTCCAAAGCCAGCGCAGAGCATTCTATGTGCCACCCGGGCCTGCCTGCTCCCCACGGGCTGTCCCATGACGGCTCCCCGGGTTTTGCTGCTTTCCAAAGCACAAAGTCCATGGTATTGCGTTTCTTAGGGTTTATCTCTATACGAGCGCCGGCCATCATATCATCTATCGACCTGCGGGAGAGTTTGCCATAACCGGGGAAACTCGTCACATCGAAGAATACGTCGCCTTCTGCCTGGTAGGCATAGCCTTTTTCTATAAGCCCTTCAACGAGCTTGATGATTTCCGGGATGTGCTGAGTTACTTTAGGCATTACATCAGGCCTTTCTACACCAAGCCTGTCCATGACATCCAAAAAATCCCTGTGGTACTCTTCACTAATCTCTTCAGGCTCAACACCTTGCGCAGAGGCTCTTGCAATAATCTTGTCATCCACATCTGTTACATTTTGGACGCAAAAGACTTTCCAGCCTCTATACTCGAGGTAACGCCTTACCGTGTCCCAAAACACATATTGGCGCGCATGTCCAATGTGCGTGTAATCATAAGGGGTTACGCCACATTGGTAAACATCAACCCGTCCTGGTTTTCGAGGAACGAATTCTTCTTTTGTTCTTGTCAAAGTGTTATAGACTCGTAGCGCCACCTGAATTCCCCCCTGTGTCTAAGAGCGCAGCTCTAACCCTATTAATCGATCTTTCCCTGCCTAGGATTTCCATGACAACATGCAGTTCCGGCCCTTTCGTCCGTCCGGTGAGAGCAGCCCTGATAGGCATTAAGACTTTCCTTGCGCCAATCCCGGCATCACCAATGACCCTCTTCAGGCCGGCCTGAATCTCTTCCCGGCCAAGTTCTGCGGCATCAGAACCGGAAAATACCTCTATAAACCCTGACAGCGCAGGTTTCGCAGTAGGTCCTTCAATCCACTTCCTGGCAGATTCATCATATGCCTCCACACCGTCACCGAACAGAAAGGCAACTTCTTCGGGAATTCCAGAAAGGTTTGTAATGGAATCCCTCACTGATGTGACAATTTTCTCAAGCCTCTCCCGTTCCTCGCCTCCGAGTTGAGAATCCTCATGGATTCCGAATCTGCCCAAATAAGGCAAAGCCATGTCCAAGAGCCTGTCAGGGTCAGACGCCCGAATGTACTGTGAATTGAACCAGTCAAGCTTCTTTGGATCAAATACGGACGGGCCCTTACTGACTCTGTCCAGTGAAAACTCAGTCTGAACCTCGTGCAAACTCATTATCTCGCGAGTATCCCCGGGCGTCCACCCTAAGAGCGCCAGATGATTCAAAATCGCCTCCGGCAAATAGCCGGCCTCCCTGTAATAAGACAAAGACGTTGCCCCATGTCTCTTACTGAGCTTCGTCTTGTCCGGATCCAAGATCATGGCCACATGGCCGAACTTGGGACGAGGAAAACCAAGCGCTTCATAGAGCATTATTTGACGGGGGGTATTGGATATGTGCTCGTCCCCCCTGATAATGTGAGTTACCTTCATCTCAGCGTCATCTACAACTACAGCAAAGTTGTAAGTAGGAAAACCGTCGGAACGCATGATGACGAAGTCTCCGATAGTACTGCTGTCAAAATTGATTTCACCTTTTATCATATCGTCCAAAATCACTGCATCCACAGGGACTCGAAACCGCACTACAGGCGTCCTCTCAGCGGACAACCTCTCAACCTCATCCCTGCTTAGATTTCGACACTTCCCGCTATAGCGAGGCATCCTGCCTCTGGCCAGATATGCCTTGCGTTCCTCCGCGAGCTCCTCAGGAGTGCAGTAACAGAAATACGCGTCCCCCCGGGAAATCAAGGCTTCCGCATACTTTCGATACACATCCAGTCTCTCGCTCTGCCGGTAAGGACCGTATGGGCCTCCCACACCGTATCCTTCGTCCCAATCAAGGCCAATCCAGCGAAGATCATCAACAATGGTCTGGCATGCCTCATCCAAAGACCTGGCAACGTCTGTATCCTCTATTCGAAGGATTACTTTTCCGTTGTAGTGTCTCGCAAAAAGCCAGTTAAACAAACATGTACGAATATTCCCGATATGAAGATGCCCTGTAGGCGCCGGCGCGAACCTAACACGTACCTTTTCCGTCATTCCTTCACCTTCATGTAATTGGTTGATCTTAAGAGCCACTCATAACCCTCTGAACTCCTCTAAACCCGTCCCTAAATTGGATCTAAATCCGTTCCCAGACTGGATTCAGCTAATCCTGACCTCTTTCAATACAGCGTCAGGCAAAAGATACTCCTGACTATTATAACAGTAAAGCCCAGCCCCTGGCTAGGCTCTCCTCTCAACTTGCAAGCCCTACATATCACTCTCTACAAGACAACAGGTAGCGTATTATATCCACAGTTATTCTATCTGCCGCTATCGATAACCTCAACAACTACTTCCCCGACTCCGGGACCGATAAGGTCTATGGCCTCTGCAGCCGCCCTGGAAAGATCGATCTCCCGACCGGCAATGTACGGGCCCCTGTTATTGATCCTGACTACCACCTGCTTCCCGCATAGAAGGCTGGTAACCCTGACAATTGACCCGAAAGGCAGGGTGCGATGGGCAGCTGTCAGGCTCATTTCATCATAGATCTCGCCGTTTGCGGTAAGCCGTCCGTCCCAGCGCCCGCCGTACCACGAAGCCCGGCCCACTGACACTTCGTAAGGATCCACGGTGTCAAAGGACACAAGATGACCTCTGTCCCGGCTTGAGAGAACATGGCCACCCAACGCAAGGCGCATATTATTGGTCCACTTCAAGGCTAGTGCATAACATGAACTCTTGTTAGCTTTTGCGTGCTCAGTGTCAACAGTCACGATATGTTTTGTCCCTATAACCACAGCGAAACTGCCTCTTACTACAGCGGGCTTGATATCTTCACAGCTTGCAGTCGCAAGCGCCTCCCTCAGCCTTTCCCCTACACAGTCTGCTCTTTCAGCAGGCGACATGCCTCCGTTCGGACAGCGCATCCTCAGTACTATGTGCCCGTTTAGCGCGACATCCCAGGCATCATGCTTACTTTGACAGACTGTGACGCAACTACTTGTGTCTTTGGCCTCCACCCGGCACATCCATGTGATCGTAGCCAACACAACCAGCCACACACTGACCTTCGCAACTTGCCGAAACAGAGATAGCATCATGTTCTTCCCCCTAATCATCAGTCAATTCTTCTGACTTTAGCCCCTAGGGAAGCAAGCTTTGTTTCAATACGATGATATCCTCTGTCAATATACTCAATACAGTGAATTTCGGTCTCTCCCTCAGCAACAAGGCCTGCAAGAAGAAGGGCGACACCGCCACGGATGTCTCTGGGCGCTTCCACAGGCGCTCCCGTAAGCCTCTCCACCCCTCTGACAATAACGGTATCCCTATCTACCTGAAGATCTGCGCCCATCCTTCTCAGCTCGTCCGCGTATCCGAATCTGCTTTCGAACCTCGTTTCCACAACCGTAGATACCCCGTCAGCTTTAGTCATCATTGCGACAAACTGTGGCTGGAGGTCTGTGGGAAAACCCGGATATGCCAAGGTTTCTATGTCCACCGCTCTACACCGCTCCGGGCCGCGCACACGGAGCACGGACCCGTATTCCTCAATTTGCGCGCCTGCTGCACGTAGATCTATAAGCACAGTCCTCAAGTGTTCCGGAACAGCATTGTCAATGGTAATTTCGCCTCCCGTCATTACTGCAGCAACAGAAAGTGTCCCCGCCTCAAGCCTGTCAGGAATTATCTCATGTGTGGCGCCGCACAACTTACTGACGCCCTCAATCTTAATAGTGCCTGTGCCTGCCCCACGGATTCTGGCGCCCATTGAATTCAAGAGAATGGCCAGATCAACTATTTCCGGGTCTCTGGCTGCATTCTCCAGTATTGTCGTTCCCTCTGCAAGAGAGGCTGCCAACATCATGTTGACGGTAGTCCCGTGGCTGGCCTTGCCTACATAGAAACTAGTCCCTCGCAAGCGGTTCGCCTTTAGCTTCACATACCCGTGTTCTATGGCAACATCTGCGCCAAGCGCGCGAAACCCGTCCAAATGAAAATTAATGCCTCTCGCGCCTATGACATCTCCCCCCGGAAAAGGCACTTCAGCAACGCCGAGACGCGCCAGAAGCAACCCGGCTGTATAAAACGAAGCTCGAAGTTGCCTGACCTTCTCATAGGATGGGCGGCAGTAATCTACCGAAGCCCCGTCAACCTCATACGTCCCTGGCCGGATAAACCGCACAGAGACCCCAATTTCCGCAAGAATCTCACAGAGGATATGCGCATCGGTATAACTGGGGACATTATGGAGAGTTGTCTTGCCACGTCCTAAAGCAGAGCCTACCAAAATCGCAAGAGCGCTATTCTTGGAACCGTCGAGTCGGACTTGTCCACGTAACTGCTGACCACCGGTGACAGCAAAGATCGCCATCCGCATCCCCCCAGGATCAACATGGATCAGGCGTGGCTACGATTGTTTTGATTAAGGCGCCTTCTCCCCTGAAGCAACTTGAAAAAAGGCGCCACACTGCATCTCTTTCGCTACTATACACTATATAATACTATAACCAACAGCCAATTGCTCAGGACCGTCCACGAGAGCATGACCGAACCTCCCGAAAATGGCCACTGAGACCCTTCCTTCCCCTCGCACTACAGCCATTTTGAAGCCGCCGCCAAGCCCGGGGTTGCTCATGGAAAGCTGGATAAAGGCATCTCTCACTGCATTAGAGACTGCAATCTTCTCACGAGGATCTTCAGAAATCACACCAAGAGCTGCTGCCGCTGCAATCATGCTTTCCCGCAGTTTCGCAGCGAGTCGATCCGCGCTGGCGCCCACCTGCGTGATAGCGCCCCTATATCCGTAACTGCGGATCTTGTCCAACCAATACCTTTCATACTCCCTGCTGCGGGTCATTGCCAGGTAAATGGAGGCTGCTTCCACTGAAATCTTTGTTACGCCTTCATCCCCTACCATCCCACTCACTATGTCTCTGGCAGAAACCACGCCTATAAGAAGCCCGTCATCATTAACGACAGGCAGGCCGGGTGTGGCAGCCTCTACCAGCAACGAACAGGCTTCTCTTACAGTGCAGTCTGCCGAAACATTGACGACTGTTGCATTCATAACGTCCTCAGCAACCAAGTGTTCACTGTCAGGCCGGAGGAGGTCTCTGTCTCCAATGACCCCGACTACCTGATCGTCCTTAATAACCAGCATTACAGTATTACCACTGTTTAGAAGGACTCTCCTGAGTTCTCCTATAGATGTATCAGGCGCGACTATAACAGGATCTTCATTCATAATTCGTCTAACTGTCACCTGAACTACCTCCCACGTCACATGCCAGGGGTCTCGAAACAAGGTTGCATGAGGCAAAACACGCTATCCCCTCACCGGCGCCGATAAACCCCAGCCCTTCCATTGTAGTTGCTTTGATACCAACATGGTTTTCAGCAATTCTAAGAATACTGCTGATGTTCCTCCTCATTTCTTCAGCAAATCCTGATATTTTGGGTTTCTCAGCCAAGACTGTGATATCCACGTTGCCCACAACGTAACCGTGGCTTTCGGCAAGCTCTCGCACTCTCGACAAAATAAGTTTGCTGGATATTCCTTCATATGATGGATCGTCACAAGGAAACACAACGCCGATATCTCCCAGAGCGCAAGCTCCGAGAATCGCGTCTGCGATTGCATGAAGCACGACATCAGCATCGGAATGCCCTTCGAGTCCCAGGTCAAATGGAATATCCACACCACCCAGTATCAAGCGTCGCCCGGGGACAAGTCTGTGGACATCAAATCCAATCCCTACTCGACGCTCCAGGTGTTCCCGGCTACCGGAACACATTATGCCATTTCCATCCATTAGCTTGTCTATAGCCAGGTACGAATCGGCAATCACCAGATCTTCACGATAGGTAATTTTAATATTTTCCAACTCGTCCTCAAGCACCTTAACCTTAACGCCTTTTCTTTCCACAACCATGGAATCGTCAGTTGCAATAAACCCATCTCGCGCTGCACTTACATATGCGTCTTCAATTATTTCCCGCTGAAAAGCCTGAGGAGTCCTTACTGCCCGGAGTGCGTCCCTATCCAGCGTCTTTGTAACATACCCATCTTTGACCACTTTGATAGTATCTCTCATAGGAACAGATACAATTGCAGCTCCGTACTTGCGCGCAGCTTCTATTGTCATCCTGATAGTAGAGGGTCGAACAAGAGGTCTTGCAGAGTCATGAATTACGACAACTTCGCACCCGGGAGTGAGACGTCTGAGCCCGCACAAGACTGATTCCTGCCTGGTCGCTCCGCCGGAGACAACCTCTCTTACTTTGGAAGACCCGCCCCAAGTCCTGATAAGTTCACACGTCAGGTCAACTTCCCGAGAACCCGCAATGACAATCACATCATCCACAGCCTCACAGGCTTCAAAGGCGGAAAGCGTATGGATAAGAACAGGTTTACCTCTAAGTAGCAGGCGAGTCTTATTCTCTTTCATCCTCATTCTTCTCCCGGATCCTGCTGCGGGTATAAGCGCGCAAACGCTCACTCATCCACCCCCATCCACCCCCTGAGATCACTTGGGTTTCGCAAATATCATCCTCCCGGCGGCTGTCTGAAGCACGCTGGTCACTGCAACCTCTACCTCTGCACCGATAAAGCGCTTACCACCGTCAACTACTACCATAGTGCCGTCGTCAAGGTATGCTATGCCCTGACCTGCTTCCTTACCGTCTTTAATGACATACACAGTCATCTCTTCACCTGGCAGAACCACCGGTTTGAGGGCATTGGCCAGCTCGTTTATGTTCAATACAAACACGCCTCTGAGCTGGGCCACTTTGTTGAGATTAAAATCGTTTGTGACAATTTTGCCGCCTGTGGATTGTGCCAATTTCAAAAGCCTTGAATCCACATCAATGCCATTCCCGATCTCTGAGTCAAGTATCTGGATCTGCGCGCCTACTTCCTTTCGCATTTTACCGAGGACATCCAGCCCTCTTCTTCCCCTGTTACGTTTCAAGGGATCTGCCGAGTCTGCAATGTGTTGTAGTTCTTCCAAAATAAACGTAGGGACGATGATTGTCCCGTCTATAAAGCCACTCTTGCAGATGTCCAAAATTCTGCCGTCAATTATTACACTGGTATCGAGTATCTTAGGCGCGCACATGCTCTGATGTTTCTGACCTTTGTCACGGTCACGCTGACCTCCAACCACTCTCTCCATGGATTTAGGAACCGAAGAGAATAAATTGAATAAATCCTCTCTCTTTTTGACTGCAAGCTGCATGCCGAGATAACCCATGAATAAAGTCAGTGCAATCGGCAGATAAACACCTATATAAGGAATTTGAGAAAACGGAAGCGTAATCAACACTGCAATAAGAAGAAAAATGATTGCGCCGAACGCGCCTGCCACAAGATCTTGCGTGGGTACCTTCTGCAAATTTGCTTCAAGTTTGGAAGTAAGCTTACGCAAACCTCGAAAAACCACGGGAAAAACAGAAAGGCCGAAGAGTCCGCCGGCTGAGACTAAAACAACAAGCACTGCAATGTTTACGCCGGTTCCAACACCTACAAGCACAACCCTTGCAAGAAGACGATGAACAAGAAATCCAACGAATGCCCCCAGAACAAGAAAAACGCTGCTTGTTAGTTTATCCATTATCTGGCTTCTCACCTCTCTTTCTCCGAAGACATTTGATAGCCCCCTGGGGGATTGGGGGCATAAGCGGTGAGACAACATTGCCTTCCGAGACTTATTATGGGAACTTAGCCCTTGCTATATCCATAATCCATCCGAAACTGATTAGTACATGTCCCGGCAATGGAAAAACCAAGGCTCTTTCCCTCTTTTAATGAAACGACAAGACTTATGTCGAAGTTCCCAATAAGACGGGTAAGGCCTTATTGAAGAACTTCCGCTATAGCCTTCTCCACTTCCTCTTCATCAACACCTTCAGCGATCACTAACTCGCTGACGAGGATTTGCATTGCGTTATCCAACATCCGACGTTCTCCTGTGGACAAACCTTTCTCCTTGTCACGATAAGCAAGATTTCTGACTACTTCTGCTACGGCAAAAACGTCACCTGTTCTGATTTTTTCTAAATTAGCTCGATACCTGCGGTTCCAGTTGGACGACATTTTCGTTCTGTCACTGGCCAAGACTTCATAGACTTTCTCCACATCCTCCTTGTCTATTACACCCCTTAGACCAACGTCATCCGCGCTGTCAAGGGGAACCATGACTCTCATGTCTCCCATTGGAATCCTAAGAATATAGTATCTCTGTTTCTCCCCGAGGATCTCTCGTTCTTCAACTGCTTCAATAACGCCTGCACCGTGCATAGGATAGACTACCTTGTCACCCACATCAAACATAGCCATACTTCCCCCCAATCATCTCGATAGTCACCTGGTACCCCTGATCTCCGCTAAGGGAGGAAAGCGGCCCATTACCTCGGCACTTGTGAGGTTTATAACCCTTTGTCATTTCTATACTCATATCTAATCAATTTTAACATTCATGGGAGTCAAGTGTCAATTCAGTCCCGACCTCTTCCATTATAGGGAGATACTGCAACTTTTCTTTACAGAGTCGTGTCATTGACAATTCCCGAAACCTATCGTTATAATTAAGGCATGAGAAACAACTCGAGATACTATGCAAGAAAATTTTTAGACGGGGTGACTTATCTATGGAACATTTAGATTGCATTTCATTCCAGGAAGCCGTATCTCGTTGCCTCGTCAGACATAAGAGCATTCTGGATTGCACTTCGAAACTGGATGAAGCCTCAGCTCGTGTTAACCGCGCTATTGCAAAGGCAGTGACTACATGTGGCTGCTTGAAAATATCTGCCTCCCGGCAGACTTTCCCTTCTTGTGCATCCTACTCAGAGCTTCGTAATTACACTACATCCCATCTTGAGGGCGCTCTCTGCCCTGACTGCCGTGACGTATTAGAGACTGAAATCGGACGTACTCTCTTTTATGTGGCAGCCCTATGTGACCTGCTTGACCTTGACATGGAAGAGGTCATCCAACAAGAACAAGGGAGATTATCAACCCTCGGAATCTTCAATCTCACATAAGCCAGGGCGCTCCCATCCTGTCAGCGGAACACATGAGTTCAAGAGCTACCGTTTCATCGCAAGCTCCAAAGCGTCGCCTATTGTTCTTACTGATATGACCTGGAGATTCTCATGATTTATCCGGAGTCCTACGTTAGGAGCAGGAATCATGCATTTGCCAAAACCTAGTTTAGCAGCTTCCGCAACCCTTGATTCTATACGATTGACTGCTCGGATCTCCCCGGATAGCCCGACCTCTCCAATGATCACAAGATCCGGATGGCATAGAGCATTTCGAAAACTCGATGCTATGGCACAAGCAATGGCGAGATCCGTTGCCGGTTCATTCAGCCTGGCGCCGCCTGCGACGCTGACGTAGACGTCGCATGATGACAACCCTAACCCGGCACGTTTTTCGAGAACAGCAAGGATTATTGCAACCCTGTTTGAATCTACGCCTGTTGTGGTTCGTCTTGGAACACCAAAAGGAGTTCGAGTTGCAAGGGCTTCAATCTCAGCAAGTATAGGACGCGTTCCTTCAACACTCGCAGTTACACAAGAGCCACTGACCATGCGTGACCTACCGGAAAGGAACACTTCTGAAGGATTGCTTACTTCCGAGAGGCCTGTATCCCGCATTTGAAATACCCCGATTTCATTAGTCGATCCGAACCTGTTCTTTACGCACCTTAGAACTCTGAAGCTATGATGGCGTTCTCCCTCAAAATAAAGCACGGTATCAACTATGTGCTCAAGCACTCGCGGGCCTGCTATTGCCCCTTGCTTAGTCACGTGCCCTACAATGCAAATAGGGATCTCAAGCTCCTTAGCCGTCCTCATTAGGCGACCTGCACACTCACTCACCTGAGACACGCTTCCCGGCGCAGAACTTAAGTCCTTCGTAAAAACAGTTTGAATCGAGTCTACGACAACAAGGCCGGGAGAGATATTTCGAATCCAGTGCTCAATTCTTTCCATGTCCACCTCAGGCATAACCAGTAGATTGTCAGAGTAAATCCCCAGCCTGTCCGCGCGAAGCTTGACCTGGTTGGAAGACTCTTCGCCTGAGACGTACAGCACATGAACATCGCGACTGACCGCTCCGGATACTTGAAGGAGGAGCGTGGACTTGCCTATGCCGGGATCTCCTCCGATTAACACGAGAGACCCGGGGACTATTCCCCCTCCCAAGACTCTGTCGAGTTCACTGATACCGCTGGTAAGCCTCATCGCACCGGTGCTCTCCAGTTCAGTGATGGGACGGGGAGCACATCCCATGGAAACATCGCCTAAGCGCCTGCCAGGTTTAAGGCTGCTCACTTCCTCAATAAGAGAGCCCCATTCACCACATGAAGGACATTTCCCGAGCCATCTTGGAGTCTCGTATCCACAGTCTTTACATACATACTTCGTCTTTTGCCTAGTCATTTACTTCCTTCCAGTTTATGTGTTGACGCAATACTCCTGTCAGTCATACTTAGTCAGATTTGCAGATAGCTTGCGCAAAATCCAAAGGAGCAACTCCGGGAGACTCAATGGATAAGTCATGGTACACGCTGGATATCACCTGTTCAATATCGGAGATATCCCGGCGCACTCCAACGAGGGCATCCTCAATATCCCTGAGACGGTTTTTCGGATAGAATGTGAAGTCTCCGGAAATAGATATGTTTTCAATGGTATTGCCTTGAATTACATGAGTCACGGTTATCAGTCCGCCGGGCGCCTTATAACTCCGTTCTGAGACCTGGGTCCCTGTGGCAATCTTAACTTTCATATAATCTTCATCACCGGCTGCCTTATCCCGCCTTCTGAAAAGAAAATCGTCTGACATCATTTCCTTCTCCAGCTCACAGGCTTTCGCGTAGACTTCATCATCAAGGCAGACTTCCTCTAATTGTCCCAGCCTCATAGCGAAATTCCCAATAAGCAAGTCCTCAACTTCGCTGCGGGGAGGATTCGTTCCTGTCTCCTTAAACACGCTACTTACGTTGTCTTCCAAGGACTTGTGGACTTTGTCACGAAACTTTTCGCTGGGGACCCTAAGTATGTTAGCCATCTCCCTGGAATCGAAATCCAGAATGATGTTTCCCACAAACACGACACACTCGCCTATGTCAGCCCCGCCTAACCCGGATACTTTACGGCCTTCCTTCGTCACTATGTCATTTACCGGCCTGAAAGATGCGTCAACCCCAAGGGCACGGTAAGTGTCAACGCACGGACCTGCAATAAGCTCGTACAAAGACGAGATTCTCCGGGGAAACTCCGGATTATCCCGTCTGACTATGAGTTGGAAGAAAATCTGATTTCTATCAAGAAGTGTAGTTCCTCCCCCAATCTCTCTACGCATTACTGATATACCGTTCTTGCGACAATACTCCAAATCCACTACCTTGTCAGTATCCTGAAAATACCCTACACTGACGATTCTTTGAGAAGGTGAGACTAAGATGAGAGCCTCACGTCCCATCTTAGCTAACGCATGGAAAATAAGCATTGACATTTGCCCTTCCAAACATCCCAGGCGATAGACTCTCACAGGAGTTACCCCCTTATCACGTAGCGCTTATTCCCAGGAAATCAACGAGAGTCTGAAACACTTCATTGGAAGACTGAAGATCCTCCGTCATCTTCTCAAAAGGACACATGTCTGTACCTTGCCTATTAAGAATACGTGGGGTTCTCTCATCAGCGATTAACTTTATGTTGGCTAATTGGAGTTCCGTTGCTGCCGAATCAGAGGCCAAAGGAGTGTAAACCGCAACAGCCCCCGAGTAGATGCATAGCATGGCGGAAGCCCTCCCGGTCACACGATCGCCGATAACTGCTCCGCGGAGCTTCTCGCCAAGCTCTATGACTGCCTGTACAAATGGACGGATACCTCTGTCCTCTGCCTCCATGATGACTTTCCCTTCCTTGATTGCCACCAGTCCCAGGCCATTTTCAGAAATCATTTTCCTCGCAAGCTCAATATCGTGCTCTATCCCATGTCTGCTCACACTTAAGACCATCCTTGCAATATATGGCGCCATATACTATCCATCAGATTCTTCAAGAATATCACAATTCCTCTCGCCTATTTGGATGGTTCACCTGATGCCACAGGAGTCTTCTGCTTTGATTTCTCCATGTTTATCTTGCCGCCCTCAAGACTCACGGACACCAAGTCCCCGTCGGCAATCTTGCCTTCAAGGATCTTCTCAGACAAGAGCGTCTCAATCTTACGCTCAATCACTCTTCTCAAAGGACGGGCACCGAACTCTCTGCTGAAGCCTTCTTCTGCGATAAGATCTTTAACCTCGTTACTGACTTCCAGATGGATATTACGATCTTTAAGTCTTTCTTCCACCTTCGCAAGCTGCAGATCCACTATCTGCCTTATTTCCTGTTCATTCAACGCCCTAAACACGATAATCTCATCGACTCTGTTTAGGAACTCAGGCCTGAAGGTTTTCTTCATAGCAGCGAGGACTTGCTCCTTCATTCTTTCGTAGTCGTATTCTTCAGTGTCGCCTGCAATGAAGCCGAGTTTCGTGTCACGACTGATGAGATTCGCGCCTACGTTTGAGGTCATGATAATCACAGCATTTCTAAAATCCACTGTGCGCCCTTTACCATCTGTTAACCTGCCTTCTTCAAGGACCTGAAGAAGGATATTGAAGACATCCGGGTGCGCCTTTTCTATCTCATCAAACAACACCACGGAATAAGGCTGTCTTCGGACTCTCTCTGTAAGTTGGCCTGCTTCCTCATACCCCACATATCCCGGAGGCGCTCCTATCAGCCTGGAGACTGTATGTCTCTCCATGTACTCGGACATGTCAAAGGCAAGCATGGCGTTTTCATCTCCGAAGAGCGCCTCTGCGAGCGCCCTTGCAAGCTCTGTTTTGCCTACTCCGGTCGGCCCCAGGAAAATGAATGACCCGATAGGCCTCTTCGGATCCTTAAGGCCTGCATGTGCCCGCCTTATGGCCCTTGCAAGGGAAGTGACCGGCTCCTCCTGCCCGATTACACGCTTATGAAGGGTTTCTTCCAGCCTCAAAAGCCTTTCCGTTTCCTCTTCGGTAAGTTGAGCCACAGGAACGCCTGTCCATGCAGAGACTACTTCAGCTATGTCCTCGTCAGTCACAGTGGCTTCAACCATACCGCGCTTGTTCTGCCATTCGCTCTTCTTCGCGTCTATTTCTTCCTTTAACTTCTGCTCCTGGTCACGGAGGTTGGCAGCTTTTTCAAATTCCTCATTCTTGATAGCGGATTCCTTCTCAGTCCTGATTCTTGTAAACTCCTCTTCAAGCTTCCTTATGTCCGGTGGAGCAATTGTAGTTCCTATCCTTACTTTGGACGAAGCTTCGTCTATCAAGTCTATAGCCTTATCCGGCAGGAATCTGTCAGAGATGAACCTGTCTGCGAGTCTCGCAGCAGCCTCAACAGCTGCATCAGTTATCTTGACTCTATGATGGGCTTCATACCGATCCCTAAGTCCCTCGAGAATGGATATAGTCTCCTCAACAGTGGGTTCGCCTACCATAATCGGCTGGAATCGTCTTTCAAGAGCAGCATCCTTCTCGACGTGCTTCCTGTACTCGTCGATTGTGGTGGCGCCGATGCACTGGAGTTCGCCACGGGCAAGGGCAGGTTTTAGAATATTAGCGGCATCAATCGCCCCTTCCGCTGCTCCGGCCCCGATAATTGTGTGCATCTCATCAATAAACAGAATTACATCTCCGCTGGTTCTTATCTCATCGATAATACGCTTCAGCCTTTCCTCGAACTCCCCACGGAACTTCGTGCCTGCAACTATTGAACCCATATCCAGGGCGATAACACGTTTATTAACCAACACTTCCGGGATATCCCCGCGTGCTACCATTTGGGCTAAACCTTCAACTACAGCAGTCTTACCTACTCCCGGGTCTCCGATAAGAACCGGGTTGTTCTTGGTTCTACGACTGAGCACTTGAATAACTCTTTGAATCTCCTGGCTGCGACCGATAACCGGATCCAGTTTCCCTTCCTCTGCCATAACGGTAAGATCCCGTCCGAACTGATCCAAAGTCGGTGTTTTCTGTGCTGCCCGCTTGCCTTTACCGCCAGGGGTAGACACATCGCCTAAGAGACCGATAACCTCGTTGCGGATTTTCTCTGTATCCGCTCCTAAGCTGGTCAATACCTGTGCAGCAACTCCTTCGCCTTCACGTATTAATCCCAATAGAATGTGCTCTGTGCCAATATACCCTTGTCCAAGTTGCCTTGCTTCAATCATGGCTAATTCAAGGACCTTCTTAGCCCTGGGAGTAAGGGTCAGCATCTTCACCTTATCCGGATCCCCTGTACCAACCATTTTCTCTACTGCTTGTCTAACGTCTTCCAAATTCATCCCAAGATTCTGAAGGGCTCGGGCGGCTATACCGGTGCCTTCGGCAACAAGGCCCAGCAACAAGTGTTCTGTGCCGATGACATCATGGCCAAGCCGCCTGGCTTCCCCTTGAGAGAGCTGAAGAACCCTTTGAGCCCTCTCAGTTAATCCACCAAACATCATCATCTTTCCTTCCCTTCCCTTCTGATCCTGATTCTCTCCCTTATGAGCGTTGCCCGACTAATATCCCTCTCTCCCGGGTCAAGCTCTTGTCCTGCCAATCTCTGTAAATAGGCAGGCTGTGTAATCACCATCAACTCATTTATGGTTTTTCCGTCAACCCCCGATATTAACTGTAAATCCACGCCAAGCTTTGCATCGGATAACAGCCTTAAGGCTTCTTGTGACGTCATTAACCTGGCATGGCACAATATCCCGTATGATCTTTGGACTCGATCCTCCAGTTGTTCTCTCATCTCCATAATCAGCTTTTTCCTCGTAGAGCGTTCCTGTTCAATAACTTGCATAGTGACTGCGCCAAGATTCTCTATGAGTTCCCGTTCAGACCGACCCAAAGTCACCTGGTTCGACAACTGAAACATGTTGCCTGAAGCTTCGCTTCCCTCACCATATAGACCACGGATTGCTATCCCAAGCTTGGATACTGCAGAAAGCACCGCTTTTACCTGGCCTGTAACTACCAAGGCAGGCAAATGAACCATGATGGAAACACGGAGACCGGTTCCGACGTTGGTAGGACAGGCGGTAATGTATCCAATCCGCTCATCAAAAGCATAGTCCAGTCTGCTTTCGAATAGATCATCGATCTTATCTGCAAGCTGATAGGCCTCATCCAGCTGAAAGCCAGACATGAGAGTTTGAATACGAATATGGTCTTCCTCGTTCACCATCACACTCACACTCTCGTCTCCGGCTATTATTGCAAGGCGATTTTCGGCGCCTTGGGCATGTTGTGGGCTTATCAGATGCTTCTCTGCAAGCACCTGTCTATCCAGGGCGGAAGCTTCTGATAAGCGTATTATCTCGAGCCTGGAAAGCTCGGGAACTTGGCTGACTGCCGTCTCTACCAGGCCTGCGACCTTGGCAAGATCGGCCGGAGATGCCTGATTGGGAAAGGGGATATCGCCAAGATTGCGCGCCAGTCTCACACGAGAGCTCAACGCCACATCAGTATGGGGAGCGTCTGTGCTCATCCAAGCGCTGTATGTTTTATTTATTATGTCCTTGAGCGGCATCTTGTTTTCACCCCCTACGCCCTGTCGGAAAGACGCTTCTCTAAAGCTTTTATTTTGTCACGGACTACAGCTGCTTCTTCGTACCTTTCTTCTGACACTAACTTTCCCAAGTCCCTTCTGAGGTTCTCTATCTCCCGCATCACACCGGCTGCTCCTCCCATTCGCTTAGGCACTTTTCCCGTGTGCCGGCAGGTGCCGTGTATCCTGCGGATCAGCGGTTCGAGTCTTGGTTCAAACTGGGTATAGCATTGGCTACATCCTAAGAAACCTCTGTTTGCAAAGGTAGAAAACGCAATACCGCAATTCCTGCAGCCATCGACTATGTGTTCGTGTATTGGTACATGTGACTCTATACCGGATCCTGACTTGAGCAGACCTGTAAGAAGACTGGGAAACGAGAACTTTGATTCCGAAATCAGAGTCAGCTCACCCTTTTCTCCGGCACATTCCTCACATAGATGAGATTCGCTCTTCACACCGTTTACCATTTTAGTTATGTGGACATTAGCAGGTCGTTTCTTACATTCATCACAAAACATTGCTTCACCCCCGACTGCTCCCCTTATTCCCGAAACAGTAACGCCAGCATAGCCTTGAGTAGGCTTGCTCGAACCGTGTTTCCATGGTTTTGGGGCACCTTTATGGTTTCCTTATCAAGTACAGCTTTTATGAAGACACACTCATCGAGTTCGAGAAAACCCTCCTCTTGGAGTCTTTGAAGCAAACCTTCGGCACGGCTTGAGGTAATCTGATCTCCGATTGTCTCGTCAAGCACGGAAAGGAAGTCATGGCCGGTTCGAAAGGCTAATCTGACAATGCGTATGTAGCCTCCTCCGCCTCTCCTCGTCTCCACGAGATAACCCCTATCCAAAGTAAACCGCGTGTCCAGCACATAGTTTATCTGAGACGGGGCACATTCAAACATCTCGGCAAGCTCCCGTCTTTGGAGCCTGATCATCCCTTCAGTAGCTTCTGTTAATAGTCCTTTAAGATACCATTCAATGAAATCCGACAGACTTCTCACGATTACCCCTTCCGTTAGTCTGACCTTTCTTGACCTTTCTGTTCTATTATATCATGAATAATGGCGGAAATTTCATCCGCCATTTTCGCCCAAATATCATACACAACCATCATATATCGCACTTATCGCAATATTACTCCGTCTGTCGCTATTTCCCTCTGTTTAATGTAAGAGTCCTCGTTCGTGTGAAAGAAGCCATTGTTTGATATCAAGTCCGCCGCCGAATCCCACAAGTGTTCCGTCACTGCCCACTACGCGATGGCAAGGCACGATTACCGGAACCGGATTCGTAGCAAGGGCCCTACCAACAGCCCTGGTAGAAGTAGGCATACCAATGGCTGCGGCTATATCCTTGTAACTGGCGGTAGCGCCAAAGGGGATTCGGCACACTTCGTCCAGCACGATGCTGCTAAAATCACTTACTGCCAAGTGCGTTTTGCACGTAAAATCCCTACGCTGCCCCTGAAAATACTCACCAAGCTCAATATGAAACTCGGCATTCTTTTTCTCACCCGGCATAAGCTTGGCATCGGGGAATCTCTTCAACACCCACTCCAGCCCATGTTCTTCTTCCCCGTCAAAGGCCACCCTGACAAGCCCTAGCTCAGTTGAGGCTAACCACAGCGTCCCTATGGGAGATGCACACTGAGACACAAAAACTATCTGCGGGTCACGTAACGTCAACATCGCACATGTATCCCCCTCACGTAGAAATGGTCCTAGTGCCGGAATTCCTCGCCTAAGTAGATCACCATGAGACCGTTGTTCTTTCCCACATTATGTTAACGCAGCTCGCTTAAATCGCAAGAACCAGTCGCCGTCTTCGGCGAAACTGGCAGCTACTGGATAAGTTCAACGGTCTCCACCATAAGTGATCGCCGGTTCCAGAAAGTGTACGTACCGTGCAGGGTTGCCGGTGTTGCACTCGGAGACTGCATATAGGTCACCAGCCTCAGAAAACGTACGTACCGTGCGGGGCCACCTAAGACCCGGGAAAACCAGCGAAGACTAATGAGCTCATACTTAGAGCCGGGTGAGGCTGTCTACATCGGTGACAAAAATGATGGCTCCACCTGCCTCGTATTCGACCGGCATTGCAATGGACGGCACTTGATCCCCGGCCGGCCTGAACTGTGGCGCTGCCTGGAGGCGTTTGGAACAACATTTCTTGATAATATCTATAGCCTCATCTTCTCTGTCATCCTCTACGCCTATCAGGAAGGTAGTCCTGCCTTCACTCATAAATCCGCCTGTAGCGGCAAGCCTTGTAGCTCCTATATGGCGCTCGGCCAGGGTATCCAAAAGACCCGGCGCGTCACTGCCCTTCACAATGGCAATGATTAATCTCAAACCTTCTCCTCCCTCCTCGAACCGACTCTGCGCAAATCAAAACTACGAACACATCGTCTTCCTGTGAAATCAGAAACCTCCAGAAGTCTTGCGAGAAGAATCAAAGCAAGAAGGCGAAAACCCGCGCCTACATAAAATGTGGCCCGAATACCAAACATCTTATAACACGCATCACCCAAAAACGGCGCTATGAATGACGCAAGGTTGATAAGCATATTGAAAACTGCAGTTGCGCTTGGACTTTTTTCAGGCCTGGAATATGCAAACACAAGATTGAACACTGCGAGATTAAGTCCACCGAGAACAAACCCGGATACAAGTTGCATTATGTTAAGAAACATGAGTGAAGACGATAACATGTATGTAATCGGAAACACGCCTACAACCGCCATGCAAACAGATAATACCACAACGTTACCTCTCTTGGATGCCATCTTGCCGAAATAGCGTGAACCTACTACAGTGGTGATTCCTGAGAGAACTGAAAACCCGGCGATTACGGTGTTTGAGAGCTTAAGGACCTCTACATGGTAAATAGTCCACATAGCTGCGAGAAACCCAAATCCGAACCACAAAACGAATGAGCTTGCACAAAAGAATCCAAACTTTGACCCCAGTTCTTCATCATCCAGGAGGCTCTTGATTCGAGATACAAGCCTCGTTTTCTGTTGAATATAGCCGGGTCTCTCAAGCAAAGGTTCGCGCATTTTGGACATGAGCCAGATACCGCAACCGCCAAAACCTGCTGCAGTGAGAAACAACAGCGTGAAGTTGTGGGGAAAAGAGACTCTGTCCAACAGGCGTCCTGCTACCATGGTCCCTAGGATTCCCGTAAGTCCCACGAACATGTTTCTAAGCCCGAAGATCTCTCCGCGATCCTCTGCAGGGAACATGTCTCCCATCATGGCAGTCCAAGCCACTCCGGAAATAGCCCCGGGGATGGACATCAGCGTCACAACGGCTACGAGAAATGCAGGCCTTGCTACCGGCATAAACGGGATAAACGCCAAAATTATGTAGAGCGATCTATGAAGCCCTGCCCAAAAGATGACTGTGGGAAGCCTGGATTCCCTCCTCTCCACAAACCCCGCAGCAGGCATGAAGGTAAGAGTGTTAACAAGCGCCGGGATAGCGGTAAGAAGGCCGACCATAAGACTGGAAGCGCCAAGGGCAATAGCATACACCCCAAAAAATGGGTTGACAAGACTGAAAGCCATATTACTTACCATGCCCTCGAGAGTGCCATAGACGAAATTATGGTTGACCTCTCCGTTAACAGAGGGGTCAACCATGCCCTTTAGTTTTTCCATCCACCCCTTGATAGCTTAGTCCCGCCTTTCTCCGTCGTCTCTCTCACTGGTAGGTTTTTTCTTGTCGTACGTCAACAAGAGCGTGACTCCTCCGACAATCAGCGTGAGATAGTAAGTTATACTCCTCCACAGGAGAACGAATACGCCCAGGAGCGGAAACGGCACTATCGAACCGAACAAGGCTGCCAGACTGAGCTCCGCCGCCCCGCTTGATCCGGGAGTAGGCGCATAAGCTGCAGCCAAATAAAAGATGCCTGCTATAGCCATAGTCTCGGCAAATGGCGGAGCGACGCCAAGGCCTTGGAGAATCAGGATCGGGATGAAGAAAGCGATAGCCCACGTAATAAGACTCAGGATGGAAATCAAGATAAGCGTAGAGCGCCGTTCTCTCAGAAACATGGTTAGAGCTGCACGAAAATCGCGCACTCCTTTTTCTACGTGCTCCATCACCGTGTCAGCAGTGGATTTTGAGATGAACTTGCTCATAAATTTATTGTTCAGGATCTTATCCATAATGACCCTTATATACTCTGGATAAGCAGCAAAGAACACACCAAGTCCGAAAAAGGAGATGTAGACCAAGAGGCCTATGTAAAGGGCGGTCTCCAGACCTTTGGGAAGCGCCCAAGCCCGCCGCCTTATTAAATACCAAGCAGGAATCAGGAGCACCAAAAACAACCTGGCCATAGCACTTATGAGGCTTTTCAGAGTTACTATGGCTGTGGATTCACCTGGTTCAAAGCCTTGTTTATGAAGAAGGTATACCTGTAAGGGCTCCCCGCCGGTATCAAAAGGAGTAACGCAGGCAGCAAACGCGCCTACAAGAGTAATCCTCAGGGCAGTCAAGAATCCGACTTGTCCGCCGAGAGCGGCTGCAAGAATCTGTATACGAACTGCGTCCAAAACCCAGCCGAGCCCAACCAGACAACCGGCGATTGTCAGTTGGGATAGGTCAACCTGGAATAGACTGCGCCAATCCTCACCTCTTGCGGTGACCTGCAATACAACAAAAGCAGCTAATGCACTTAGAAGAATCGCCCCAGCCGTCCCTTTTACCAACTTTCTCGCATTGGTCGGCTCTTTCACGTTACTCCGCCTCTCATCACCGCACCCCATAGTCTAGGGACGGCGCCCCAGATCCTCGCTGGAAGGGCTGAAACTCCCCAATCGAACATGGGGGAATCTTGCCCGGAGTTCGCAAATGACCCTGTTTATCCCCATAGTCTCTTGCGAAGGTAGAGATAAGGCCTGAATAAGCATGTCCGGGTCAATATTAAGGTTCCTGAACTGTATCATATCGATTCCCAACGTGTCCACGAGATCCGAGAGAGCCTCAAATTCCTCCTTACGATCTGTAAGTCCGGGAAATACAAGAAGATTAAGTGAAACATGTACCCCAAGATCTTTGGCTTGCTTTATTGAATCTACCACATCGTTCAGGCTGTAACCTAAAGGGCGATGATAGGCGTTGTACGTATCTTCCCTGGCGCTTACCAAGCTTACCCTTATACTGTCCAGACCTGCTCGTAAGACCCTCTCCATATCCCCTGTAAGGCCTGCATTTGTGTTTAGGTTTAGAATGCCTCGACGAGTCACGGCTCTGATGCACCGGATGGCCTGAGTGAGAGTCTCCCCTTGAAGCAGCGGATCTCCTTCACAACCCTGGCCGAAACTAATAATTGCGCCACTTGCCTCCTCAAGATGAGGCACTGCTATCTCTACTATTTCTTGGACAGAAGGAACAAAATCAATCCTTGATTGAGGCGATGGACAGCACTCTGAAGGCTGAAGTGAAATACACCCGATGCAATTGGCAGAACAAGCGGGAGACACAGGAATCCCGCCTTCCCACCGCTTATAGAACACGTTCTGCGCTGTGGGACACGAATACATTACAGAACAGTTGGCAAGTTGTTTCAGGACTCTGTTATTCGGACTTCTCGCAAGCGCCTCCTCAATTAGCTGAGGCAGATCAGGGGTATTATATACCTTAGGATCCCATTTTGACGGATCATCAGTTTGCAACGCAGCCACGTAGAGCTTCCCGTTTCGCATAGCCATAGCCGTGTAACCGTATAGAGGCAAAGCAGTGGGTTTTTCGCGTTCTTCCGAGACATAAGCCGGGAGCAATGTGCGAGTAAATCCTATGGGCAATAAGGCTGCCACAGCCAACCCAGGCCGTTCCATACCTTGTCCCGATACCTCTTCGTAAGTCCATACGGACAAAGCCTCTCCGGAATCCTGCGCTATACCCACTGAATAGCGCCTGGGCAACGCCATGATTGTGGCTCCTTCAGGCATGGGGATCATATCTCCGGGCACTATTTCCCAAAGCTCATCCCACGAGCGACCTAACGCAGCAAGATCCGGCTCGTCAAATATGTTACCTTGATCATCAGAATATAATGCGCAAAACAAGCCCTCGTTACCTCACCGGACATAAATGAATCCATGCTGTCATTATACATTGCGCCATATGTCACTTCAACCACGGCAGCAAGATGCGCCGGTGGCTCTCATAGTGTACTTTGCATAGATGATGAAAGCATTCCAGTAGGCTTTTATGCGGTCGCTCCTAAGATATGCCTGACTCTAATCAGCTCAGAGCTCTTACATTATCCGCAAAAGCGGATTTCACTATAAGCTGCCTGAATTCTTCATTGTTCTTCGTATGACGAAGACGTTCAATGATCAGCTCCGTCATTTCTTGCGCACCCAGATTCCCCATAGCTCGCCTGAGAAGATACATCATCTCTAACTCTTCTTCAGTGAGGAGAAGCTCTTCCTTACGCGTTCCGGACTTATTGACATCAATTGCCGGGAAAATTCGTCTTTCAGACAGTTTGCGGTCAAGATGCAGTTCCATATTGCCTGTGCCCTTAAATTCTTCATATATGACATCATCCATACGGCTACCTGTCTCAACCAGTGCTGTAGCAATAATGGTAAGACTTCCGCCTTCTTCGATGTTTCGGGCTGCCCCGAAGAACCTCTTGGGACTCCGAAGCGCATTAGGGTCGAGCCCTCCGGACAGAGTCCGTCCACTCGGCGGTTCAACAAGGTTATAAGCTCTGGCAAGCCTTGTGATACTATCCATCAATATCACTACGTCTTTAGAATGCTCCACAAGACGCTTTGCCCGCTCCAGTACCATCTCAGACACTCTAATATGGTTCTCAGGAGGCAGATCAAATGTGGAACTCATTACAAGGCCTCTTACAGACCGCTCCATGTCAGTTACTTCCTCAGGGCGCTCATCAATGAGCAAAACCAGGAGTACTACGTCAGGATTATTAGTAGTAACTGAGTTGGCCAGTTTCTTGAGCACAGTGGTCTTTCCCGCTTTAGGAGGCGAGACTATGAGGCCCCGCTGTCCTTTCCCGAGAGGCGCCACCAGGTCTATCATCCGGGTGGTTATCTCCCTTGGTGTGGTCTCAAGGTGAAGCCTGTCATTGGGATATATCGGAGTAAGGTCTTCAAAAAACAGCCTCCTTGTGGCGCTGTCAGGATCAGCCCCATTTACAGCCTCTACCCTAAGAAGAGCAAAGTACTTCTCATTATCCTTCGGCGGCCTTATCTGACCGGATATCTCATCCCCCGTACGAAGGGCGAATCTTCTTATCTGTGAAGGCGAGACATAAATGTCATCAGGACTTGGATTCAAACCGGCTACCCTAAGAAAGCC
>JAAYRV010000111.1 GCA_012518595.1 Bacillota bacterium
AACTTGATCCAGAAGCACTGGAGGAGCTCTCTTGCCTCTTCCTCAGTGAGCCTTCCTTCCTCAATGTCCTTCTTGTAGAAGGGATACAGATGCTGATCAAGGCGTCCGGGGTTAAAAGAGTCCCAAGTGTTGTATTCGGTAATGACACCTATATGCACAAACCAGTAGGCCTGAAGCGCTTCCCAAAACGTCCTGGGAGCATATGCAGGAACACGCGAGCAAATCTCAGCTATCTTCGCAAGCTCCGCCTTTCTCCCTTCATCTTTCTCTCCCCTGGCAAGTTCCAAGGCCTTATCAGCGTACCGCCGGGCAAAATGAATTAGCGCATCAGCGCACATATCCATAGCCATAAGTTGCTCACGCTTGTCATAGGCGCGGCTGTCGCCGATGTAGTCAAGACCTGCTAAGCTTTCTCGAATGTCTTTTTTGAAATCGAGAAGCCCTTTCTTGTAGATCTTATCATCGAGAACCGTATGCCCCGGTGAGCGCTGCTCCATGAATTCTGTGAATATGCCTGCGTCATACGCAGCCTTCCATTCATCTGTCATCCGGGCAAAGATCATATCCCGCATGGATCTGCCCTTCCAAAAGGGTATGATTTCTTCCTCATAGATCTTTCGAGCCCGAGGACTGACAGCAAAGGCAATCTTCTCTCTGGAATCCAACACCTCGAGGTCTCGAAGACTGTGACAGCAGATCTCAGGGTAAGTAGGCGTGGCCTTCGGCTCGGGGCCTCTTTCTCCCACTATAAGCTCCCCGTCATTTATACATACAGCCTTCCGTTCCATCAACGTTTTGAAGACCTGAGCCCGCGTAATACGCCAAGACGCATCTACCGCGTTCTTATAGGCTTCTGTCACAAGTTCCGCCCTCTCAGTGGATATGTAGGGTTTTGCAGCCAGGCTCTGCTCTCTCAACCGAGCGACCCTCTCTGTCATCCCCAGTCACCCCCAATCCCAACTTCAAGCCCAAACCGCCCCAATCTCTCCTGAACCGAATGAACTATCTCATCTTTGGGCTGGGTCACGTAAGGCAAGCTGTAGGCCCTTCCCAGCCTTAAGTACTTGTCAAGGCCCATCTTGTGATAGGGCAAGATGTCAACCCGCGGCAACCTGCCTCCGTGTCTTAGCGATAACACGAATTCCCCCATACATGTGATATTCTCATCGTTGTCATTGATGCCCGGAATCAGGGGAAAACGTACTATCACATTGCAGTTAGCTTTAGAAAGACGTCTCAGGTTCTCAAGGATTTCCTCATTTCCCCGACCTGTCAGTTCATAATGCATATCAGAATCCATGCACTTGAGATCATAAAGGATGAGGTCTGCATATGGGATAATAGAAGACAGAGTCTCCCACTTAACGAAACCGCACGTATCCACTGCTGTATGGATTTCTCTTTCCTTGCATTCCCTGAGCAAAGCCAGGAGGAAATCAGGCTGCAGTAAAGGTTCTCCGCCGGAGAACGTGACTCCCCCTCCTGAGCTGTCATAGAAAACTACGTCCTTCATGATCTCCCGGATCAATTCATCAGAAGTCACGACTCTCCCTGCGACTTCCCTGGCACCTCGAGGACACGCCTTGACACACGCTCCGCAGGCTACACACTTCTTGCGCTCTGGGCAGACTCTCGTAATCTCGCAACCTGCATCCTTCAGGACAATAGCCTGATTGGGACAGACAGAAACACAGTTTCCGCAAACGGAGCACCGGTCCGGGAAGAACATGATCTCAGCGGACATCTCTTGCCCCTCAGGATTATGACACCACACGCACCGGAGAGGACAGCCCTTAAAGAACACGGTGGTCCTAATACCGGGCCCGTCATGGATGGAGAATTTCTTTATGTCAAATACAGTTCCTGTCACCCGGCTACTGCTCCTCGCCACGGGATACGCCCGGTTTTCGCGAACGAACTCAACGCCTCTGGCTTTATTCTACTTGAGCGAAACATCCACCGCAAGCTATGGAGCATATTCTGTGACACGCATTCCGGACACAGATTCTACTCTGTGCAGTCTGCAGACAGCATTCTGTGAAGCGCAGTGCAAGCCTATTCGGTTCGGGCTTTCACGAAAGATGTGTATGAATTCCGAGGAGTCTGAGGATGGGATTCATAAGACTCCTTATTCCTTTCACCGGGCTTGGCAGACGGACCTCAAGAGCCAGAAGAACGCTGAGGGTAAAGCCAAAAAGCAAGAGAACGCTAAACACAAGAAACTCACGCCAAAGCCCCTTCTCCAAAATCTTCGGAACCTCGAAGAGAGCAATGACGGTAAACACTGCTACAAGCAAAGCAATAGTTGCCATGCCTAGCCTTCCTCCTTACGAACTGCATGGATGCTTCTACGCGTCAGACCGGAACGCCTTAGTGATGTTTCCACATCAATCTCCACATTCAGTTTGGGGAACTCATCATCCCATGTGTCCTTAAGATCGGTCCACTCCTTCGGATACTTTCTGGAAATCTCGGCTCCGAATCCGAAGATATCTGAGTTAAACTCGTATTTAGCAATATCCAGAGCGGCTTCGATTTCATGTCGTATTACTTCAGCCATCCTCCGTTCCATCGATACCCATATTTCTTGGCTCTCCATGGGATCGAAGTACTCTTGCACTTCGCCTAGATTCCCGAGAGCGCCGACTTTGATCAGGACAGACGGGCGCCCCTTGGAAATCTTGGGAGTCACAGTTGAAATAGCCCTCAAGATCTCAATACTTGCCAGCTTATTTTCTTCTTCCGGTTGCTCAATCACAATGATGCCGGATTTGACCTTACCCTTCACCCACTGAAGCCCCCTGGTTTGGGTTTTGTCCAGCCAACCTACAAGCTTATCGCCTTTAAACGCCGCAGCGCCTGTTTCCCTCCCACTCACTGAAATAGTTTCTCTTTTCAGTTCTCCTCTCGGGTCTTCAGAAGGAGGCCTCTGAACCAGTTCAGCCCTGGAAACTGTAGCCTCATGACCTTCCGTCTCTAGCATCATAAGAA
>JAAYRV010000015.1 GCA_012518595.1 Bacillota bacterium
CATTTCGATATGAGCGCCTTGCGCCCTTTTATCTTTCGGGATTGCAAGCATAACAACGAAGCTTACAGGGTCTTGCTGAGAATCATCCCAGTAGAATTCCTCTGCGCGAGCAAAACACACAGCCGGCTTTCTTACTACGTCTGATATTCCATGGGGAATGGCAAGGTCAACCCCGCAGTAGGTAGACGAAATCTTCTCACGTTCCAAAACGCTTTGCAGAAATATGTCCTCGTCCCTGATTATGCCTTGATGGTAAAAAACGCTGACCAGCTTTTGGATAGCTTCGTCTTTGGTTGTGGCTTGTAGGTCTAGGTCTATTAATCTTTCATTGAATACTTCATCAATTTGCACGAGATGATCACCTCATTCTTGATGAATCTTCTGCCGACCGGTTGGGTCTTTCTTAAACCCTATCCAGAAAGATTTGCCGCAGGTAATTCCTGGGGTACCCCAAGTGGGACAAAACAGGCGCGCTCAGTATTTCTGAAAGCTCACTCTGGGTTACGTGAAAGTCAGAAAGACCGACGTCCAACCTGATCTCCTTCATGAAAGCTTCGAATACTGTCTCAGCCGAGGCTCCTTCTTCTTTGACAGGCAACAACTCTATTATAGGCAGAACCCGCTCCGGACGCTCTTCCAGCAGAATCCGGATATACTCAGGATAGACGATTGCCAATGTTTCTCCGTGCATGATGCGAGGACAGACGCCTCCCACCAGTTCTCCCAGGGGATGAGGAAGCCCCCCTCCTGCGTTGGAAAGTGCGATTCCGGCCAGTGTGTCAGCTAAAGCAAGCTTCTCCCTTTTCTCTATGTCAAAGCCGTCTTGGAGAACGCCTGTGAGGTTTTCGCACACAAGCCTGATGGCTTCAAGCGCCAGCAGTTCTACCATCGGGGAGACTCCAACTTGCATATAGCTTTCAAAGGCATGGCTAAAAGCATCAAATGCAGTAGCCGCTGTCAGCCTTGGTGGAAGTGTAAGCATAAGTTCAGGATCAATTACGCTAATTCCCGGATAATTACAGGGATGAAAGATTCCCCGTTTCTGATGCAGTGAAGAATCAGTTATCACCGCAGCCTGAGTAACGTGGGAACCTGTTCCGGAGGTCGTAGGGACCGCTATCAGCGGCAAAATGCCGTCTTCCGGCGGAACTGTAGAACCATGAACGTTCTCGTAACTGAACTCGGTAAATATCCGCTCCCACTCTATTTCACTGTATTGTGAGAAAGAAGCCACAATTTTCGCAGTGTCAATGGAAGAGCCACCGCCAACAGCCAAAACGCAATCAGCCTTAACTGACTTAGCCATCTCGACCGCCTCTTCAACAACACGGGTTGTTGGATTTGACGAAACCTTCGAAAAATGGAAGGTTTGTATTCCTGCATCTGACAGGAGATCTTTTGCTTCCTCATAGACTTTCCCAAGAGGGGGCTCGTCCTCAGTGGTTATCAAGAGACATCGCCGGCAACTTTCATCAATTAGACTCCCAAGTTCTCGGCGCTTTCCTCTGCCGAAAATGATACGGGTCGGCTGATAGAACATAAAGGGGTTCATGTCATTTTCCTTTCTATGGGTTTTGGAACTCCCACAATCTCTCCGCTTATTATCAGCGGTATGCCATCCAGCGTGAGAGTGGGCCAAGGGATGACTAAGTCTTGGTGTATATCAGCTGAAACAACTCCTCCGAATCCTGAATTATCTCCTACCGCCACATGGACTGTTCCCCAGATCTTCTCCGCTTCCAGTACGCTTTCAACCGAATCTGCCCCGGGATTTAATCCTACCCCTAGCTCAGCGCAGTTACGCCGTGCGATGGCCACGGCGTCAGGCTTATCGCCTGTCAACTCGAACAATCGCTTAAATCGTCTTCCCACTGAACCTCCGCCGGACAAGCCAGACACTGCACCGTCACGGAAGGTAATAACCATGTCCTCGTCAAGTCCTGGATACCATCGTGCTTTTACCACAAGCCTCCCTACCGCGCTCCCTTCCTTAGGCGAGGTGAAGACCTCTCCGATTGGAATGTTTCCAAAAGCACCCTTCCCTGAAATGCGCTCCGCGCCGTTAATCACCTGACGCGAAGAAATGTCCATAAGCAGGTCGGTGCCGTCCGGTGAGGTTAGTCGAGCGCTTGACCCTTGCTTCAAGGCCTTTTCTATCTTCCTGCCGGCTGTTTCCATTGTCGCATAGTCCACCATCACCGGCCCGTTCTCCAGAAGCATATCAGGCAAAAACCCGGGCATACTGGCAATTCTGGCCCCCAACTTCAACATTTCACGGCAAACCGGCATGTGACTGATGGAACGGTTTGTCAAAGCCAAGACGACATTTGCATGCTGGACTTGAGTCAACGCTTCTCCCTGCCAAAAATCCTCGCCTGCTTCATAAGGAAAGGGAAAGACAGAGAAGCTGCAGCGGGGAAACTCCTCTTCCGCAAGCTCCTTAACTGTGACAGCCAACAAATTAGTGAGCTGCAGCAGTTTAAGCTCACGACCGCCTTTTGACGAAAAATGCTCATATGAAGGGACGTCAGTCAAGACAACGACATCCTCTCCTGGAATGAGGCCCAGACATTCCCGCAGCATGATACGTACGCCATGCCTCAAGTCTTCCTTCTTCATCGCTCCCCCAACCTGTCAAAAGGCAGATACGCGTGAGTGCAGCCTACCGTCTTCAGAAACCCGCTCCATGATTCCACTGCACGGGCTGTTCTAA
>JAAYRV010000016.1 GCA_012518595.1 Bacillota bacterium
AGTAAAGGTCAACATAGTCGACTTGAGTTATAGGATGCCTGAGTCTGTCTGAACCTGCCTCCTCCAGAGTTATGATGTCACTGTCGTCTTTTCCCAGCTTCTTTGCAAGATCTCGCTGAAGGATCGGATTTCCCACTTCATCAGTGGGATGGGACAACTGAACTACAACTTCACCTTCGGAGACAGCCCTGGCAAGCCCCTTAAGAACCAACCAAAACCTATTACGGCTCAAGATTGGGAATAGAACCCCGAGTCTTGCGGAGGGCCCAATCTTCAATTGTTTGCGTGCTTCACCGGCGATATCGTCGACAGTAACATAGTTGTTCTGTGCTCTTGCCACTACTGACTCGGTGATGCATACAGTATCCCCGGAATCCAAAAGGCCATCATTGTGACACTTGACCAGCGCATCATAGGTTATCCCGACTATATCAGATCCTGGGACGACCACTCCTACCTTAAGGCCAAACGCTGATACCCCTACGTACTCAGGTAATCTCGTCACTTTTCAACATTCCTTTTCTCCATGAAGTTTGGCATATGAGTCCGCTCATAGAATATACCCGAAATATCCCACTTTAGCAATGTCGCATCTTTACTCTGCAAGTCTACGCTTAAATCTCGGCTATTGAATCTCGGCTTTCTAAAGAATAAAATCCCCATCTTATGCAGGTTGGCAGTGGACGGCGACCCAAAAAAAATTAGGATTCTGCGTCAAAGCAAAACCCCATATGCAAAATGGCGCGCCCGGCAGGATTCGAACCTGCGGCCTCCTGATCCGTAGTCAGGCGCTCTAATCCACTGAGCTACGGGCGCACGAAAAACTCCATCAGTATAAAGCTTATTTTGTGAAGTGTGGCTTCTCATTTCTAAGCTGCTTCCCATTTGCTATAATAGCATAACTTATAGGGGCGTTCAAGAGTAAGAAAGGCCCTCGTACTCGCCTTTTACTTATTAGTTTATAAACAGCTGTATAAGATAGACGGTTACGATTGCGCTGACAGCGACTTCCAACAAGCCTTTTTCAAAGAATGCCAAAATCAGCGCGACTGTCATTCCGATCAAGGCTGAAGTCATATGTCCCGTAGAGTATAAGATTCCCGGAAAAGTCATAGCTCCTAAGGCAGCATACGGCACATAATACAAAAAAGAACGTAAGAGCCGGGATTTTGACCGTTCTTTGACAATGATCATTGGCAATACCCGCGGAATATACGTAACAGCTGCCATTAGAATTACTGCAACAATTGTTTTTTGCATCCTAGAGGTCCTCCCTGGGAAAAAGGACTGCCCCGATAAAGCAAGCGGCAACGGTTGCAATGACTATACTCCACCCGGATGAAATCCGCTTAAGGTAGGGCGCCCAAGTAAATAAAGAACTGATAGTTATCGCGACCAGAGCTACGATCATAGTGGCTTTGGATTTCTTGGAGCTTGGAACTATTAAAGCAATAAACATTGCATATAGAGCAATGCCCATGGAATTCTGTATTCCGGCAGGAAGAACAGAACAGATAACAGCGCCCATCGCTGTCCCCAAGGCCCATCCCCAATAGGGACAGAAGACAAGGCCCAGCATATACGCAAAAGAAATGTCTTGTTTTTCCAGCGAAGCGACGGTAAATACCTCATCTGTAACGCCGAAAGACATAATACATCTTTTAAGTAACGAAGTCCCTGGCGCAATTCTCTGTGAAAGAGAAAAAGACATTAACAGATATCTGATATTAATCACAAAAGTAGTCAAGGCGATTTCAAAAAGAGGCTCACCGGAGATAATAAGGTTTGTGCCGGCGAATTGCCCGGCAGAGGTCAGGTTAGTTAATGAAATGAGAATAGCGACCCAAATAGGAATACCACCGCTTACGGCCATGACACCGAAAGTAAAGGAAACGGGAACATAACCCAATGCAATAGGGATACCTTGTTTCAGTCCGTATGAAAAATCATCAAGTTGGTGCTTATAAGCGTTGTTACTTATTATAGTGATAGGTGATTTCAACTGGGAGTCCTCCGTATTAAGTTAAGGAGTAAGTACAAGGCGCAACTACTATCCAGTAAAAAAACACTTTAGAGTATGTGGCCCATAATGTCAAGTCATTTATTCGGACCTCTTCAGGGTGGTTGGAATCCTGCCACACGTTCAGGAGAGGGAAGAGGCATAAGATCTTGCAGCGGCATGCTCTTGACCGCCGGTGAGAACGCAAGAGTTGCGGCATGGGCTGTTCCGAGGTGAACCTAGGACGCAACTCTGTGGTTGTGATGAAAGAAGGAATCCGTGATTTAAACGAGAATTGAGATAAACAGCAGTGACGATCCCATGAAGGGGTAAGTTCCAAACCACATAGGAGGCCGAGTGTGAAGATCGCTGTTGTGGACGGACAAGGCGGCGGGATTGGCAAGAGCGTTATTGAAAAGCTGAGAAAGGAACTCAGCCCTGAACAAGCCACGAAGGTGACGATAATAGCTCTTGGGACAAATGCGCTTGCAACAGGTTCAATGCTAAAGGCAGGAGCTGATGAAGGGGCTACAGGGGAGAACGCCATTGTGCGGACAGTTGAGACTGTAGACATTATTCTAGGGCCTTTGGGGATAGTTCTTGCAAACTCTATACTCGGTGAACTGACTCCAAAAATGGCAACTGCCATAGCGTCATGTAAAGCGCACAAACTCGTGATTCCCATGACTCGTTGCGGGGTAGAGATCGTGGGTGCCAGGATAGACACATTGCCTCGCCAGATTGATGCCTTAGTTGAGAAAACTATTGAGCTCTTGGGTTGATTGGAAGCTAATAGTTGCCTGATAGACAGCGAAATATAGGATAGCGAAATGTCATTGTGACCATGAAGGTCTGCGTTCTTTGTCAGTAGACGAAGATAGTGCGCAGGCTTTTTCTTTTTGCTAAGGTTTTGCGACAAGAAGGGGCTCAGACAAGTGTTTTGCGATTATATCATAATAAGTCTTTATGCGGAAAGGGGTATCGACCATGAAGAACAACAGTATTCGGGACCTTATCCTAGGAGGGTTATTTGTGGCATTGGGAATTGTTGTGCCAATAGCATTTCATTCTATTGGCGCGGGCCCTGTGTTTATTCCCATGCATATTCCGGTTTTGCTTGCAGGATTCATAACCGGGCCTGCCGTTGGAGGCTTCGTTGGGGCTGTGACCCCTATTTTGAGTTCTCTTCTGACAGGGATGCCGCCCCTTATGCCTCCTAA
>JAAYRV010000112.1 GCA_012518595.1 Bacillota bacterium
AAGGATAAGCACCCGTACCTTAGAGAAATACGTGAATTCCTGGCTTTCACTGCAGGTGAAACGACGCCCCGAGTTACACCTCTGGATGCAGTGCAAGCCCTGGAAATAAGCCTTGCCGCGCTCAAGTCAGCGAAAACAGGAGAGGTGGTGCAGCTATGACTGAAAAAGGACTTGTCCGAGAAGATAGGGTACGCTTCGGCATTATCAGCTTTGCCCATATGCACGCAGCGAGTTATGCCCGGGCGCTCAATGAAATTCCCGGTGCGGAATTGATAGGCATCTATGACAACAACCGAGATCGTGGCCTTTCTGCAGCAGCCACCTATAACACTGATTACTATCAGTGTCTCCGTGACCTTTTGGATACTGATATCCACGCAGTTATTGTATGTTCTGAAAACGCAAGGCACCGAGATGAATGTATTCAGGCAGCTAAAGCAGGCAAACACGTCCTATGTGAAAAGCCTATAGCGACTACCTCCGAAGACGGGGTGGCAATGATAGAAGAGTGCGAACGTGAAGGCGTAATTCTTGCCACTACATTTCCGGTTAGGCATGCGCCCTCCGTCGTGCGAGCCAAAGGAGTCATTGACTCCGGTGCAATAGGACAAGTAATAGCGGTAAATGCCACTAATCACGGTAGGATGCCAGGGGGTTGGTTCATTGACCGAAAGTTATCAGGTGGCGGAGCAGTCCTTGATCACACGGTCCACGTAGCTGACCTTCTTAGATGGTTTTTGAAAGATGAGGTCAAAACTGTCTACGCGGAAGTCGACACAAGAATGCACGATATTGATATTGATGACTGCGGAATGCTGCTCATGGAGTTTCATAGCGGGGTTTTCGCAACCCTTGACCCCAGTTGGTCCAGACCAAAGTCCTACCCCACATGGGGGGATGTTACTACGGAAATCGTAGGAACCGACGGGGTGATATCCCTGGACGTATTCGCGCAGGTCCTGGTAGAAGCCAACGACTCTGATGGGAAAGTCCTCTACAGGAATTGGGGAGACAACATGGATTTATTCTTAGTTCGGGACTTCATCCAAGCTGTCAACCAAGGTCAAAAACCGGCGGCAAGCGGCTTTGACGGACTCAAGGCGCTGGAGATTGCCCTTGCAGCGTATGAATCAGCAGGAATAGGCAAACCTGTGGAATTGTAAAAAACATACAGCAGAATGGGGTATCAAAAGATGCGGAAATTCGCTATGGGATTCGGAGCTGAAATTATTGAAATCAGGTTGCCCGATGAAACGGAATGCCTTACAATGTCTAAACCTATACCTATTACCAAACCTAAAGACGCGATTCTTGAAGCCATAAATAACCCTATCGAATCCCCTCGGCTTGAAGAAATCATCAAAGATAAAGGGAAACCCGCCTCAGAATTAGAGGTTGCAATAGTAATATCTGATAATACACGGCCTGTACCGTATGCCGGAGATTCCGGAATCCTCTCCCCGATAATCGACACCCTTATCGAGCTTGGAGTAAAGCCGGAGCTCATAACGATCATTGTCGCTACAGGCACACATAGAGAGCTCTCCCAAGATGAGCTCGAGGCCATGCTTGACCCTTCTGTATTCGAGAGGTCAATCAGGATTGTGTGCCATGACTGCAGGGATGAGGCGAATCTCAAATGCCTGGGCGTCACCTCACGCGGAACAAAGGTATTCATCAATAAGCGTTATGTTGAATCTGACATAAAAATCCTCACCGGCCTTGTTGAAAGCCATTTTATGGCCGGCGCCTCCGGAGGCAGAAAAGCGATTTGTCCCGGACTCATCGGAGAAGACAGCACCTACATATTCCACGGACCGGAGTTTCTTTCATCCCAGAACGCTTCTGACTTGGTTCTTCAGGGTAACCCATGTCACGAAGAAGCCCTTGAAGTCGCAAAGATGGCAGGCGTCGATTTCATTGTCAATGTAACTTTGAATAATGAATTCGGACTTACAGGAGTCTACGCCGGAGAGCTTGAAGCTGCACATACGAAAGCTGTAGATCGAATACAAGAATACGTGACAATACCGTTGCATCAAACATACGACATTGTCGTAACCCATGCCGGATTTGTCGGAATCAATCACTACCAAGCAGCTAAAGCCGGGGTGGTAGCCATACCTGCCATGAAACCCGGGGCAAATCTGATAATGGCTGCCAATAACGTAGACAAGGATCCAGTCGGAAGCCCTTATTATCGCACCCTTATTCACCTCTTGACGCTAAACGGCGCACGCGATTTTCTGCGTCTCATAACAAGCGAGGACTGGAACTTCATTCCTGAGCAATGGCAGGTTCAAATGTGGTCAAAAGTATTCTCCAAAATCCCCATGGAGAACTTCACATATTGCGCGCCGCATATTTCACAAAAGGATGCAGCAATTCTACCGGGCATTGACGGAAACCTACTCTTACCGGCTAGTCGCCGCTATTCAGGGAATCTTGATGATGCAAAAGATATCGTGGAGCTTGCAGTAGCTGAAGCAGTAAGAAAACACAGAGCGATGGGAATCGAACCTTCTATCGCTTTTCTAAAGGATGGGCCTTACGGTGTCCCTGTCCGGACCAAACTGTAAAAATGGAGTGATGGCTATGCAATACAGAAAGCTGGGGAATTCCGGCCTCAGCGTCTCAGCCTTAGGATTTGGTTGTATGAGACTACCTGAATCGAGACACGGCAATGCCGAAGTGGATGCAAACGAGGCGTCCCGCATAATCCGACATGCTATCGATAATGGCGTAAACTACATAGACACAGCGTACAACTATCATGGCCGTCGAGGCGAGATTGCTGTGGGAGAAGCTTTGGCAGACGGATACCGTGAAAAAGTCTTCCTTACCACCAAGTGTCCTGTCTGGCTTTTGGAGTCTCCTCGTGATTTCGACAAGTATCTATCTGAACAATTAGAGAAGCTTGCCACTGACTATATAGACTTCTATCTTTTGCACTCCCTAAATCAGGATCTATGGGACAAAGCGAAGAATTTGAAGCTCCCAGACTGTATGGAAAGCGCTCGCAGGCGTGGTCTGATTAGGCATATAGGGTTTTCATTCCATGACACTTTTGACGTGTTCCGTGAGATCGTCGATACATATGAGTGGACGCTTACGCTGATTCACCTAAACTATGTGGATGATTACTACCAGGCAGGTCTTTCCGGCATGAAGTATGCAGCTTCAAAAGGTCTGGGGGTTGTGGTCATGGAGCCTCTCCGCGGCGGGAAGCTCGCACACAACGTGCCCCGTGATGTACAGGCCATCTGGGATCAGGCAAAGGTCAAACGAAGCCCTGCTGAATGGGGACTACGCTGGGTATGGAACCATCCTGAGGTCTCTTGCGTTCTCAGTGG
>JAAYRV010000113.1 GCA_012518595.1 Bacillota bacterium
CTGAAACCCTTAAGAACCTTCCTGGCTCGTGACACTCCAATCCCTGGGCATCCTGCATATCCGTCTGTGGAATCCCCTGTTAGCACCTGAAAATAGAACCAGTAGTCGGCTTCCAAAGGCTCAATGTCTTTGACTTGCTCCTTCTTCCAGTTGTAATGAATCCCGGGGATTTGCTTCAAGTCCTTATCAATAGTAGCCATGACATAGCTTCCCGGAGATTTCGTCGCCATGATTCCCATTACATCGTCTGCTTCTAGGTGATCCACCTCTTTGCAATCCCAGGCATCCCAAGCATGTTCAATAAGAGCATCTAAAAGCACCGGTTTTGGCTTCCCCCGGCGGTTTGACTTGTATGTAGGAAGTACTAAATATCTAAAATTACCTGTACTTGTGAAACATAAGATAGCGTTCTCCGTTCCGGTCTCACCCATCATCCGCTCCACTGCAGAATGAAATCCCTCAATAGCCCACCCTGCATCGTCTATGTCCAGGTCACCATCGTCATCATAGGTAGCAGTCCGGCTCCGGCTTGCTTCATACGCATACGCGAACTGGCAAGCCAGAATGTCAGCATCAATAAGTAGATCCATATGTGTCCGTATCCTCCTATATTCCTTTCAAGGCCTCATCTAACGCCTTCTCCAGAACCCCGCCAACATACTCAACTTCATCCTCAGTGATATGGTTATGGAACGGAATTGCAATGCCTGTCCTGCCTGCGTGCTCTGTAACTGGGAACATTCCTTCCTTAAGACCGAACTCATTTCTGTAGAAAGGCTGCATATGAATGGGGGTGAAATACGGACGGCATCCTATCTTCGCTTCCCTGAATCTCTTCATTACGTGATTCCGCACCATGGACTGACGCTCCGGAGTGGGCTCATCCACACCTACCCGGATCACATACACAAACCAGCTCATCCTAGTGACCTCAGGGGCTATGTAAGGGAGCTTGACCCCGGGAATCTTAGCGAGACGCTTGTTATACATGTCCGCCACCCGCTTGCGCTTGGGGATAATCTCTTCTATCCGCCACATCTGGACTGCTCCAAGGGCAGCGGAAAGCTCATCCATTCGGTAGTTGTATCCTAAGCGCTCATGGGACAGCCATACCCCGGCCTCTCCCCTCCCCTGGTTGCGCGCACTCTTACACAAGAAAGCTATGCGCTCATCATCTGTAACCACCATCCCGCCTTCACCTGTAGTTATCTGCTTATTCGGATAGAACGCGAATACCGCGGCATCGGCAAACGCCGAATTGCCGGCCTTGGTTCCTTTGTACTCAGACCCAAGAGACTCGCATGAATCCTCAATAACAACGAGGCCATGGCGGTCTGCAATCTCGCGGATGACATCCAACTTAGCAGGCTGTCCAAAGGCATCCACAGGAAGGATAGCCTTTGTCCTAGGGGTGATTGCGTCTTCGATGAGGTTAGGATCGATATTCGCTGTGTCAGGTTCAATATCTACAAACACAGGCTTTGCCCGCTCATAGACTATACAGTTGCTTGACGCGATGAAGCTGAACGGAGTCGTTATGACCTCGTCCCCATCACTGATGCCAAAGGCCCGTATGAGGAGGTGGAGCCCGCTTGTGCCGCTGTTTACCGCAATAGCATGTCGTGCGCCTACGTAGTCGGCAATCACCTGCTCGAACTCTCTCATCTTCGGACCCAGCGCGAGAATGGGGGAACGGATGACTTCATTGATGACTTCAATTTCTTTATCAGTGATATCCGGGCGGGATAGGTGAACTTGCATAGATTACTCCTCCCTACAGTGCTACATTCATGAAACTATTACAGACTATTACCTGTTTCTCTCTCAGGCGGCAAGATCCTTCATGTAAGACGATGTTATGGTCTTTTTCATCATCCTAATATGGGTTTCCCGGCCCTCCCAAGTTTGTCTCAGTTCTATTCTCGGTTGCATCCCATTCACTTTAGGCGCTATCATTTAGCAAATCTCGAAATCTCGAAATCGCTATTGCAGTTTCTCATAGATGATGTATAATGTCTTGGCAGCGATAGTAAACTTCAAGTTTACCTATACTGGACTTATCAACTTGGAGTTTACTCGGCCTAAACTTACTTATAGGCTCAGGATTTACTCGGTTTGGACTTCACTATGGACTTGGAGTGGATCGATCCTAAACTCTAAACACATGCAAGAGCGAGGAGCGAAAAATGAAGATCGGACGAAGAATCAAGAATTTACGGTTAAAGAAGGGTTTGACCCAAGAAGAACTGGGCGAACGTACAGATTTGACTAAAGGTTACATTTCCCAAATTGAACGTGACCTTAGTTCCCCGTCAATAGAGACCTTCTTTGACATTCTTGAAGTCCTCGGTTGTACGCCTAGGGAGTTCTTTGACGACGAAGAACGAGAGCAAAAGGTTGTGTATGGGGAAGAAGATCGAACAGAATTTGTGGATGAAGAGCGGGGTTACCGTATCCAATGGCTTGTTCCTGAGTCCAATGAAAACGAAATGGAACCCATTCTACTGACTCTTGAGAAAGGTGGAAGTTTCAAACAATTCGAACCTTCCCTGTCAGATACTTGTGCCTATGTGCTAAAAGGTAAGATCAAGGTTTCACTTGGAGGACGAGTTTACCATGCGAAAGCAGGAGAAACCGTCTATTATCAGGCGTCTGAAGAACACCGGATATCAAACGACACTGACGGACAGGCGGAACTGCTTCTGGTCGCAACGGATTCTTACTTGTGACGCAATCGATGTGCCGCAATCGATGTGACGTAATCAATGTGCCGTAACCTGCGGTGCAACACGCGCCATATCACGCTGAACATGACCGGTAAGGCATGCGGTAAGAAGTCTCATAACTAAGAAACCCATTGAACGCTTGGCGCATATCCCTTCCCCATTCGCCGGGCGGACTAAAATGAGGGGGGACAGAAATGCCTGAAGATACAATTATCCGATTTGAGAACATCACAAAGCAATACGATAACGATCCTCCTGTATTAACTGATGTCAGCTTTGAGCTGGAAAGGGGTAAATTCTATACATTACTCGGCCCGTCCGGATGCGGTAAGACAACTATCATTCGCTTGATTGCAGGCTTTGTCCAACCTACCAGTGGCTCAATCTATTTTGACGGGCGAGAGATCAGCGGCACCCCACCGGACAAGCGCCGGGTAAATACCATATTCCAGGATTACGCGTTGTTTCCCCATCTTAATGTATTCGAGAACGTCGCCTTCGGACTGAGAGTGAAGAGAATGAAGCCTGACATAATCAAGTCCAAAGCACGAGAATCTCTTCGTTTCGTCAACCTGGAAGGTTTGGAGAATCGAGATATTGCCGGAATGTCCGGCGGCCAGCAACAACGTGTGGCAATTGCGCGGGCCATTGTCAACGAGCCTGAAGTGCTTCTCTTAGACGAGCCATTATCAGCCCTTGACTTGAAACTACGCTCAGAGATGCAGTATGAGCTCAGGGAGTTGCAGAAAAACCTAGGCATCACGTTCGTATTTGTTACCCACGATCAAGAAGAAGCTCTAGCCCTTTCTGATGAGGTTTTTGTCTTAAATAACGGGGTAATTCAGCAACGCGGAACGCCTATGGATATATATGATGAGCCTGTCAACAGGTTTGTGGCTGACTTCATCGGAGAATCCAACATCGTCCCTGGAATAATGATCGAGGACTATCTGGTGGAGTTTGTCGGAAACCGATTTGAGTGTGTAGATCAGGGTTTCTCTCCTAATGAACCTGCGGAAATCGTTATACGTCCTGAGGATTTGGAGATCACGGAGAAAGACAAAGGCAAGTTGCAGGTTCGTGTGGATTCCCAACTATTCCGCGGCGTGCATTATGAAATCTGCTGCTATGACAAGGACGGAAACGAATGGCTTGTCCATTCCACAAGGAAAGTCACAGTAGGAGACGAAATTGGCCTTGATTTCGGTCCTGAAGACATACATGTCATGCGACCAGGCGAGACTGAGGATGAATTTGACAGACGTTTGGAATCGTATGAAGAGGTGCGCCATGCAGGATAGAACACGTAACATTTATCTAATTCCGTATATGTTGTGGATTATCTTGTTTGTCATTGCGCCGATTGCTCTTATTATGTACTACTCCATGTTCAACATCGACGGCGCCTTTAGCTTAGAAAATTACACGCGGTTTTTCACGCCGGTTTACCTCAGCATGACATTCCGGTCATTTTGGTACGCTGCGATAATCACCGGAGTTTCGCTGCTTGTCGCTTATCCGACTGCATATCTACTCACAAAGACAGAGCATAAGCAGCTTTGGCTTCTGCTTATCATACTGCCGTCCTGGATCAATCTTCTTCTTAAGGCATATGCCTTTATCGGTATTTTGGGATTCTACGGCCCTGTCAACTCTTTCTTGAATATCATCGGGATTGGAACGAGGCAGATTCTGTTTACAGATTTCAGCTTCATATTTGTGGCTGTATATATCTTCATTCCGTATATGATCCTGCCGATATTCAACGCACTGGAAGAACTGAACCCTTCCCTTGTTGCTGCAGCCCGGGATTTAGGAGCGTCATCATGGACAACGTTCCGCCGGGTAATCTTCCCTTTGACATTCAGCGGGGTGAAAGCAGGCTGCCGAGCAGTTTTCATTCCGGCGTTGTCCTTATTCATGATTACACGCTTGATTGCCGGTAACCGGGTGATTACTTTAGGGACTGCCATTGAGCAGCACTTCCTGGTTACACAGGACTGGGGCATGGGTTCGACTATTGCCGTCTTCCTCATTATTGCCATGGGACTCACTATGATACTGACGGAAAATGGGAAGAGGGTGAACTAGCATGAGGAAAATGGGGAGACTGTCTGTCATATATCTAGTTGTTGTGTTCTTAATCCTATATGCGCCGATTTTCTACCTAATGTACTATTCTTTTAACAGCGCAGGCACTATGCATAGCTTTGAAGGATTTACTTTCGACTGGTACAAAGAAGTCTTTCACGATACGCGGCTCTTCATTATTCTCTTAAACACCCTTGTCATTGCGCTTCTCTCTTCAGCCATATCTACGGTTATCGGTGTCTTGGGCGCACTTGCCATCACTCGCGTAAAAACGAAGCGATTTCAGAACGCGCTTCTCACCCTAAACAATGTGATGATTGTGAGCCCTGATGTGATCATCGGAGCTTCATTTTTGGTTCTCTTTGCAATGATCGGGATGAAGCTGGGATTTGGTTCTGTTTTGATTTCCCACATTGCATTTAGCGTCCCCATTGTTGTCCTGATGGTCCTTCCAAACCTGGAAGAGATGAGTCCTACTTTACTTGATGCTGCACGAGATCTTGGGGCAAGCGGATGGGACGTGCTGACGAGAGTTGTAATCCCGTACATCTCCCCTGGAATCCTTGCAGGCTTTTTCATGGCCTTGACATATTCCCTGGACGACTTTGCAGTGACTTTCTTCGTGACAGGAGGCGGCTTTTCCACCTTGTCAGTGGAGATTTACTCCCTTGCAAGGAGGGGAATATCCCTGACCATCAATGCACTGTCCACTTTGGTTTTCCTGGCTACATTGGTTCTGGTCATAGGGTATTACATCATAAGCAAGCAAGCGATGAAACCCAAGGAAGCGAGGGTTAGGGAATGAAAAAAGTGATGCAGATGTTCACAGTGATAATAATTTTGGCGCTGGGATTGATGTACCTTACCTTCGTTCTTAATTCGCAGCAAGGCTATTCCAGTAGGAATACCCTCTCTGTATATAATTGGGGAGATTACATCGACCCTGACCTGATTACGAAATTTGAAAAAGAGACGGGAATAAAGATCATCTATCAAACCTTTGATTCCAACGAAGCGATGCTGACGAAGATTGCGCACGGAGGAACAACCTTCGACATTGCGATCCCGTCTGATTATGCAATCAACAAAATGAAGGAGCAGGGGTTGCTTATTCCCCTTGATCATTCGAAGATTCCAAACTTGAAGTATATCGATCCTCGTTTTCTCGATCTCCCGTTTGACGAGAATAATGAGTATTCGGCTCCGTACTTCTGGGGAACTCTGGGGATCATATATAACCCTGAAGTACTTGAAGATATGGAGTTTAAGAGCTGGAATGATTTATGGGATGAAAGGCTCAGAAATGAGATCTTACTCTATGACAGCGCCCGTGAAGTAATAGGCATGGGCCTTAACAGCCTATCTTATTCCCTAAATGAGACTGACACAGACCGTCTTCTTGAAGCTAAACGAAAGCTGGATACTCTTACCCCAAACATTAAGGCAATCGTCGGGGATGAGGTCAAGATGCTCTTAGCCAATGAAGAAGCTGCGATAGGTGTTGTCTGGTCAGGCGATGCATCGGAAATCATAGGGGAAAACGATAAGCTGGACTATGTCATACCTGATGAAGGGACGAACGTATGGTTCGATAACATAGTGATTCCGGCGAGCGCCAAGAACGTTGAAGGCGCGCATCTTTTCATCAACTTCATGCTGGATCCGGAAAACGCAGCCCAAAATACTGAATACGTCGGGTATTCCACGCCTAACATGAAGGCGCTGGCGTATCTTCCTGAGGAAATCACCGGTGATGTACGGTTTTATCCTGGCAGGGATATCACTGATAAGTTTGAGCTCTATGAAAACCTGGGCAAGAAAATGACAGCTTACTATAACGAGCTTTTTCTTGAATTTAAGATGCATAGGAAGTAGGGACGGCTTAGTGTGGCAAGTGTCAACGGAGATCCGGGTCTCTCATACCCTTAAGCTCAGGTATGAAAGAGACGCCGGCCGAGACAAAGATGACAGAGTCGCCATGCCTATGCATTCATAATGAGATTGGCACCGGCACCCAAATTGGTGTTTGAATCATACTTGGTATAATCGTCGCTGTCCCACACAACTCGATACAACTTCTCAGCCAGACTGCTCCTGGTTACGAGACCCTTTAATCTATTGGAACCATCGACCACAGGCAATATTCCTGCATTACCCAAAAACAGCGCCTCAAATGCAGCTTTTGCTGAAGAGCCTTCAGGAATTACAGGTATATCGCCCTGGACTATGTCAGCAACCTTACCGGAACGATTCTTATGCCTCCTAATATCTCTGGCGGTTGCAATTCCAATAAGCGTTTCATCATCCTCAACAACCACGAGAGTGCGGACTCGCATTTTGCGCATCCTCTGAGTAGCCCTGGCTAAACCCATGTCAGGAGAGACAGTAATCGGCGTCTTAACCGCTACTTTCTCGACAGTCAAAGCCTCAGCGTTCTTCCCGGGGCGATCCAGTCCCATGAACTCCTCAACGAACTTGTTCGCAGGATTCTCCAAGAATTCCTCGGGTGAATCATCCTGGACTATCTTGCCGTGCCTCATCAACACGATTCGGTCTCCAAGCTTAAATGCTTCATCCATATCATGTGTAACCAAGACTATTGTCTTCTTCACCATGCCGTGCAGCTTCTTCAGATCATCCTGAAGGTTCTTTCGGGTAATAGGATCCAAAGCACTGAAGGGTTCGTCCATCAGGAGAATGTCAGGCTCTCTGGCCAGCTCACGGACTATACCTATACGTTGCTGCTGTCCACCGCTTAGCTGGCTCGGAAATCTGTCCATGTATTCTGACGGATCCATACCCACCATCTTGAGAAGCTCCTTTATCCGTGCATTGCTGCGCTTCTTAGTTCGCTCCTTCGATCCAGATAATCCAGCCGCCTGTCTGATGTTTCTCCCAATCGTAAGATGGGGAGACAAGCTGGTTTGCTGCGTCACATGCCCGATCTTACGCTTCAACTCCGCCTCGCTGATTTTACCGATATCCTTGCCATTAAAGCATACTGAGCCTCTCGTCGGCTTCTCCATGCCATTCATCATCCGGAGAACCGTGCTCTTACCGCAACCGCTGGGGCCGATAAGCACCAAAAACTCTCCTCTTTTGATCTCGAGGTTGATATCGTCTACAACGACTACTTTGTCGTCGTAGATTTTGCTTACATGTCTAAACTTTATCATTAATCAATAATCCCCTCCAATTACTGGATTCAGACCATGGGGATACCGGACTCCGGGCATGACTAAACCTTCAAAGACTGCCCAAAACCCCGGAATCATAATAGGGTACTGAAAGTAACCATAAACGAGAAAGAAAAAATCTCAGCTCATCATTCAGCTTGCTCAGGGAAAACAAAAAAGCATGGAAGCATGAAGGATGGAAAGATAGGAGCCGCTCTTTAGGCGGCGGCCTGAAGTGAAAAAGCCTTAAGAACTCTCACACAACCGGAAAACACTCGTAGTTGTGGTTTCCATCAATAATTCTACCTATGTAACGATCCTCATGGAATGTATTTTACTTAATGAGTATACCATAGATAGGCAATTTGTCAAATCTGTTCCAATCAGTCTGTACCAATCAGTCCCAATCAATACAGCACGCTTTCCCGTCCCGCAAAGGCAACCGAATCCCCTGCATTGAGTCTTCAACACTGAAGGAGATTACCTCTGCCCCCCTGCCTCCTGTGGCCCACACGGTTTTGTGCCTACGGGTTTCCTTGCCGTGGCTGTCCCCCCTTAGGATGAGTGAGTCCACGTGACGTATAGCGCCGACAGTATTTGCCTCTGCATATGATCCGTCCCTGCAGGGAGTAAAGCCAATACTCGTGCCTTCGTCGTCAATGACGAATATATCTGTCAGTAGTTTATTCAAGTCATAAGTTCATCCCGTCACTCGCCATTTTTGCTAACCGAGCAACATCATCATGCTCTACCAGGTCCATTTGGTCATGTTCTTTTCCCATTTGTCCCGGTTTGAGGTCATGTATTCAATGTATTCGGGAAGGCTCTTGTACATGGGACTGTCGATCATAAATGAGATGTTTTTTCCCAGTAGTTCAATCTTCTCCAGGAAAGCGATAGTCTCTTCAAAGTTCATGTTTGTGTACGGAGTTTTGAACACAGGGAACCTTCTTGGATTGTCCGTCTGTACAGTCGTGATAAACCCGGATTTGGGCTCGTAGATGATGACAAAGGCCACACCTCCGTCGATGTCCCAGAGAGGGCCATGCAAGCACGCACCATCACGTGGATTGAATAGACCATTGCTCAATGTGTAGTTGCCTTGAGGAGTATAAGCACCGCATATTACATGCCCCCCTCGCCCGCCAATTCTCCACCAGTTTGTTTCAAACACTTCCCACCCATTTACATCGGCCAGAGTAAGCACGGACATGGTGTTATTTGCCTCAACAAGGCAATTCCCAAGATGGGATAGCAGCTTGTCATCGAGATTAGGTAGCCAGCAATGATAGTAATTGCCGTACACCAACTCTGAGTGATGGTCTGTTCTGTGGAAACGCCCATGATAGGCATTTCCCAGCCGTTCAAAGGCCTTCCTGGTATTTGATGCATTCGCCTGAACGTCCGATGCCCATACCGATGCAATAGGGCAAAGCCGGTTTCCCATTTCAGTGACCACCATTCCGGTACATTGTTGCTCGTATGGAGAATCCCCAAATTGGTTACCCTCCTTATGCCACTGGGTGAATACCTTTTCCGAAATGTCGGCCAAGGGCTTAACCCTCCACGTAAACTGGTTCACTATCCGCATGGCAGCAATAGTGGCACAGGCAAAATCGTAATCGGTCGCCAGCCTCGTTCCTTCGGCCAAATCCAAAAGGATCTCCGCCTCAACCGCACTGAGCCTAGGCATAGAAGATGAACTGCAATAAGCGTCAACTACCTTCTTCAGCCTTGAATCTTTCCCCGTATCATCTCGGTTCATCAAAGGATACCAGACACACTTGCTGTTCATGACCAAGAGGACATCTGACCCAACCTCTTCCACAACAGAATCAGTAAGAGGATCGTACAGCTTCGCCTGGCCGAAGAAGGGCACCTCAGCGACAAAGCCCTTTCTGTCATGTGTGATGAGCAAGTAGGCTTTCTTGCCTTGTGACACCATTTCAAGGTACTTAGCCTCAACCAGAGATGTGTATGGCATCTGCCACTTCATACCCTTCATAGCGCTCCAGATAAACATCAACCGATGATCCAAAACGCTAAACACGGGGGCACCCTCGTACATGTTGAAGAGATCCATAGCATTCCTACGATGCTCCGTCCACCGGAATTCCTTCCAGTCAAAGGGCTCCTCGGCCTTTTCCGATTCTGTAATGTGAAGCCCGTCACCAATTTTAAACTCGACCTTCTCGTACCAACCTGTTTCCTTCGTAAGTTTTCGGTCTCGGGCTAGATAGTTGGCGCCCCACCCGCTGTAATCGCACATCATCTTCATCCACGCTTCGTCCGCCTGCAGGTAAACCTCAGGGTTCGCAACTGCAAGCGATCTGGACGAATAGATGGCGGACTTTTGAAAGTCGCTCCCTCTAACTGCACTTTCAGCAGCCTGTCTCCATGCGCGTTCATGAATTTCCCGAGGTGTCTCCACTATGGATCCTGCAGCGCAGCATTTTAGTGCCGTCGTCCCAGTGAGGTTCAGAAGCAGTAAAAACATGACCGAAACAAGGATAAGTCGTAGAGGATTACTGTGGAATCTTGACATAGTACATAATCGAATAGCTAGTCGTTTTTCACAACTGTCACTTTCGGAAAGCAATCATTTTTCCTCCTAGTGTAGAATTGCGTCCACTACATTGATGAAGCCTGTAGGCATAGCATCTGTCCTCATTCTGCAGCGTCAATTCATTGAAGGCATAGCTATGACCGGGCTTAAAGGGTAGCGGAAACCCTGAAAAAGGAGAAGTCCTATTTGCTTGTCTGCCCCGACTCGTAGTGCTCGCCCAAAGCTGCAGGAGGCCTGGATCGGACCACTGCGCCTGCAAGGATCAGGATCGTAAGAATGTAGGGAATCATTTGCACTAATTCTGTTGCTATGCGCAGCTTGGAAGTTTGCATGCGCATTTGGATCGCGTCTGTAAATGAGAACAAGAAACTTGCGCCTAAACCTTTCAGAGGATTCCAACCGCCGAATATACATGCTGCCAAGGCCATATATCCACGTCCTGCAGACATATCCTTGCTGAACCAGTTAAGCTGTGCAAGGGATAGATATGCCCCTCCCAACCCTGCCAGACACCCGCTCAAAATCACGCAGAAATACCGAATTGCGCGCACATTTATACCCACTGTGTCAGCAGCCTCCGGATGCTCCCCTGTCATCCTTATGCGAAGTCCCAGAGGTGTCTTAAACATCAACACCCATCCAAGGAAAATCAGCAGAAAAGAGATATAGACCAAGGGAGAATGCGTGCCAAGAATCGTCCCGAGGACGGGCACGTCACGCAGCCCGGGCACAGACCATGTCGCAAGCCCGGCAACCAGATCCGATGTGCCTTTACGCTTCCAAATAACCTGCATAAGCCATGTGGTAGTACCTGAAGCCAAAATGTTTATCCCGACACCTGTAACCACATGATCCGCTTTCAGACCAACTGTTAACACAGCATGAATTGCTCCGACAAGCCCTCCTCCGATAATAGCGAATAAGACTCCCAGCCACGGGCTACCTGTAATCTGACACGCAAGCACTCCTGAGAACGCCCCTGTCAACATCATGCCTTCAAGCCCTATGTTAACCACTCCGGATCTCTCAGAGAACGCTCCTCCCATGGCAGCCAAGGCTATCGGCACAGCCATTCTGATAGTGGCTGTAAGGTTGTTGATATTAAAGACTATATCCATGAATTCGCTCATTCTAGGCCACCGCCTTCCTTGGCGCGTATCTTGAGTCTAAAGAGCAGGCTCCCGAGGGCCGGAGCAGCCACAAACAGTATCACCAATCCCTGCACCATTGTCATAAGCTCCATGGGTATCCCCGCGAAGAGCTGCATAGTCTGTCCGCCGGACTGCAATGCTCCGAAAAGAATTGCTGCAGGAATGACAGCCCATAGGTTTTGGCCTGCAATGACCGCTACTGCGATCCCGGTGAAACCATAGCCGGGCGAGAAATGCGGAATGAAACGATACAAGGTTCCCATAACCTCCACTGAACCTGCAAGGCCTGCCACAGCCCCGCTAATCATCATAGCTTGGACAGTCTTTGCGCTCACGCTTACTCCGCCATACTCAGCCGCGTGTGGATTCTCCCCCACAACCCGTATCTCATACCCTAGCACGCTTCTTCTCATTATATGGTTGAGTAGGGCTACGGCAGCTATCCCTAAAATGATGCCAAGGGACACCCGGGTTCCCCGGATGAGTTCAGGCAACCTTGAACCTGAAGGAAGAAGAACAGTCTGATCCACAGGTCCCGGGTCCTTAAAGTATGTCTTCACCAGGAAAGTCGTGAGGAATGTGGCGACATAGTTGAGCATTATTGTGGTAATGACTTCGTGCGCTCCTAGCTTAGCTTTGAGATATCCGGGCACAAAACCCAACAAAGCCCCTGCGCCTGCGCCTGCCAGAAGCGCTATGACAACTCGCAGCACAGGAGGCAGCCACCCAAGCCCCAGCGCCACCACTGCTGATGTGAGCGCGCCTACGTAAAGCTGTCCTTCAGCCCCTACATTGAACAAGCCACACTGAAACGCAAATGCCACTGACAATCCTGTAAAGAGCAGCGGAGTTGACATCACAATAGTTGTTGCAAGACTGTACACTCCTCCGAAAGCTCCCATAAAAAGATTGGAGTACGCGTCTTTGACGCTGTAGCCTGACACTGCGATGAGGACAGCGCCTACCAACAACGCAATTACAATTGCAACAACTGAGTATGCAAACTTTGACACATCTTGCTTTGGGCCCATCTGTCACACTCCGTTCCTCTCGCCGGTCATAAGCAAACCTAACTCTCGTTCGGTAAATTGACCGGTCGGGCGCACATCCACTATTTGACCTTCATAAATAACCGCTATCCTGTCAGACAACTCAAGTATCTCATCGAGCTCCGCAGACACAAGCAAAACTGCTTTACCCTTATTACGGCTGTCAAGAATCTGCTCCCTGATGTAGTAAGCAGCCCCTACATCCAATCCCCTTGTAGGCTGGCACGCAATCACGACACTATGGGGCCTTGTCAACTCGCGGCCAACAACCATTTTCTGCTGGTTCCCGCCTGACAGGGACCCCATAGGTTGATGGACGGATTCAGCACGCACGTCATACTTGGCAATGATCTCTTCCGCGTGCTCGTCGATGATATCTTCTTGCAGCACTCCGCGCTGATTGAAATGGGCGTGATGATGCATGCCAAGGACGGAGTTTCTGGACAAACTGAGGGATGTCACCATCCCCCGTCTCAGCCTGTCGGACGGGATATATGCAACCCCTTTGTCTCTAATCCTTCGGGTATCATTGCCGGTCAGGTCTTGACCGCTCATGATGACTTTGCCTTTCGAAGGCCTCCGCAACCCGCACACAACCTCCTCCAGCTCCAGTTGGCCGTTGCCGTCAACACCCGCTATTCCCAGTATCTCTCCGAACCTGACGTCGAGATTCACACCGTCCAACCGGGCCCGACTCCCTTTTCGTCCCGCTACTGACACGTCCTTAAGCTCAAGGGCAATTGCTTCCTTTGGAGCCATGCGGCAGTCATCATGCACGGGGAGACTCCGTCCGACCATCATTTCAACAAGACTCTCAGGTGTGGCGTCTTCCGTGTTTACAGTACCTACCTTCTTACCGTCACGTAGCACAGTCACTTTATTGGAAATCTCCATAGTCTCCTTGAGCTTATGCGTGATGAATATGATGGTGGTTCCGGATTCTGAAAGAGTCCGCATTACGGTAAAAAGCTCACTTACCTCGGGAGGCGTAAGAACAGCAGTAGGCTCATCTAGAATCAGCACTTCGGCGCCTCTCATCAGCGCCTTTATGATTTCGACCCTTTGCTGCTGTCCGACAGATATGTCTTCAACTGTGGCATCAGGATCCACTTGAAGGCCGTACCGCTCCGAAACCTCCAAGATATCTCGGCGAGCCTGCTCGTAATTGAGCAACCCGCGTCTCTGCGGTTCGCATCCTGCCACGATATTCTCAGCAACGGTAAGCTGTTCAGCAAGCATGAAGTGCTGGTGCACCATGCCGATACCAAGAGAGATCGCGTCACGAGGGCCTGAGATGGTCACCGGATTGTCATTTACATAGATGGAACCTGAATCCGCGCGGTAAAGACCGAACAGGATCCTCATCAGCGTGCTCTTCCCTGCCCCGTTCTCCCCCAACAGACAGTGAATTTCGCCGGGAGATGCAGCAAAAGACACATCATCGTTAGCCACAACACTACCAAAGCATTTTGTTATATTTTCCATACGGATGGCATACATAATAAGGTGAACCCCTTTTCCGGCGTAGACCTAACAAGGCAGGGGGAGAACATCCCCCCGCCCGCATGCACCGATCTATGGTTGTCTTTCGACTATTCCTACCTATTTCCCTTCGGCTTTCAACCAAGGCTCAACTTGGTCAATGTCCTCCGGCACTTCCAGTTCGCCGGATGCGACTTTTGCTGCAAGCTTATCTACCTCAGCGATTATGTCAGATGGGACCAAGCTCTCTGAATAACCCAGTGCCCCTTCATTGATACCCAGCATGTTAATACCCGGTTTGAACTCATCTTTGAGCACCGCTTCTATAGCCATGTAGACAGTATTGTCCACAAGCTTCATTCCATTGGTCAGGATGTTATCAGGAGCAAGATACCCTTGGTCTGAGTCAGCTCCTATAGCGTAACGGTTGCGCTCCTCTGCAGCCTTGATTCCACCAAGACCTGAACGGCCGGCAGCAAGCCACAGCACGTCTACACCCTCATCCAGCATAGCATTGGCCATCTCCTTGCACTTGGCAGGGTCAGCCCAGTGTCCGACATATGCATATTTCACTTCTACCTTAGGATTTACATACTTGGCGCCCGCAATATACCCTGCGACATTGGCGCGGATAAGCGGGATATCCATTCCGCCGATGACTCCGACTATCTGCTTGTCGGAAACAATGCGCGGATCGCCTGTTCTGGTCGTTATCAGACCGGCTACTGCCCCTACCACAAACCCACGCTCTGCTTCCTTGTATACGTAGGATGCTACATTGGGAGCATCAACTGCAGTGTCCACAATTGCGAACTTCTGATCCGGGAATCTCTCAGACACAACCTGCAAGGCGTCTGCCTGGTCGAAACCTATGGATATAATGAGATCGTATTTGCGAGTCTGAGCAAATCTCATCAAGAGACTCTCGTACTCCGCAACAGCCTGAGGTTCAGCTTGATCAAACTCTATTCCAAGCTCTTCCTCTGCACGCTTCATACCTTCGTATGCAGAGTCATTAAACGATTTGTCTCCGAGACCACCTGTAGCAAATACAATAGCCATTCTAGGCTTGGCAGCAGCCACGCTGAACGAGGCTATTCCCATTACCATCACTGCGACCAAAGCAACACTGAATACCGCTAATGGCTTTCGGATCCTATTCATTTCTGCGCTTACCTCCTATAGTTTGATTGCTATCTAATTCAGGCGCTAATTTTGCGCACCTATTACCGCATCAAGGCTGAGGACAGCTTCCATAGCTTCAAGAGTCTCAATCACAGACCACGGGTTGTTTTCGTATCCTTCAAACGGGGTCTCCATCTGGTCCATGAGCCAGTCTGCACCGGCAATGGCATATACGAGGTAATTGGCTCGTCCGGTTACCCTGTAAGCATGAGCCATGGTAGTAACCACCTGATGCGTACCGTAAACAGCAGGTTTGGTGAAGTACACCCGGACACCGGATTCAGTTACTACAGGCGCGGTCTCGTGATCGATCACCCAATCCAACGCGGTAATCGCATAGTCAAAGTACTTTCGATCTCCCGTCGCCTCGTAAACAGTTAAGAGTCCGGAAGCAACCTGCGCGTTCACACATCCCTCATCCCCGGACTCCTTCATACAGAAACTGGCGCCGGTGTCGAAGTCGTATACCGCGTCAAAACGACCCTTTTCATCATTCCACATCACGTCAATAAGCCAATCTGCGATCCCGATGGCCTCATCTTTCATCCCGAGCTCAAGGAAAACGGGAATGGATCTCGAGTTCATACACGCAGATTGCCTGCGAGACCCCCAGTGAACATAATCTATGTCTGCAAAACCATCACCGTCAGTATCTGAATAGGCCTGACAGGTCATGTAGGCAGGGAACGATGACTCGCCTGAACAAGGCCTTTTGTTTTCCAGGTCAGTACTGAACCATCCTGCAATAACCGTTATCACATCATCATACTCGTCCTCAAACTGGAGGAATGCTTCGACGGGCTTGACAATGCTGGCGCAGAACGGAGTATCTGCACTACGAACCCATGCATGTCCATCCTTCTCCGCCCAGAATCCAGAGGCGAACCCTCCTTGGACCTTATGATAGTCTTCATCGGTCCAATCCAGTTTACCGACTTTGTTGTCATAAGCCCAATTCCAATCACGAATCTCATCGCGACTCCCAATGAATGCCTTGTCAATCCATGAATCAGCTACCCTACGTGCAGCATCACGGTAGATACTGTCTCCCGTGATGTCTGAGAGGATGGCAAGCTGCTTAATCCCGTGGAACGATGTGGTTGCATCAGTCTTACCCGTATCCCACGGAGATACCCAACTTCCCAGAGCCGGATCAATATTATCGACTAACCAGTCTCCCATGATACGAGCAGCGTTCATGTACTTGTTTGGAAGCGAAGTCGGCGCGCCGAGTGCTAAAGAACTTGTGAACATAACCAAAGCCGTCAGAACTGCAATAACAAATAATGGTTTCCTTTTCACGAAATCACTCCTTTTTAGCATTGACACCAATAGCTTACCGCTCTGTAAACCGGAGGCCGGAGCCTAACCGCAGCCCCGCATTCGTCCACCAATACTGCTACATCTAACGGTCGCAGATTAACCATAACTCCTGAATTCATCCTACAACATATCCTTTTCGCGGCTTCCTTCGGACTTGATAGGACGCAACATTAGAACATTCGACATTCTCGCGCCGGACTCCTCTTTGATCGAGGAGTCTTACAGGTCGAAATCTTCTCAAAGCCCCGGTAGCTCTGTGTAAGCCTTCTTCGAGTCGCTTATCCATCGGATCCAAAATCTATCAGTATCTTCAAGCTTCCGCGGGTGCATGCTGCGTCGAAAGCATCTATCATCTGATCAGCTGAAAAAACCGCATCAATTAGCGGTTCAGTGGCGACTGTTCCTTTCTCCAGGAGTCGCAGCGCAGGTAGAAACGGCCCGCACCGTGAACCTACGCATGTAATCTCATTACGCACTATCGGTGTAAGGTTAACAGGGACGCCTCTATGAAAAGTGCTCTTTAGCACGATTGTTCCCTTCGGGCGGACTATTGCCATGGCAGTTTCAATGCCTGACGCATTGCCTGTACAATCCACAGCCACGTCAACTTGACTTGTAAACCTTCCGACGAACGAACCATCCATGCCTGTGCTTTCTGCAATTCTCAGCTTCTTATCATGCTTACCTAAGACAACAACGTGATGTCCAAAAGCGTGTATTGCCTGGGCTGTGAGAAGGCCCAGTTTGCCGTCGCCGATGACAGCGACCAGGTCAGTAGGCAGTATGTGGACTTGCTCCAGGACCTCAATGCCTGCGGCGAGGGGTTCGGTAAACACCGCCTGACGGTCAGTGACTGAATCCGGAACAACGTGGAGATTGTGCTCGGGCAAAACTACATAGTCAGCAAAACAGCCCTGCCATCCGTTAATGCCCATGGCTTTGACATTATCGCAGTGCCTGGGGTTGCCGCTCCTGCACATCGGACACTCACCGCATACTATGTTGATCTCCCCCACGACGCGTTTTCCTATAAGATCTGC
>JAAYRV010000114.1 GCA_012518595.1 Bacillota bacterium
AGATATGGAATTTTCTGATGGGGATAAGGTGGTCGTTGAGACAGTAAGGGGGTTGGAATTCGGCGAAGTTGTCGGAGGCGCGGACATGGTGCCTGAAGACAAGATTACACCCCCTTTGAGAAAGGTTGTTAGAAAGGCTACTTCAGAGGATGAGGCCAGAGTCAAGGCGAACAGAGAAAAAGAACGGAAGGCCTTTGAAATAGCCTTGACTAAAATAGAAGCTCATGGCTTACCTATGAAGCTTGTGGATGTTGAATACACATTTGATAACACCAAAATAATCTTCTTCTTTACTTCAGATGGAAGAGTGGATTTCAGAGAACTTGTAAAGGACTTGGCCGGGGTGTTCAAAACCCGTATTGAGCTTCGGCAAATTGGTGTCAGAGACGAAGCCAAGATGATAGGGGGACTTGGCACCTGTGGAAGACCCCTATGTTGCGTTACCTTCTTGGAAGATTTTGAACCTGTATCAATAAGGATGGCGAAAGATCAAAACCTTTCTTTGAATCCTTCTAAGATTTCAGGGATGTGCGGACGTCTTATGTGTTGTCTCAGGTATGAGCATGACGCGTATCAAGAACTCCGTAAGGGTCTTCCTCCTGTAGGCAGCGAACTTGAGACGAGCGCAGGTACGGGAAAGATCGTGGATCTGAATGTCCTTTCAGGGATAGCTACAGTTCGGATGGATGACGGCGCGATAGTGAATGTCAATGTCCGTAAGCAAGAAGACGGCGCCAAGGCCTGTCCGGTGAAGTATAGTGAGAGTCTAAGGAGCGCTACACCAGGTCAGGAAAACCGGGTTGGCCATGGCAATTCAGGTAATGCCATAAAAGAAACAGGACATAAAGCTGACGAGGACAACCTGGCACGAGAAGAGGAGTCCTCGAAGAAGAGGTCTCAAAAACCAAGGAGGCGCAGGCGCAATCGGCGTAGGAGAAGGCCGAACCAAGCCCAATCAGGCGAAGCAAAACAAGGTGCATCTGATGCGAAGCCCGCTGGAAAGCAGGTTAGAAGCAAAAGGAAAAGGACAAGCGCTGAGACGAAAACAGATGATAGGGGCAGAACGGCCACAGGTAAGTCAACTTCCGGATCAAAGGACAGCAAAACCGGTCAAGGGACTAAACCCAAAAGGAGGAGACGTAGAAGAAGTCAACGATCGTCCTCCGGGCCTAGGCAAAAGGCAGGAAATGTCTCTACGCCGAAAGAGAAGCCTCAAGGAACAGGCAGTAGGTGATGCCGATGACTTCCACCGGAACACTTTACGTATGTGGGACACCTATAGGTAATCTACAAGATATTACTATACGGGCTTTGGATGTATTTCGCAATGTGGATCTTATAGCTGCTGAGGATACTCGAAGGACGCGAAAGCTTCTTGCCCATTTTGAGATTCCTACAAAGACCATAAGCTATCATGAACACAACGAATTTTCCAGGGCGCCGCAGCTCATAGAAATGATCAAAGAAGGAAAGCAAGTGGCTTTGGTAACGGACGCAGGGATGCCGGGGATTTCAGACCCAGGAGCGCATCTGGTTGACTGCGCCCTTTCGAATAACCTGAAAGTAGTCTCTATTCCCGGACCGTCTGCGGTTATAACGGCTCTTTCGGTATCCGGATTCTCAGCTGACGAATTTACGTTTGTTGGTTTTCTTCCGCGAAAAGGAAAGCGACGTGAAGAAGCTCTGGAAAGCCTGGCGCAAGAGACAATAGTCGCAGTGATTTATGAATCGCCTTATAGGCTTACAAGGACTTTGTCGGACTTAGTATCCGTGCTGGGTGGCGATAGGAAGGTCGTGGTCACCAGGGAGCTTACTAAGCTTCATGAGGAAATTATTAAGGGAACTCTCGAAGAAGTGCGAGAAGAATTCTCACAAAGGACAATAAAGGGTGAGATAACAATAGTTGTCGGGAACAAGGAGAGGTGAAAGGGGCATCAGACATAAAGTAATGATGCCCCCGGCAAGTCTTGTTATGACTTAGGGATAAAACTGAAGAGACTATTACTGATTCTTGCGAATCGCCCTGTTTACACCAAGGCTTTCATTGCATCCAGGCAGTCCCTGCAGATATTCTTATCCCTAAAAATCTTGATGTTGTCAGCATTCCCACAGAAGATGCAAGCAGGTTGATACTTCTTGAGAATAATTCTCTCACCATCAACATAGATCTCAAGGGCGTCTTTCTCCTCAATCTGTAGGGTCCTGCGCAATTCTATAGGAATTACAACGCGACCTAGTTCATCGACTTTTCGAACAATACCTGTTGATTTCATGGTAGCAGCTCCCTCCTTTTCCAGACCTTTAGCTTGATAGGCTTGGAAACTCCACGCCACAACTATACTTTATTTTCCAAGGCAAGTCAAGGCTAAATTGATAATTTGTGGCTAATATTCCATAAGAGATGCAATAGTGTAAAAGAACTATAAGAGTTGCAATGTTTGCACTTTGCGTCTACTTATATAGTACATGAATATAGCGAAATGTGACCTTGCTTGACAGCAATAAACAGCAAGGATATATTGAGGGCAATGCAAGCCTATTTATGGTTATAAATAATAGATAGTTATATGGTAATAGACGGGGGTGTTTCCCATTGGCCAAATACTACATTACAACCGCCATAGACTATGTGAACGGAAACCCGCATCTGGGGCATGCTTATGAGAAGATCGGAGCAGACGTAATCGCTCGCTTCAAAAGATTGGCCGGGTACGATACGTTTTTCCTTACAGGAACTGACGAGCATAGTCTCAATGTGGCGAGACAAGCTGAGGCTGAAGGACTTTCCACAAAAGAATTCTGTGATACCATGGCAGGACGTTTCCGTAGTGCCTGGGACAAGCTTAACATCAGCTACGACAGGTTTATTAGGACCACGGACAGTGATCATGTTGCGACTGTTCAGGATATTGTCAGACGGGCAAATGAAAGAGGCTATGTTTACAAAGGCACCTACTCCGGGTACTATTGCGTCTCATGCGAGAGGTTCATAGAAGAAGGCGATCTCATTGAAGGGAAGTGCCCTTTTCATCCCAGTCGGGAGCCTGAGTGGGTAGAGGAGACCAACTACTTTTTCGCTCTTTCTAAGTTTCAGGAGCCCTTACTTCGTCACATCCGGGAAAATCCGAAATTCATTCTGCCTGTAGCCAGAAGAAATGAGATAGTAAACCGAATTAAGGAAGGACTTCAAGACGTAAGCGTGTCTAGATCCACCTTGACTTGGGGTGTCCCTTTCCCTCAGGAAATTGATGATAACCAGGTGGTTTATGTCTGGTTTGACGCTCTCATCAACTACTTGACAGGCGCTGGATATACACCCGGCACAGACGAGTTCGGTAAGTGGTGGCCTGCAGATTTGCACTATATCGGTAAGGATATCACCTGGTTTCACTGTGTGATTTGGCCTGCGGCACTTATGGCAGCAGGCGTGCCTTTGCCGGAGACCATATTTGGCCATGGATTTGTTACATTCAAAGGCGCAAAGATGTCAAAGTCTGAGGGAATAGTGGTAGACCCGCTGAAAGTCGCAGACAGTCTGGGCGCAGATCCGCTCAGGTACTATCTTATGAAGGTTGTGCCTCACGGTCAGGACGGAGACTTCTCTTTTGAGGGACTTGCAGAGACCTATAATGCAGATTTGGCAAATGATCTGGGGAATCTTCTCAATCGTACAGTCTCCATGATAAAGAAATATTTTAAAGGGACAGTCCCTTCTCCTTCCGGAGTATATGAGCCTTTAGATGAGGAGCTCAGGGCGCTTGGGGAGAGTGTTGCCGAAAGAGGCCATCAAAAGATGGAGGAGCTTGATCCCGCCGGCGCTCTCAGTGAGATATGGAGCTTGATTACTGCAGCTAACAAGTATATTGAGGATTCTGCGCCTTGGGTACTGGCCCGTGAAGGTAAGAGGGAACGTTTGGCTACGGTTATGCTGAATTTGGTAGAAGTCATTGCCAAGGAGGCAGTTATGCTTTCCCCGTTCATTCCCGATTCTTCACAGAGGATTTGGGATGTGCTTGGTCTTCCAGGGAAGCCTGAAGACATTAGGTGGGATGGAAATCCCGAGGTTGCAAGTTTGCTGCCGGGGATTCGTGTGACAAAAACAGGACCTCTTTTCCCCAGGCTTGACATGGAGAGCTCTGATTTCACAACAGGGGAGTTTCATTTAGCTGAACTTGCAAAGGAAAAGAAAAAGGAAGGCAGAAAACAGAAGACAGGCCCGTCTGCAAAAAACACAGCAGATACAGGGAAAGGAGACCCAAAGGTGGACAACTTGATTTCCATAGATGATTTTGCGAAGCTTGATCTTAGAGTGGCAGAAGTTACTGCAGCTGAAAGAGTGGAAGGCACTGATAAGCTTGTTAAACTCGAGATTGACTTAGGAACTGAGAAGCGTCAGATTGTCGCAGGTATTGCCCAGTTTTACGCACCTGATGAGCTTATTGGCAAGCATATTGTGGTAGTCGCTAATCTGGAACCTGCCAGGATACGGGGTGTTGAGTCTCGGGGTATGCTCCTTGCCGGTTCTACTGAAGACCGCAAAGAGCTTGCCATAATCACAGTAGACAGGCCACTGGCAAAAGGGGCAAAAGTGCGATAGGCAGGTATTAGAGTTTGAACTCATTGGTTGGAGAAAGCTCGGCAAATCTCATAGATACACATGTGCACCTGGATCACGAACGGTTCACTTGTGACCTCGATCAGGTGATAGAAAGGGCTAAGTCAGCGCGGGTTTGGCCTATTGTCACTGTAGGCGCCGACTTGGCAAGTTCCAGGCGAGCGGTGGAATGTGTAAAGTGTTACCCCGGCGTTGTTGCGACAGTAGGCGTCCACCCGCATGACGCTGATTCAGTATCAGAAGACGTCCTGGACGAGATTAAGGAGCTGGCAGGTGACGAGGGAGTCGTCGCCATCGGTGAAATCGGCCTCGACTACCATTATGATTTCTCGCCTCGTGATGTTCAACGCCGGATATTTGGTATGCAGATAAACCTTGCAAGAGAGCTCGGGCTTCCTATAGTCGTCCATGTCAGAGAGGCTTATGATGATGTCATGGCCATCCTAAAATCTGAACGAGCTGAAGATGTGGGCGGCATCATACATTGCTTTTCAGGGGATCGCGAAGTAGCAAAGGATTGCCTTGACATGGGATTCTACATTTCTGTCGGAGGCATCTTAACTTTCGCTGATTCGTCCGAATTGCGCCGGATTATTAAGGGGTTACCGTCGGACCGCATTCTCCTGGAGACAGACGCGCCCTACCTTACTCCGGTTCCCCTGAGAGGCAAGAGGAACGAGCCTGCATATGTAGTGCATGTAGCGCAAGCCCTTGCTGAATTGAAGGATATTAGTTTTGATGACGTGGCAGCGATTACTACTGCCAACGCGTGCAAACTTTTTGGCCTCCGGGAGCACTGTTCGTCATAATCCCTTGTCTCTCCTAATATGTAGTACTTGAAGGGATAGGCGACAAAACTCTCCGGGAGGCGTAATTATATGGATATTGATAACATTGCCACAGAGTTTATCGAGGTCAACCGGCGTAGGAAAGAGCTGGAGAAGCGGGAAGAGTATCTCAAGGGGATCCTGGTGGAGCATTTTCAGTCCACAAAAACACTGTCATTGGACACAGATAAAGGCAGAATCTCATATCAAGCCTCTCAACATACGGATTATGACATACCTTTGCTCCGGGAAAGCCTACCTGAATCCATTTTTCAACTTGTCACAAAACTCTCAGTGAATGACACATTGCTTACACAACTAATCAAAGACGGTAAAATCGACGACACAAAGGTAGCTCGGGCAAGGAGAGTCAGATCCGTATATAGGATCGTAGTGCAATCTCTCCCGAACATATCCCCGTTGCGCCCGGTAAGCAAAGAGAGTCCTGTAATATCCCCTGTCCAGCCTTTATCTGGGAAGAAGGCCCGAAGTAAAACCGGCGGTCAGCAGGGCAAGGCAAAAGAGAAAACGCCTCGGCCCGGCGGCCGACAAAAGCCTGAAAAGCAGCTCAAAGATACTGAAAAGCAGCCGAAAAAATAGGACTCAGTCGGCGCCAAGTTCCTGTCCCTTGAATATTAACACAGCCGAGACTGTGAAAAGCGTAAACCACACCAAAAGGGTGATGAAGGCATTTATAATGTCTTGCCTCGATAGAACCTCCATGATATCTTGGGACTGCTCAATTAAGGATGCAACCAGATTGGTGCATCTCCCCATGGAATAAGGCGCGATTTTTTTGATAAACGAAAATCTCTCTGCAAAGGAATTTACAATATTACCCTCGAGCAGGATCATCAATATCGCGATGGTAGTCGCAGTTTGTGATGATCTTGTGACAATTGCCAGAAAAACCGCAAGACCTGAGTAAAACCCCAGGCAAATCCATGCAATTCCGAAGCCTCTTGTGACTTGCAGTACCAACGACATGGTAATTGGCTCCGCACACAAGGGTCCTCGGGAAAAGGCGGAGAGAATCGCTGTAAATGCGCTCGCAGCAATGACCGGCGCGACAATGAAGACGAGAGAGATAAGGACTGAAGCCAGCAATTTATCAAAGACATATTTGGCTCGGCTGACCCCCATTGACATCATTTGTTTTGCAGTTCCGAAGCGATACTCTTCACCACCGAGGCGGGACGTGAAGATGACAGCGAAAATCGTGCCGAAGGTGGCGGAAAACGTCAGTGTCGGCAGGATCACTCCGGGAAAAGAAGTAGATGAGTAGACTTGCCTGAGTTCATCATCAGGACCTGCCTCTGAATCCGGGGAATGCGTTGCCCAATACCGCATTCCGCCTATTATCAGAATCTCAACAAGGACCATAATAACCAGTAGAGTCCATAAGAGTCTGTGATGCTTTGCCTTAAGCAGTTCCGCCGGCAGACCGGACATCCTATCCTACCTCCTTCAGCACGTCAAAAAACACTTCTTCTAAGTTTCCACGGTGAGACATAAGCTCATAGGCAAAAATCTCGTGTGAGGCCAGGCTTTCATTTAGTCGCTGCGCCAATTGTCGCGAATTACTAAGACCTGTCACAGCGTCAAGAGGCATGTTGATATGTGGATTATGGGAGTTGCACTGAACGATGAGTCGGTTGCCGGTTCGGCTGACTGACGAGACTTCAGGTGTGGCAAGCAGGATCTCCTCCGCTTCCAAAGGCCGATCCACGGCCATCTCTATTGTAGGCGTCTCCGTAGTCAGCTCGGAAATTTCACCTTGGGCCACTACCTTCCCTTTCCTGAGTATGATGACTCTGTCACAAATGAGTTCGACCTCATGAAGGAGGTG
>JAAYRV010000115.1 GCA_012518595.1 Bacillota bacterium
AGCTGAGACAGCGCTCACTAACACAGCGCCTGCAGCTATGTCCTTTACTCTTCTTATTCTAGGTTCTATGTCAGCGCACACTATGTCACATAGTATCTCAAGGGCTGTATTAGCCAGTTCACATACGAGAACAACGGATATTGTCAAAGTCAGGCACGCAAGTTCCAGACAGGTCACTCGAAATAAGGCAGCAACGAGAAGCGTCAGTGCAGCCGCGAAAAAGTGAAGCATCATGTTCCTCTCGGTCTCGAGGACATAAAGCACTCCTTCAATAGCGCACCGAAAGCTCTCGCGCAGAGAACGTGTCTTCACCGACGGATCCCCCAGTCACGCCATAAGATATCTGTATTATGAAGCCCATATGAACATGGCACAAATCCTATTCGAAAATCCTATTCCAGGCATGCTCATTCATGGCGCCATACTCAGAGCAAACCGGCAAGCACTTGCGTTTCGCGCTCCTCCATGACTTTAGCGTCCTCATCAGTCTCATGGTCATAGCCCAACAGGTGCAACAGGCCATGAACAACAAGTAGCGCCAGATAATTCCGGAATCCCCCGAAACAAGAGGCGTCCCTTTCCACAGTCTCCAAGGAAATCACGATATCTCCGAGGGGCCGAGGTTCATCCCCTGGCATACAAGGATCATCCATAGGGAATGAAAGAACGTCAGTGGGATTCTGAATCCCTCTGTACTCTCGATTAAGTTCCGCTATATACACATCGTCTACAAAGACGATACTTATCTCAACCTCGCTTGGATTTATGTCCTCACACTTGAGGCAGCCTATGGCAGCCTTTGTCGCAATGCCGGACATTTCCGCTGTAACTTCAAGAGCTGTCTGGAGGTCTAAGATGTCTACAGGCAATGCGCCTACCCCCCACCCTCGCAATTTGCAGTTCCTTTATCCTTAACTGCCTTGTGCCTTCTTTGTGTCTGCATCCTTCTGGACAACATCGGGATACTCGATCCTGGGATGATATATTCCGCTAAGAACTCGCACAAAAGCATTGGCTACTGCATCCAAATCTTTGAGCGTCAGGTCACACTCATCAAATTGGCCGTCTTGAAGCCTCTCCTTGATTATCTTCCTGATAAGCCCTTCAATACGACCGGGAGTAGGCCTGGATAGAGACCTGACAGCAGCCTCAACCGAATCCGCAAGCATAACTATAGCAGATTCAGTTGTCTGGGGCTTCGGCCCTACATATCGGAACTCCTTCTCGTCAACGAGTTCTTCCTTCGCGCTTTCCGTGGCCTTGTGATAAAAGTATGGCACTAAAGTAGTACCGTGATGCTCTCTAATGATATTAATAACCGACTCCGGCAGCCCGCTTCGGGAAGCCATATCAACCCCGTCTTTAATATGTGATGTTATAATCAGTGTACTCAGAGTCGGAGCTAACTTATCATGGGGATTATCCTGCATCAGCTGATTCTCAACAAAAAAGTAGGGCCTCTTTGTCTTTCCTACATCATGATAATATGCAGCAACTCGAACCAGGAGCGAATCAGCGCCAATGACCTCAGCAGCTGCCTCTGCAAGATTGCCTACAATAATGCTGTGGTGATATGTGCCCGGCGCTTCCAGAAGAAGCCTTCGCAAAAGAGGCTGATTAGGGTTTGAAAGCTCCAGGAGCTTTATAGGGGTGGTAACCCTGAATATGTTCTCAAAAAACGGCAATAGGCCTATGGTAATCACCGTAGAAAGAACACCGTTCACGATACCCAGATACCACATACGTGAGACCTCAGGATTCCTTGTGAGCGGACCGGCAGCCGCAATAACACAGGCTGTAGCAGCGCCTACAATCATGCCTGCCCGCATTAGATCAGAACGTTCTGATATTCTCGTAACTGCGAACGTTCCGGAAATGCCGGACAATATGGCTATGATGGCCGAGGCAAGAGAACCGCCGCTGACTATGCCGGCCAATACCCCAAGTACCACGCCGGCAAGGAGCGACAACTGAGAATCAACAAGTATGGCAATGAGCATTGTCCCGAGACTGACAGGCACAAGAAAACTTGCCCCGTCCCATGGTATTGATGAAATTACCGCTATCAAAAATACTGTCAAAACTGTTACAGTACCGAGAATCAAAAGAGACTTAGTTTCCTGGAAAATGTCCCTCCGATGAAGATAGAGGTAAATACCCATACCCAACATGAGTATGGCTATCATTATGATGATAGAACCCAAAGTCAGGGCATCAAAAGTCAGAGATAAGAGCCCTAGATCGTGCAATATGTCTATATGATCCGGAGTGGCAATTTCCCCGCGCCTAATGATGGTCTGCCCTCTTAGAATCATAACAGGTTTTACCTGTTTTTCCGCAGATTCACGGGCCTTCTCCACTTTACCGGGATTGAGCACAAGATTAGGGCTTATCTGCTCATTGACTATCTCAAGCAACGCTGTTTTGAGCTCTTCCGGGAAAGGTTCGGCCTCAACAGCATCCTCGGCTTGCTTCTTTGCAGCATCCAGCGTCTCTTTGCTAATCCGCACCTCTCTCATGATAGAACCTGCAGTTTGCTTGGCGCTGATTCTTGCCGCTCTGAACTCCTCATCAGAAAGCCTCAGCAACGCATCGACTGTCTTTTGGGATATTTTTACTCCGAAGTCGCTTTCGATCTTCCTAACTATCTCAGGAATGAGGGATTTGACCCGATTATCAAAATTGCCTGCGGATTCCTCTTTCCACGTTTCCACTGCGGCTCGCTGCTTGTCAATGGTGTCAAAAATGAGGTCTACCCTATCTTCAGCAGAAATGCTGGCGGCCGGACTGATATCATAGTTGGCCTGCGAAAGATTGGCTTCCTTGATTGCTTCGCGTCCTGCTTCTTCTTTCAGCCTCTCAGTTGAAGGCCTATCCACAATGTCCCGTGGCGCTTCAATATCATACCTGCTTGGTTGGCCTACTTCCATCTCAACCCTGCCGGGAATGAGTACAGTCATTAGTATTAAAGTCAGTATGAACACTGTTCCGACTACTATAAGCCACCGCTGAAGCGTAGGATCCAATGAAAATCTTTTACTTTTCTCCATCAGAGAAGCGGGTTTCCTGGAACCGCCTTTCTGAACCGGAATAGGCACAGACAATCCCTCCTACACTTCTACTTCTTCGCCGGATTCAGCTTTCTCACTATCATATTTCTCATAGGCTCTTATTATCCTTTAGACAATCTCGTGACGCACTACGTCATTATCAGTAAGGTATATAAACTCTATGCCTTCTACGTCACTGAGAATATTCAGAATCATCATCA
>JAAYRV010000017.1 GCA_012518595.1 Bacillota bacterium
GGTTGTTTTTTATAGGCATATTTTTAGGCCTGTTGTTTATTATGGCTACTGTGTTGATAATCTACTATAAGCAGATCGCTGAAGGCTATGATGACCGGGAGCGTTTTGAGATTATGCAAAAGGTGGGCATGAGCCGTGCTGAAGTTAAGCAGGCTATACAGAGCCAGGTCTTAACTGTGTTCTTCCTGCCCCTTGTCACAGCCGTAATTCATATAGCATTTGCCTTTAAAGTAATAACCAAATTGCTTGAAGTGTTAAATCTGACCAATGTACAGCTTTATGCCGGGTGTACAGTTGTAACAATCCTTGTTTTTGCAGTATTTTATATCATCGTCTATGCCGTGACTGCGAGAACTTATTACAATATTGTGAGTTAGGTGGCAATCCAGTAGGACGCATAGCTGCAAATAGATCGCCCTTTGAGGACGACCGATCCAGAAACCATATTACTACGCCCGACCCCCGTTTCTGGAGCTGATTTCCCGGGTTTTCTTGGGCAGCTAGACTCGAAGACATACGAGGATATGCTGGGGTCCACTTCAGGTATAATGTATCCATGAAACCAGGCGAAATTTTCGATAACGTATTTGTTCCGTTGACTTACCAAGCTCTTCTTCGCCTAACCCGTCAAAGGCACCGTCCAAAGTCGTAGGGCGAGGCACGGATTTCGTGATGAAATAGTCAAATACTGCGTGCTCGGGGACTATTGCATCGTCTACAATGAGTTTCTTCTGACCGGCTACAGGATCAGTGATATTTGAGTACTTGGTCAGATGCGCAGCTGAGCTGGCAGCTGTCTCCACTGCAATCATAGGAAGCAAACTAACTCCGTGCTTTTCCAAAGCTTCCGTAACCAGTCCTGTACCGAAATACGAATCTATCTCGGGTTCCCATTTCCCTAATGATGCAAGGACGTTAGCCGCTTTTACAGCATCTATGGTACTCCCTCCGCCAACTGCAACCAGGCAGTCAGGCTTCGATTGCAGGATCCCGGTAGTTATTCGGTATACGTCTTCGTGAGGAGCATTAGGCGCCGCTCCACGAACCACACTATTCCCGGCAAGTTTGACCCCATGCAGGCGAAGCGAGTCCAGCACACTATCGAGCACAGAGACAAGCCATGCACTGCTATTGGCAATCACCAAAGCTGACTGTCCTAATTCAGCTGCGAACTTACCTGTTTCGCCTATTGTCTCTACTCCAAATGCATACCGGTCGCCCTTGAAATTCGTTAATAGGGTTCTGGCTTTGTCTTTGAGTTGGTCTGAGATTGTCATATAGTTCCCCGCTCCTTCCCGTGGCCTTGCAGTTTCCCGCCTATACGTTCACACGGTCCGGTTCGGATATTGTGCCCGTAAGCATGTGCGTTCTGTACGAGAATGTGCGCGCCCTTGAGCATGTTAAGCTGCTGTGGTTCTTAAAGCACCCTGATCTTAGCATAGCGAGGTCTGACATGTCCACGGCTGTAGTCGTTATGCTCATTTTGTGGCATTGTCTTTGGGCGTTTTGACGATTCCAGCCAGTATCAGTATAATCCCAAGTATCATGACAGGAATCGCCACAATATCAGGAATCTGAATAACAAACCTATCTACCAATGAATAGATCACATAAACAAGAATCCCAATCATTGTTAGTACACTTACTCTACCCTTCATATAACGCCTCCACATAACATAAATGACCCTTAATTCATAGTCTTTTTGCTACTATTCTCGGCCGGTCCTACGCAGGAAATTGAAGAGCCAAGGGAGGTCTTGGCGGAACTCAATGCTTATAAACATCGCCCCGGGGTTGTATATCGTATACCCTTACTTCTCGAGTCGTTTCGTCTACTTCATAGTAGGATACGCCAGCCGCCTACCTGATGTCTATAGCAACCGGACTCTCCTGCAAGTCTCTTTACGTTCGGTCCCCAAGTGGGGTTAACCTCCAAATATCCGATGCACCGGTCAACGCCTTTCCTAAGCTTCACCGTCAACCGTACATAGGTCTTTAGTGCGCTCTTGGTCAGTATCACCTCATATGATGGCATCAAACATCACCATTCCGCTTCAGTTCACGCCACTTTGCGCACTCACCGCGAGCAAACTCCTCCCTGCCTCTGGCTATAACTGCACGTTCCTCTTCTAATGGTTCAACCTCTTCAGGCTCCTGCAGAAGTCGCACGTAGTCAAGGACAGCTTCCAGGCTCTCCTCGTCCAAGGCCTCAATAGCTTTTATGAGTTCCTCACGCACACTCACAGCCCCGGCCTCCTTTCTTACTACCGATAGATTAGCACTTTGTGATATCTCAGCAGTTGGTTCAAGGTAGTCTCAATCCGCACTTGCGCCTCCTCTTATGCATACCATACTGTATTTCTAACGTGACATCAATGCCTCCCTCTTCACTTACGCACTATGAACCTTAGTCACCCTCGTACAGCGACTCCTCCCCGTTAGCAAATAAATAAATCTATATATCATCACATGCTTAATATAATTAATAGACACTTGACAATTATTAATGTCACGATTAATATAGTTAATAAGCGGATCCGCCAATACATTTTGGAGGTTGTCCAATGAGCACTGTCAATTCTATTGAGGTTGAGAATCTAAGGAGGGTATTCACCCGCCGCGCTCCCCGCAAGCTGCCCTGGCGACGAAACGGTGGGGGGAAGGGCAATGGACCTGGCACAACCGGCAGCAATAACGGCGGCAACAACCGACCCAAGACCACAGTCGCTGTAGATGGAATCAGCTTTGGGATCCAAAGCGGCGAGATCTTCGGACTCCTTGGCCCTAATGGCGCAGGCAAAACAACCACAATCAAGATACTCTGCACTCTCGTGAATCCAACATCAGGAACCGCTCGCGTGGCGGGATACGACATTGTCCGAGAACCCGCAAAAGTTCGGGGATCCATGGGAACAGTCTTCTCCGGTGAACGTAGTCTCTACTGGAAACTGACGGGCCGCGAGAATCTGGAGTACTTTGCAGCCCTCTATAATGTGGAGCCGTCTAAAACTGCATCGAGAATAGATTCGCTACTTTGCAAGATGGATCTGGAAGCGAAAGCAAACGAGCTGGTTGAACGCTATTCAACCGGGATGAGGCAGCGGCTGGCCATAGCCAGAGCGCTTCTTGCAAATCCACCTGTCGTGCTGCTTGACGAGCCTACCGCAGGCCTTGACCCGCAATCTGCCAGGAATCTTCGGGATACAGTTCGGTCACTGAGGGACGAAGGCCATACCATACTCTTGACAACTCATTACATGGCTGAAGCTGACGAGCTTTGCGACAGGATAGCAATAATCGATCACGGGCGTATCATTGCACTTGATACCCCTGCCACACTCAAGGCCGGCCTTCAAGAGATGCACTCGCTTGAGGTGGAAGTAGACAGAGCCCCAGACGGCGTCCTGGACGAACTTCGCTCCTTGCCTCTTGTTCGGGGAGTTGAATCCTATGCTTCAGACAACGGTCTGGAAACCTGGACCATTAGAGTCTTGACGGAAGACAGCAGGCAAACCCTTGATGCGCTGCTCGATCTTCTTCGCGCGAGCGGCGATAGGGTGCTTAACATGAAGGCGAACGAACCCACGCTGGAGGACGTCTTCATTGCATTAACAGGGAAGTCCCTCAGGGACTAGACAGTCAGGAGGTTTCAAAGATGAGTAATGCCAGAGCTTTTTGGGCAACAGCAAAACGCGAATTGTTGATAAGGTGCCGCTATCCTGACTGGCTGGTTGCCATGCTGCTGTGGCCGATACTAATGCCAACGTTTACTGTATTCGCTACCCAAGCGCTGGCCGGTCCGGATAACTCAGGAGGGGAAATCTTCGCTGAAATTGCAGGAACATCCGACTACATAGGGTTCGTGTTCATCGGAATTGTCATGTGGAGTTGGCTCAATACGGTGCTGTGGCAAGTTGGCGCGACTCTCAGGACAGAGCAACGCCGTGGAACCTTAGAGTCCAACTGGGTGACCCCCGCTTCGCGCTTGGCAATCATGTTTGGATCCGGCCTTACCAACATGATCTCCTCACTCATGACCGTTGCCGTCAGCTTAATATTCTGCAAGCTGGTGTGGCATATGAATCTCACGTTCAGCCCTCTTTTGGGCCTCGTTTTCCTGCTCTCTACAGCTGCGATTTACGGCCTTGGTCTCATATTCGCCAGCCTGGTTCTACTCGTACGAGAACTCAACTCTGCGGTAAACTTCGTACGCGGCATGTTCATGGTCTTTTGCGGGATAACCTACCCAATATCAGTCATGCCTCATTGGATGCAGACCGTCGCGAAAGGCCTACCGCTCACCTACTCCATTCGTCTCATCCGCGAGATTGGGCTTGCAGGTGCCGGTTACAAAGATGTATCAGACTCATTTTGGATTCTCTTCGCCTTTGCGGTATCTCTCATAGCCGGAGGGTATATGCTCTTCATTTTGATGGATCGCATCGCGTCCCGCAAAGGCATTCTTGGACAGTATTAGCCCGTGTGGCAGGCCGTGCAGTAGGCGAATTCTACCGGCTTAGTCTACGAAAGTTAATCATGACGAGAATCCCGCACTGCACGGCAAGACTATGACGGATTGGATTAAGCGGAATAGATTAAGATGAGACGAGGTGTTAAAACGTGGCTAAGTTGAGTAGATGGTTATATTCGCAGTTAAGGGTAATTGGGGCAACTGCACGCAAGGAATTCATAATTTTTACCAGGTACCCGGCAAATGCTGTCTTAGAGTTGATTGAGCCACTCATGTGGCTGACACCCCTGTACTTCATGGGCAAGGCGTTCTCTGCAGGCGGTCACGCCGTGGGTTTTGAGGGTTTTACCGGCACTTCCGACTATTTCTCCTTTGTGATGGTGGGTGCATTCATGTCCTCCTACATTGCAGTCGCATTCTGGGGAATGGCCTATTCCATCGAGGGAGACATGATCCTTGGCGTGCTGGAACCGAACTGGGTTACACCTGCCAACCGAGTATCCATGCTTCTTGGTCGCAGCATTATGTTCGCCCTCCTGACCACTGTACAAAGCCTAGGTGTGCTTCTAATCGGAGCCTTGTTGTTTAACGTAAAGGTCAGCGGCGACATATTCATAGCATTGCTGATAATAGTGCCCATGCTCATAGCCATTTTAGGGCTGGGGCTGGGCCTTGCTGGAATAGTCCTGGCTATCCGCCGGGCGCAGACAGCCATAGACATGTCCAACTGGGTTTTCTCTCAAATCTCGGGAATGCAGTTTCCAGTCACCGTGTTGCCAAAGCCCCTGATGGCAGTTGCACTTGCACTACCCACAACATATGGATACGACGCAGTGCGCTCTGTACTCCTTGGAACCAATCCATTGCTGCCGATGAAGCAAGAGATCATAATCTTGGTAACATCTGCAATCGTAATGTGCATTGTCGGACGCGCAGTATTCTATGCGTTCGACAGGCGCTGCCGAAGGCTTGGTACGTTAGGGGGGCACTGACAGACATGGCGCGCCGCCGGGAACTCGACATTAAGGCCATCGAGCTTCTGACATGCCACATCATAATCAGGAATGGCGTCACCGGCAATAACTGAGTCTTGAGAAAGCCAAAAGGGGAACTGGTAGCCCATGGAAAGCGACCAAAGATGGCCGCCCAAATCGGCAACCTTCCCCTTTCGCGCATCTTAAGTTATGCCCTCGCCTTCTTAGCCTGCTTCTCTTGGTACATCCTCTCGTCCGCCACTTTGAGCAGTGTCTCGATGTCACCTGGGGAACCTGGTTCCCACAGAGCGCTTCCGATACTCACTCCCAGGCTGCGCACTACTTCATCAGAGGCAGCCCACTTGCCTACCGCCTCCCGGATCCGTTCCGACACAACGCGCATCCGCTCCCCACTGGCGTCGCCAAGAAAGGCCACGAATTCGTCTCCGCCGAGCCGACAAGCGAGGTCAGTCCCCTCAACGGACGAACGGAGCAGGGCTGCGAAATCCCTCAACACCCGGTCTCCTGTCAGGTGACCATAGAGGTCGTTAACAATCTTGAATTGATCCAGATCCATGAGCAGGACCCCTACCGCAGACGGTTCGTCCCCTGCCTCACCCATCGCTTGCCTGGCAAGCTCGACCAAACCCCGGCGGTTGTACAGCCCGGTGAGGTAGTCCGATACTGCGTTGGTTTTCAGCTCAGTAGTAACCGCGTTGTAGGAGGCGTCAATACCCGGAATAACTACGCCGCGATAGATGAGGTAAAAAGCGACGAGTCTTGCCATATGGCCAACGAAGTTCATAATTCCGTATACGTCCGTGTAAAGGGTGAAGCTTAGTTCTGCCACGATATTGACTGCCATAGAAGCTACCATGACCCGGTACAGGGAACGGCCCAATTGATCTCTTCTGGAACGGAGCTGGAGAATTGCGCCCACTATCAAGATGGATATCGCGTACTCGCCGGCAACCTTAAACGCAGTTAACCCTTGGCCTTCAATAAAGCACACCGGGAACACCTTCAACCACATTATCGACACGAGCAAAATGCTTGTCGTCATCCCGTAGGCGCCGAGCAGCGCCGAGCGGGGGATTGGGCGTGACGCGAGCATCGGGGCGAGGAACAGGGACACCGCTTCCACGAAGCGCCCGGCAATCCATAGCTGAGTCGGAGTGTTCGGGCCGTATCCGAGGAAGACGTTCATTCCGTAATAAGTCATTGTATGAGCGACGTCGATGATGGCCACAAAGAGGTAAGCGGTTCCGAGGTAGAGGAGGAACGCGTTCTTTGAATGCTTGAATGTCCTTGTAGCGAGTATGTGCACGGCGATCGCTATGACAATGGAAAACCCTTCCACCAAAGTGTGGAAGAGGAGGTAACTCCGGCTTGCCGCCACAGCCAGCGCAAAAGCGACGAGCAGCCATGTGCCCGCTGGCCGGAATCTGCGGATCACGTTTTTGAGATTCTTCTGCTCTTTCATTCCCCAAGGATAGCCTCCTTTGACGCATCCAGGCCTATGCCGCAATGATGATCCCGTAACATCATATGTTTGTCTCCTGGCATGCGACATGGAGACTGCTTCGCGCCGCGTAGCGCAAAACCTGATAACACTTGTGGAACACCGATACCGCTGATTGTCTTCGCCGGCCATTCTGATAATAGGAGTAAGTTTGGACCATCACATCTGAACTTATGTGGCAACAGCAAAATCGCTGACCCATTTCGCTGCTTCGATGTAGGCCTCAGGTATGACACTCTCATCTAAGTTTAGCTTTGCTGCACATTGCGAGACGTTCTCCCAGTCAGCCTCTTCGTAGAATTTGACTAACTGCACCATATGATAAAGAGGCCCTGGTTTTCCCAAGAGAGCATCAGTTATGTCTGAAGATAGAGGCAGGTAAGTGAGGGCATCCTCCATATGTCTGTCAAGAAGGGCATCAAGCATGGAAAAGAGCCCCACAAGAAACAATTCTGAAGACTTTTCGCCCAAGTCTGCAGCAGGCGCAAGCAACTCAGCAAATCTGCCCCTGAGAACCGGTATAGTGAAAAGGGCATCCGGCTTACTGTCTGCGGAATTCATCAGCGCCAGAGCAGAGATCCACCGTTTGATCTCGCGCGGACCAATTTAGTCTCTACTTTTTCCGCAAGAAAAGTGACATGCCTAAGCCTGGGATCTTCAACTACCCGCCTACATTGCTCGTACGGAGTATCGAGAAAATCCACCTTGATGATGTCCGCTATCATAGCCAGA
>JAAYRV010000018.1 GCA_012518595.1 Bacillota bacterium
AGTTAGTTAAGGGGGGAGGTGCTAGCGCATGTCATATCCTACATTTAGTTTATTCACAGGTGCTGGTGGACTCGACATCGGCTTGGAAAAGGCGGGTTTTGAGGTACGGGCATGTGTCGAGATCGATGATGATTGCCGGCGCACATTACAAACTAACACGAAGCGCATGCGCTGGGGCAATAAGGTTAGGTTCTTTCGAGATATTAATGAGATTACTGCTAATGATTTATTGCAGGCAGCAAAGCTTCTTCCAGGAGAGGCTTATCTATTGGCAGGTGGCCCACCTTGTCAATCATTTAGCACTGCGGGCAATCGTCAGTCGATTAGAGATCCACGAGGCAGCTTGTTGTATAAATACGTAGAAATGGTAGGAGATACTAGACCAAGGTTTTTTGTCTTTGAGAATGTTCGCGGAATTCTTTCTGCAGCTATTAAGCATAGGCCCTTGAAGAAAAGGGGGCCGTCTTATCCACCATTAGAACCGGAAGAGGAACTTGGTTCCCTTCTCAAGCAGGTAATCCTACCACTATTTAGAGATGAGTTAGGCTATGAAGTTGTTTTTGGCCTAGTAAGCGCCGCTGATTATGGTGTTCCACAGGATAGGCAGAGAGTGCTATTTATAGGAAGCAGAGACAGGGAGCTAGGGACAGAGCCATATGCTAGAAAAGGTATTGAGATGCCCATCAAATTCCTATTGCCACCTACGCATAATCGTAAAGGCAAGAATGGATTGCCAACGTGGAAGACGTTAGGAGATGCGCTAGAGGGATTACACGATCCTAAACCTGAATATACTCCGTACAGCCCGGCGCGAAAGCAGGTATTTGAGCTTATACCACCAGGGCATAATTGGCGCTATATCAGAGATAACTTTGATGACGAGTTTACCCAAAAAGTGATGGGAGGCGCTTACTCATCCTCTGGTGGAAGAGTTGGGTTCTGGCGACGCCTATCATTTGACAAGCATTGTCCAACATTGGTGACTAGTCCAACCCAGAAGGCGACAGGTCTATGCCATCCAATAGAGACTAGACCGCTGTCTGTACGCGAATATGCACGAATTCAGCAATTCAGTGATGAGTATGAATTTGCGGGTACAACAGCTAGCAAGTATAGGCAAATAGGCAATGCAGTTCCCATAGGCTTATCACACTATGTGGGAAAGAGACTGATTGAAATCATTGAGACTGATAGCACAGAAGACAAGAGTGCTTTTGCTTCTGTAATATAGTAATGGAGATGAGCTATTATGGATCCAGAAGTGAAGGCCAAGATCATAAATCAGCTTACTGCAATGGCGCAAGCGCCTGTTAGGGCGCTGAAGAAGATACAGATTGATACTATTGATCTCAATCCATTCTTACTACGAATCTTAGGCCTTAATACGCCCGAAAGTATTGCGGAGTTTTGTGTTTCGCAGCGTGTTGAACGAAGCGTTGTAACAATTTATGGGACTCGCGTACAGCGAATAGCCAAGGAAATATGTGGCCGGGGGACTGGGGTTGAAGGTGCCGACATATGTGTAGAAGAAGATGGTAGACGATACTATGTGCAGATAAAAGCAGGCCCGAACACTACCAACAAAGATATTGTGAATTCAATCAACCGGCTACTACATAGCGCAGAAAGACGAGATGAAAATGGCGTTGGTTTGCTGGGAATGACCTATGGCACACGTGACCGAGTCAGTTCAATTACTCAACGATATTCATCAATTGATTGGCTAATTGGGCGAGAGTTTTGGGAATTTATTTCTAACGATCCTCTGTGTGCAGAATCAATATTTGAGCTTGCAGGTCAAGTGGCAGAACGTTCTGCAAACGAAGGCGAATTATACAGCGATTTGTATAAGAAAAAGGTAAAAGAACTGGCGGACGAAATTGGACAAAAATATGCCAGGCCGGATGGAACAATTGATTGGGAAAAGTTGTTTGATGCGTGCATGTGAAATACTGAGAAGCCTACTGACTTCATAACAAGCGGGTTACAGGGTTCGCTGCATTCTAATATGCGTCTACACTACGCTTGATAGCTCCTAACCGCCATCCCTGTCGCGAATTAGGCCTTTCTCCTCGAGGTGCCAGATGCCCTCTTGCTCATGAGCTGTTTCATAGGCGACGTTTTTTCGTGTTCCCCTCTCGTATCTTTGACAACAGACTTGGCATGCCCCTCAGCTATCTGAAACTCTTGATGCCCCACTATAAAAAGCAAAGGATATGAGATAAGGACATAAGCTCCATCTTTCGTTTTGTAACAAGAGACCTACTGTGCGAGCAGGCAACAAAGGAGTCAGTTACTACTTGCAAAAGCCATTACTGAACCTGGGTGCTACTAGAGCAAGATATGGAATGACCTGAGGAGGCTTTTTCGGATGATACTCTACAGATTCTGCAAGGTAGGCTAACTCTATGTCGAACAACTCGGAGGGCATGTTAGACAAGAAGAGCTTCTTTGTTTCCACAATACTCGATTGGGAAACAGTCAATTATCGACAATTCCCATGGAGAAACCTCAAGGACAATCCCTTTGGAGTATTAGTAGCGGAGATTCTCTTGATTCAAACATTTGCTGAGAAGGTAGCGCCAGTCTATAGTCTATTAATGCAACTATACCCTACCGCCTATGACTTGGCTTCGGCTCAAGTCAACGCTGTCGAAGATGTTATCAGACCTTTAGGCTTGACATACCGCGCGTCTCAACTTGTGAGTATGTCTAATGTCCTAATTGACAAGTACTCGGGCAAGGTTCCTGACGACTATGACGAATTGATTGAGTTAAGAGGGGTTGGCTCATACGTTGCCTGCTCTACTTTATGTTTTGGATTTTCTCGACGAGTACCAATAATTGATGCTAATGTAGAAAGGGTCATAGGACGGTTCTTCGATTTACAATGGCCTATACGCGATGCTCGTACCAGGAGAGAAATGCAGAAGCTTGTAGGACAGCTATTGCCATTGAAGCGCTTTCAAGAATACAACTACGGTTTGATAGATTTTGCTGCTTTGGTCTGTAGACACCGTAGACCTAATTGCGGTAATTGCTACCTTCTCCGAAACTGCTCTAGTACCAGATGGTTAGCTTGAAGAGTTTGGCAATAGGCTGATTCCGTAGGAAGCAGACTTAGCGAAGACAATTGAAGACCATTCATACAGAGCAATTAATTCTTGTTCGTACGCAAGCCTTTAGAATAAAATGTGGACTACTCATCATTGATTAGACCTGAACACCCAATCATCTTGAGCGTTCTCCTATGTAATCGTAGATAGCCCCCCCATATATTCCCTCTTCTCTTTTACGAATCCTCCCTAGCTTCTCCAGGTCATCGATAATGTCCCGCATTTCTTGAGCATTAGCAATACGCCAGCAGAGTCGAAGTAGCTTTGAGTGACTGATGCTGCCGTGCTTACGTATAATAGCAAGCACCTTTCTACGTTGCTCCGCCACGGTCTGAATAATCGCAGCTCCTGGAAACTCAGTTACCTTAATAAAATCTTCAATTAGGTCTACCGATTCAGGTAGGGTTCCTAGGGCATCACTACACAAAACCTTCATATACTGCTCGTCCCAACACTTAATGTCAAGGCTATCGGCCAACTCTTGTGCATGGGGCGTGAGGCTTGAGGTAGTCACTAAAAGCCCGTCTGTGCATTTGTAGTAACTCATTCCGGCAAAGACCTCTTGGATCGCAGAATTGGATACAAGAGCACCCTTGGCAAACCGTTTGCATTGAATAGCAATCCGTCTATCGCCCCGTGACGCAATTATGTCAACACCTTGATCCCTAGATTTCGGCGTGATCTCGATTGCGTAGCCCATTAGAAAGAATATAGGTCCAATAAACCTTTCAAAAGCATAACCGTCCATAGTGGATACAAGGTCTTCTCTCAAAAAGCTAGCCAATTCTGGAACTGTAGCTCCCATTATATAAAAGCAGATTTCCCTAATTGCCTCCTCTCGCAGAAGGTTGCCAGCAACCAATGAATCAATAATGCGACCCACGAATACCTTAGCATCCCTCGAGTCATTGGTGTTGGTAATACTGTCCTGCGACGGGTGCTGTTGCCCCACGATCCCTTGCTTATCCTCGCACGTGCTCTCCACAAGCAATCAACTCCTGTCTTGCAAACCACACATCACCAGCAGATAAGTGCCCAGGGGCTGCATGGAACTGCTCTGTCCATCCCCTGACCGTGAAACTCAGGCAACCTAGGCCCTCGAAAAGTGCAAATTCTGGCCAAACCACATTCCAATCTTATATTTTCATTCGACTAAGACTACCTATGCATTCTACTTAAATCGCTCACCTGTCTATTTACACTAGTCCAAACAGACTGCACTCTTTCTTGGAAATTGAGGTCAACCCCCAAGAAAATACCATGGCACCTGTCGGATTCCTTGAACATAATATTACTTCTCTATAATATAACTCATTTCCTTTTACCTTTACGCAGCAGACACTGAGTGAAAGGGACTATGATTAAGCAGTTTCAGGCTGTCCAACTCTATTGTCGATTACGTTTTCCTCTTTGAGACTCGAGATACCCTCTTGCTCATAAGCTGTTTCACAGGCGATGCCTTCTCATGTTCTCTCTTTACATCTTGTCCAACAAACCTGGCATACCTTTCGGTCATCTTAAGTTCTTGATGCCCCATCATAGTTTTTAGGGCAAACAGGTTACCGCCGTTTCTCAGGAACATTATCGCAAAAGTGTGCCTTAGATCGTAAGGAGTTATTTTATCGTCCAGCTTTGCCTTTCTGATGTATTTCTTGAATTCATGATTCCAGGATGACCCATGCATTTTTTTGCCATCCCTTGAGCAGAATACAGGCACCTCCTGTCCCCACAATGGATGTCTTAATGCTATGACCTTGTTTACAGCATTTACAGTAGGACTCGATATGTTCAAAATGCGTTCGACTCTAGCTTTAGCTATCTTATCCGAGACGTATATCGTTCCCTGTTTTAAGTTGAAATCTCTTGGTGGGATTTGCAGGAGTTCTCCAGGCCTTATGCCACAATCCAGAATGACCAGCATCATTGCATAGTCTCTGAATCCATCGAATGTTCTCTTGTCGGGCTGCTTCAGAAGCGTTCTGAGGATGTCTTCATCTAGGTGCCTAATCCTAGGTGAAGTCTTCCTGTAAGGCGTACCTTTGACTGGATTCTTGCCTTCAATAATCTCTTCTTCAATGCACCAATTGAAGAAAGCCCTGAGATAGGCTCTGTGCAGATTGTAGCTATATGGGTTCTCATAGTCTTTAAGAAATTTGACAACAGCTCTTCTGAGGCCATTGGGGTCATTTAGGTCTGGGTTCGTACGCTGATGAAAAAGACGAAGGGTATGCCTGTACCCACTTAAGGTGCTTGGCGCACAATGAACGCCCTCCTTGAACTCAATGAAAGTTCTTACGACTGCATCCCACTGATACTGAGGTGAATCCGGTACAAAACTAACCCTTCTTCCCATTTGTAACCACCCCCGTTTTTTACCAGGGAGGTGATCCCAGAATGGATAGAAGGGTTGTCATTCTAGAACATTAGATGTTGCCAATAAATCGCGATGATTTGACTACACGAAAGGCTTCTAGCTGGGATTCTGTCCTCACCGCACCCAGCTCGATTAAGAGTCAGTTGCTCTACCATCTGAGCTAGTGGCGCACCTAACGCATCAATTTTACGTGGTCTTTGGCATTTTGTCAATAACACAAAAACCCTTTTCTTTACTGACATTCCCTGTTTCTTACGTTTTCTGGATAATGCATCTTTCCTACTGCATTTGAATCATCTTTCACAGACAGCCTATCTCCCGTCATAATTTCCGATTCAACAACGAACGCTAGATCCCTTCAAGAACCTCAATCAGTGTCATGCAGGCAGCTCTTTTATTTCTTGAAGCATCTTGATAATTACCTGATAATCCCTAATGCTCATAAATATCAACTATCTTACCAATCCTCAATAGTGAACGAGACTGAAGGCAGGCAGAATAATAAATAGCCAGGACACTCCTGGCTTTGGCTTTGACAAATGGTAGCGGCGACTGGATTCGAACCAGTGACCGCACGGGTATGAACCGTGTGCTCTAACCAACTGAGCTACGCCGCCCCTGAAATTGTTATGGGGCGCCGGATACATTCTTCTCCGTGCGTCCCACATCTAAATTGAAAAATGGTGGCGGGGGCTGGATTTGAACCAGCGACCTCCGGGTTATGAGCCCGACGAGCTACCAGCTGCTCCACCCCGCGACGAAACTTTTTGACGGAGCAATCAACAACTCGTAATTGCTGCCGTCCATCGCTTATTATAGCAGATAGGTCCGACTTGTCAAGAGAAACTCGCGTGCCAATTTGCCACCGGCCCGTCTCTAATACAACAAGAAACCTTCCCGCTCCTCCTGAAACGTCTTAGCGTCAAACCGCCATTTCTCAATAATAGAATCGGTATCTCCGTCCTTATCAATTACCTTGCGGAGCTTATCCGTGCCGGCAAGGATATCTATATGAAGCACGCCGCGGGATGTACGCTCAAGAGTCTTTACCCAGTGGAATTTTCTCGGCCAAAGCCTTTTTATGGTCTTAAGAATCTCTATGCCGGTAACGATAGGTTCAAAAGCCTCTCTATCTGTAATATGCACCTGTACCCCCTGACATAATGCACCTGCGTGCTTCGAAAAAGTAGGCACAAAATAGCAGGGTCTGAAAACCGATCCTGAAAGTCTCTTGGAATTGAGACAGTCTGATAATGACTTAGCCTGTATCCAAGGCGCGCCCACAAGTTCAAAAGGCCGGGTAGTGCCGCGCCCTTCAGACACATTCGTCCCCTCAATGAAACACATCCCCGGGAAAACTATAGCAGTATCAAGCATAGGCATGTTAGGTGAAGGCATGACCCATGGCAAGCAGGTTTCATCATACCATGTGCCTCTATTCCAGCCCTGCATCTTAACTACAAGGAGATTGCATCTGATTTTCAGTGTCTCATTCGCCCATGTGGCAAGCTCCCCTACTGTAAGCCCATGCCGTATGGGAAGCCCTGAAAGCCCCAGAAAAGAAGTGAATTCCTCTTCAATAATGTTTCCACTCACAACGGTCCCGCCTATTGGATTGGGTCTATCCAAGACAATGACTTCCTTCCCGTGTTCAGCACATGCCTCCATAGCAAGGGTCATCGTAGTTATGTACGAATAGAACCTGACGCCTATGTCTTGGATATCAAAGATTAAGGCGTCTATTCCTTCTAACATCTCAGCTGTAGGCTTTCTCGCATCCCCATACAGACTGTATACAGGTAGCCCTGTAGCGTCGTCACGGTACTCAGGAATCTTCAAGGCATCTTGAATCTCGCCATGTAGGCCATGCTCGGGACTAAAGAGTGCCACCAGATGAAAATCCCTGTGAAGAACGTCAAGGGTTCTTTCAAGACTTCCTGTAACACCTGTAGGGTTCGTGATGAGACCCAGCTTTTTGTTGATAAGATGCTCCCTTTCCTTACCGTCTCTGAGGATCACATCAACACCGGTAGAAACCATGGTATCCTCCTCCTGTCGGGCATCTGGGTTCCTTTGGATTATCCCTTAACAGCCCCGGCAGTCAGTCCTTTGATGAATTGCTGTGAAAGAAGGACATAAAGCACAAGCAGCGGTATGCTTGCCATTACCATGCCTGCGAAAACCAAACCCCAGTTAGTCTCATATTGGCCGAAGAATACGGTCATTCCCAGGGGAATAGTCTTCAATGCGTCATTTCTCAGGAAAATAAGGGGGAAGAAGAAATCATTCCATAGCGGGACAAAATTCATAAGTACTACCGTAGCCAAGGCAGGTCTGATCAGCGGTAACATAACTTTATAGAACACCTGGAATTCGGTGCAACCGTCGATACGTGCGGCGAACTCCAGTTCTTTAGGAAGAGTCCTGAAAAAACCGGTCAGAATGAAGACAGACATAGGCATACCGCTTGCTACATAAGTCAAGATTAGAGAAGCATGCGTATCATGAAGGCGCAAGTTTTTCATGAGCAAAAACAGAGGAAGTACTCCAAGGCGCATAGGCACCATAAGGCCTGCCAGGAAGTAAACGTACAAGGCATTACTCCACGGCAAATCGTAACGAGCAAGGGCATAGGCAGCAAGGGACGCTAAACCTGCAATCAGCACAACTGACGTAGCAGTCACGAATACGCTGTTTCGCAGGTAGATCGGGAAATTGGCTTTCTCCCACACAGCTACGAAGTTGTTTAAGTTCCATTGCTTCGGCAATGCAAACGGGGCAAAGAAGATCTCGCGAGTGCTCTTAAACGCAGTCACCAGCATCAAAAGAAGAGGATATGCCACAATCATGGCATAAACACCCAGCACAACGTAGATTAACAGCCGATTCACCCTTTGCTTATCCATGGTCTACATCTCCACCTCTTGGCGCCTGATAAGCCATACGCCTGCAATAGAAACCGCACATATAACCAGAAACATCAGGACTGCGATTGCTGATCCAAGGCCGACTTGCCCGACTTCTCCGCCGGTCGTAGCATCCCCGAAAGCAGTCCTATAGAAAAATGTGCCTAGCACATCAGTGGAATAGTAGGGACTACCGCTGGAACCTTGCATTATGAAAATCAATTCAAACGCATTGAAGTCATAAATAAAGGTAAGTATTGTCATCATGCCGATAGTAGGCAACAGCAAAGGCAGTACTACGTGCCTGAATGCCTGCCACGGGGTAGCGCCGTCTACTCGAGCAGCTTCTTCCAGTTCCAAAGGAATTCCCTGCAATCCGGCGAGGTAGACAGTTATTGGAAACCCCAACCATCTCCATGCATTTACAAGGATAATCGTAGGCAAAGCTGTCACCATGTCTCCAAGCCATGGCCTGGCCAGGCCTTTCAGACCTATGAGCGCCAGGAACTTATTGACCTGCCCCCAAGTGGGGTTCAATAGCAAGAGCCAAAGGAATCCTACAACTACCTGGGACAACGTATACGGGGCAAAATACACTGTCTGACAGACTCTAAGAAACCGACCGCCTTTAGCCAGCGCTACTGCAACGAAAAGTCCAAAAGTCGTCTGAATAAGAAAAGTAACAACAAAAAAGAAAACATTATGTCGTAATGCACCAAGCAACCTTTCGCTGTAAGGACGTTCAAAGAGGACCTTTTTGAAATTGTCGAGGCCTGCAAACCCTTGCCTGATATAGCCGTCCCATTTGATGAAGCTATATCCTAATGAGGACAATAAGGGATATACCATGAAAACAGTGTATACAATTAACGCCGGCGCTAGGAACATAATGTAAACTCTCTGACGCGAACGTTTCCTATTCACCGCAACTCCCCCGTTGACATGTTTAGGTATTATACGATGACATGAGGAGGCAGCAAGCATGAAGCTTGTGCCTCCTCGAACTATCACAGCCTACTTTTGAAACGGCTCATACCATTTTACTAAACCTTCGTGGATCTCTGAAGCAACCTCTTCCGGAGTCAGCTTATCAGAAAACATCGCCTGAAGGCTGGTCTGGAGAAGTGTTGAACCGCTGGGCTGCTCAAATCTGAACCCGACAACCATTAAGTGTGGTGTAGACTTGTTCTCAGCAAGGGATAGCATTTCAGCCAGAACAGGATGTTTGGGCTTCACTCCCGGGATCGCTGAAGGCTGGCTCAATTCGTCAGCAAACATCTGGCCGTATTCCAATGATGCCAGGAAGTTGATGAACTTCAAGCATTCTGTCTTATGCTTTGTTACGGCGTTAATACCATAGGAGCCATCCATGTAGACTGCCGCATATCCTCCGTCTCCGGCCTTTTCCCCGGGAACCGCGAAGACTCCCAGTTTCAAGTCAGGATTGAGTCTTTCAAATGTCGCGGTTTCATAGGAGCCGCCTATCATCATGGCTGCCATTTCCTGTGCAAACATCATCTGCATATCTGTATACCCGATTCCCATGAAGTCTTTAGGCATATATGGCCTTAGCTCAAGCATTTTGCGTAATGAGTACACAAACCTTGCATCCTCGAATGTGGTCTCTCCATTGATTACTGCATTAGAGAAATCATTACCACCGTAAAAATTGGGTGCCACCCCACCGAACAAGGTTTCAAAGGCCCATGCATCTTTTCCCCCATTGGAGAGAGGCACATAGCCGTTGTCCTTTAGGGTTTGAGAAATCTTCAAGAATTCATCCCAAGTCGTTGGTTCCTCAAGCCCTACGTTGTCAAATATAGTCTTATTATAGATTACTTGAATAATCTGGATGGCAAAGGGCACTCCGTAGATTTTACCTGTATGCCGGTTTGATGCCCCTCTTAGTATATCTTTGGGGAATTTTGCAAGGTCCGGAACATCAGATGCAGTTAGCTCCATCAAGTAACCGGCGCTTGCAAGGGCCTCCATACCTCCGTATGAACGAAGATGAACAATATCCGGACCGGTGCCTCCCTGAAGCGCAGTAGCCAGTATCGTATTGTACTCCGTGTTCTTGAACGGAATAAACTTCACCTTGATGTTGGGATTCTCAGCCTCAAAAACCTTTACAAACTTGTCATATGCGTCAATATCCTCAGTTCTCCAGCTCCAAAAGGTGAGCTCTACATTAGGGGCAGCAGCTGATGTTACCCCTATAGCAAGGCACAACATGAGTATCAGACATACCGCCAGACTTCTAAGTAATTTCATGGAATCTCCTCCTGTTCAAATAGGAAATCTGTCTCCGGACTCCATCAGTCTCGCGAAGCCAAATACTAGGGCTAAATCTTTCTGTACTCCTTGCCTTCCATTATTCTCAAAATCCCATACATCTCTCTTGTTATGTTCTCTCTATATCCCTCCTAAGTATGAGTTCATTAGTTTTCGCTCGTTTTCCCAGGTCTTCGGTGGCCCCGCAAGGTACGTACGTTTTCTGAGGCCGCTGACCTATATGCAGTCCCCGAGTGCAACACCGGCAACCCTGCACGGCACGTACACTTTCTGAAACCGGCGATTACTCATGGTGATCTACTCTCCGCAGTTCTTCAAGCTGACCGAGTCTTAGCCACCTCTATGGCTTGACGAACATATCCCCCTGTCTGCTCAAGCGCAATAAGAGCCAATTCTTGAGTTGTGCCTGCTAAACTCATTACAAGCGCGACCTTGACATTCTCGCCTGACTCCTCGAAAAGCTGCGCACTTTCGTCAAGATTAAGGCCGGTTGCCATACTGATAATGCGAATTGCCCGGTTCCTGAGCTTTCTGTTTGTGACATTGAGATCAACCATCAGGTTATCGTATACCTTGCCGAGTCTCACCATGGAAGCAGTGGAAATCATGTTCAAGACCAGCTTTTGCGCAGTTCCTGCCTTCATTCTCGTTGAACCTGTCAGGACTTCGGGACCGGTAATGATGGGTATCAGCACATCCACTCCGAAATCAAGGTCTTCCACCTCAGTACAGATAATAGCTATGGTAGCGGCGTCCAAGCTTCGGGCAGTCCGGAGCGCACCTCGCACATATGGAGTCACACCGCTTGCTGAAATCCCTACTACAACATGATTTGGCATGACTCTGGCACTGACGTCAGAGCTCCCCAAGTCTTCATCGTCTTCGCATTCCTCAACTGCCTGAAAGACCGCGTCTTGTCCGCCTGCAATTATCGCTGAAATAAGCCCGGGATCAACCCCAAAAGTCGGACGACATTCGGCTGCGTCCAGAATTCCCAGCCTTCCACTGGTTCCCGCACCAACATAGAGAACTCGCCCACCCTTTTTCAGTCTGTCTACAATAATATCTACAGCTTGAGCAATTTGGGGAATGACGTCGGCAACAGCATAAGGAACAGCCTTGTCCTCGTTATTAATTATTTGGAGAAGCTGCATAGTATCCATCTTGTCAAGCCCTCGGGATCTCGGATTTCTTTGCTCGGTTACAAGAGCTTCGTATTCAGTCACTGGCATTACCTATCCTTTCTGTCTACTGCGTCACTAATGATTTCACTTCTAGCTAGGTATTTCACTTGAGAGACCGCTAAAGAAAGCAGGACCCTTCTGAAGAACGCAATAATCAATAGTAGATCTGTCATCATGTAAGCATTCTCTTAAGATGAGGCGTTCTGACTAACTGCCAAATATCCTACGACTGGATACTCTATCTTATTTATTCTGCAAAACAGGAAGCGTTCCTTCCATATTGAGAAGGATGTTGAAGAATTTTTTCTTATTGCAGGCAGATATACTTAAAAAAATGGTGCCGGAGGCGGGAATCGAACCCGCACGGGCCGTACGGCCCAAGGGATTTTAAGTCCCTTGCGTCTGCCTATTCCGCCACTCCGGCACTGATACTCATGGAGGAGTATTACGTTTATTCGTTTTTCTATTACATTATAGCACCATAATTCGTCTGCAACAACGTGAATTCATCGATTTAGCAACTGATAAACCCATTTCCCCACAGGGTTTTTGCCCTGTGCAAGATAGTCTGCATAATGTGCATGAAGGCACTTTATGCCTCTGCTGCCCCCAAGAATACCTCCTACCCCGGATTCGCAAATAACATCATACCAAGACGGTCGGCAAGCCTTAATCCACTTCAGTTGGTCTTCTGTCAGAAGCGCTTGTCGAAAGGTGGCGTACGACTGAGCAGCCTCCTCGTATTCCCTCTGCGCTTCAGGATCCTGCGCCAGACGGGCTTCGAGCTTCGTTATCCAACCTTCAGCTTCTAATCGGGACACTGCCAAAATAGCGCCGGGACATGTAAGCCAGAACACAGTGGGGAAAGGCTCAAAAGGCGTATCAAGACCACGCCTTGCCTGCACAACAGGACTCGTGACTATAGTCTCCGGCATCCCCAGCAGGCACCGACTTGCCACTTTCAGGAATCCTCTGGGCTTACGCCCTATCTGGCTTTCAATAATCTCTTCATCTGTCATGGCTTATCATAGCCCATATACTATACTTCCCTAACTCAGGTACAGACAATGTCTTTCCTCGTCAGCCTCTCAAAACATCCGGGACTGACCCGGCTTGCAGGCACAAAGCATCCGCTTTCTCAAAGAATCTCGGTAATAGTCTACCTGAAAAGCCACCTTACACTCTTTGAATTACGCCCAACTCTCAACTTGAAGCTGTGAGAAAAGCCGGTCGCGAAATGCGCCGGCCTTTTCTGTCTCCCAAAATCAACATGGTTCTCGAGACACCATGTTGAAAGATTATTCCTGTGAACCCGTAATTCCCAATAGCTACCATATTCCACAGGCAAACGGGCCTGGTAAATATGCAGCCGATATCCGACAGGAATCAGGTTGGGCATGAAAATCGAGATTATGGTTACCCACCTATTCGAGAATATCGTGTCCCACGACCGCCTCGTTTTGAATCCTGACTCTTCTTGAGGTCTGACAGCCGTTCATCACTCTCTTTGAGAAACTTGGATAATTTGTCCTCGAATGACTGACGAGTGACAGATGGCCCCCGTCGACCACGCATCGGTCGATAATTTGGGTTAGCCTGTTTAATTGAAAGTCCAATCTTGCCACCCTCAATAGATAGAATCTTCACCCTTACAATATCATTTTCTTTTAAGTAATCCTTGACATCCCTTACGTAAGTGTCAGCAACTTCGGAAATGTGGACCAGCCCTGTCTGACCCCCGGCCAGTTCGACGAAGGCTCCGAAGTGGGTAATCCCAGTGACACGGCCTTCGACGACGCTGCCTACCTCAAGTGACGGCATAACCGGCAAATTCCTCCTCATTTGTTTTGTCTCGGGCAATATTTAACCCGATTCTTACTTTATTATACTTTGCGGGCACGTCCTCTGTCAATGAAGAATAGCCAGTGGCCATTTATCGGACCCCTGCTAATGCATGAATCAATCGCGAATCTTTGAAGGATCCGTTCCAGGTCTTTCTTCTACTTCCACCGGTTTATCGGCGGAAGCGGGATCCGTGACAATGAATTGAATCTCACCGGGCTTCACTAAGCCCAGCTTCTCTCTGGCCATCTTCTCAACATATTCGTCGCTGGACAGATATTCTATCTGTTCGCGTAACTCATTGCACCTCTCTTCCCATACCACAATCTCCCGCTCAACTACGGATATCTGGTACTTCATGCGAACCAGCTCAAGATAACTTCTAAGATACAGGAAAGCTACGACAAAGATGAAAAAGCCCACCAATACTTGGCGGACACGTTTCCATGTTATTTTGCCGGCCGCTTGTCCTGTCTTCCCAGTCAGAATCATCTCTCCCAAAATCGAAAGTACCAAATATCTATAGTTACTTTATTATCTTCTCCATCACCTCTAAGATTCCTTCCTCCAAAAGCCGAACTTGCTCTTGACATTCATCCACAGAGTCCCCATGCAAGCTGAGACCCGGCGAAACCCTTTCCGCCATCTTACGCCTGCCCTTCTTAACGCCAGAGCCCCCTCCTTACAGCCCAAGACTATGCTCTTTCGCGCATGTTGCGCATACTCATAGGTAGAGACTGCGCCGCCAACCACATGGCGTCCCAGAACCACCCTGTACATGCTAAAACCCAGAGCAAATCCGACAAGCATGAAAAACCTTACCTCTCCCCACGAATAGGCAAGCAGGAACATGAAAACCACTGTAGCAGCAAAAAGCCAGAAGATAACGTCACATATGACAGTAAACAGTCTACCCGGACGTAAGGCCCACCTTGCCACTCGGTATAAGTCAAACAAGGCCCCCATGATTACGCCTGCGAACACGGTAACGGCAAGTCCTACCAACTGAGACTGGACAGTACCTGTCACTTGAACAGACGCTCCAAGAAACCCTTGGCCTTCTTCCCCATTTCCTCCGCATACTCAAGCCCTGTAACATAGCCTTCAATTATTAGGTTGCCCTGGTCCAGATTGAGTTGCTTGATGTGAAAGTCCTTACCGTGTAATATCAGCATCCCTGTTGTGGTCTCCAGAATCACTTCCTGGTCGTCAAAACTCTCGACATTGTTTACACCGTCAACAACCACCGCTTCACGCTCAGTAATCGTCAACCTGTGTTGGAATGGTGTAGATACTCGCTTTCTATCATCTAACATGCCTAATCCCTCCTGAGTCCCGCACTCTGTTAGAGGTCTTGTCTGTTAAATGATTATTACTACGTCCGCTAAAATAGACCTTACCGGACCGTAATACCGTACGCATACGTATTACTCTCTGCGGGTTCCCGAGGGAAATCCCATGCCGGCGCAAGGGGAGAGCTTGTCAACCTTCTCTTTCCTTGGACTCCTCCCAGAGCATGTCCATCTCTTCAAGAGTCATCTCTTCTAAGTGTCTGTTACTCCGTTCCACCTCATTTTCAATATACTGAAACCTCGCAATGAACTTGTCCACTGCCTTCCCTAAGGCAATTTCAGGATCCACTTTCAAAAACCTGGCCACGTTGACCAGGGCAAATAATACATCTCCGACTTCCTCTTCAACAGCGTTAACATCTTTCCGCCGGCGAGCCTCTTCAAGCTCGGCAAGCTCTTCATTGACCTTAGACAGCGCGCCTTCTATATCCGGCCAGTCAAACCCTACCCTGGACGCCTTAGCCTGAACCTTGACAGCCCTCATCAGAGCAGGCATAGCGCCTGCCACATTATGAAGGATTGAGATTTTCGCCTCTTCGTCCTCGCCTTCAGCGTGCTCCCTCTGCTTGATTCGCTCCCAATTGCGGAGGACGGCTTCGCTGTCCTTAGCCTCAACATCGCTGAACACATGAGGATGCCTTCTTATCATTTTCTCGACAATTCCCTCGATAACATCAGCAATGTCGAATACGCCACGCTCATCGGCAATCTCTGAATGGAATACCACCTGCAACAACACGTCCCCAAGTTCCTCACAAAGGTCGTCATCGTTCTCATCATCGATTGCCTGAATTACCTCATACGATTCTTCGATCAAGTAAGTCCTAAGTGATCTGTGGGTCTGTTTGCGGTCCCAGGGACACCCATTCTCCGCCCTCAGCTTATGCATAATTTCAACTAAATCAAACATGTCACGGCGTTCGTCCGCATCCACGACTATTACCTCCTTAGCAACCCTAACCTTTCAAGGATCCTCGCAACCCTCTTGCCTCCGGGGAACACTTCAAGCTCACGACGCCCGATGACTGCGGAGAGAAGCAGAGTCACACCATAGATTACCACTGCAACGACAATAGCCACAAGGCACCCTATGGTGTTGCTTGCTGTCGCCGAGTACACCCAGGAATACGCTGCCTTTGAGCCAAGCACCATCAGCAATACGCCAAGAACCGGCTTGAGCACACTGTCTTGCACATCAAGCGTAAAACCTAACATTCTAACAAGGGTTACGACATTCATGAGCCCTGCAACAGCGAACGCTGCCACAGTGCCTAGGGCAGCACCGCGTATGCCAAAGGCAGGCATTCCGGTAAGAGCGAAGCTAACGACAAACTTGGCTGCTGCGCCTTTTGCAAGATTTCTGACGGGAACCCCTACAGCCCCGAGTCCTTGAAGAATCCCTGAGCTGATCTGCTGGAGAGCAAGAAATACTGTTCCAAACGCCAAAGCCCGCAAAGGAACTGCCACTTCTTGAGGCCACCTTAGCATCAACGAGAATTCCTCCGCAAAAATAAAAAGACCTACAGCTGACGGAAGAGCAAAAAGGAATCCGAGCTTTATGGCTTCTTGAGCCCGCATTGACAATGTGGATCTGTCTCCTTTTGCCAAAGCCTCGGATATAGCAGGCACAGAGCTTGTGGCAACCGCTGCAGTGACAAGTGTAGGAAAATACATAAGCGGTTGCGCCATTCCCGTCAGCCGTCCGAAAAGCTTAGTGATTTCATCCGGCGAAAACCCTGCGTGACTAAGTCTTAGGGGAACAATTCCGATATCCAAGAACTGCATGAGAGGCATTATCGCAGCTGCCAATACAACCGGAAAGGAAAGCTCAAATATCTTGCGTATGAGGGATAATCTGGACGCCATGTAGTTATCTCGAGAGCCGGATATTAACTCACCGGCGGGTTGAAGCCCCTCTTCACCGCCGGTTGCGGACCATGCCGTCCTCCAGGATCCTCGCTCATGCTCTTGCCTGAGGTATGCGATAATCAAAGCAAATAAGCCTGCAGTCCCTCCAAGTACAGCACCTAAATTCGCCCCTGCAGCCGCGTATTCCACCCCACGAGGCAAGAACGCCCATGCCAGTCCGATCATGGCAGTGACCCTGATTACTTGCTCTATCACCTGTGACAAGGCGCTGGGCGCCATGTTCTGTAGACCTTGAAAGAAACCCCGAAATGCTGAAGCCACTGAAAGGACAAGCACTGCCGGGGAGACTGCGACGATGGCCAAAGCAGCCCGCGAGTCCCGGGCAACATATGTCGCGATAGGTTTAGCCCCAAGAGCCAGCGCAAACGAAAACACAGTCCCTGTGAGGATCAGGATAACCGTGGCGACTTGTAAAATCTTCAGCGCGCCTCCCTTGTTCCCCTTTGCGGCTTGCTCTGCAACAAGTTTAGATACTGCAACCGGGATCCCTGCGGTGGAAATCACAAGGAACATTCCATAGACAGGATATGCCATTTGATACAGACCGACACCTTCATCCCCAATTAGGGTCGGGAGAGCAATTCTTGCAACAGCCCCCAAAAAGCGGTTGATTAATCCTGCAGCTGCCAGGATGGCAGCACCTCTTATCATAGACTTCTTTGTCATGCATTCACGCTCCCGGGTAAATGAAAACCCTCTACTATGCGATCAGATCAAGGGTATCCCAACTCCTACCGGCACGAGACCATTCTACTACACCAACTCGGGAAATCAAATAGCAGCAAGCCCTTTGCGCCTGCTGCTATCTCCCGTCATATTCTATGCATGGCACGTCCCGTTCACAGGGAACATACTCTGCGTCTGCCTTTTTGGATCTTTCCGGATGCTATCAGATTTTCAAATGCTACTGTTCCATCTGCTTCGCCAAGAAGCCTGCAGCAGTCTCAACCAACTTCATCTCAAGATCAGTCATTTTGACGTCCGGCTCCATTGACGAAAGAATAACTGCTCCGATAGGATCCCCTTCCGCAATAATAGGAGCTATCACTTGACTTGAGAATTTGCACTCTTTGCTGTCTTCAATAACCGGACATGTGGCACAGTATTCTTCAGTACCCGGCTCATTAATCACAAGAGTCCGGCGAGTTTCCATAGCTGTTTCAACAGCAGGGGAAATTCGTCTTTCCAGAAACTGCTTTTTCGGACCCCCGGCCACTGAAATAATCACGTCGCGGTCAGAAATACAGGAAATGTGGCCTGTCGCTTCATACAACGAATCCGCATATTCCTTGGCAAAATTGCCCAATTCCGCAATAGGAGAGTACTTTTTCAGTATGACCTCGCCTTCACGGTCAACGAATATCTCTAACGGGTCGCCTTCACGGATCCGTAATGTTCTTCTTATCTCCTTTGGGATAACAACCCTGCCTAGATCGTCAATTCGCCTTACAATGCCTGTAGCCTTCAATCGTTATCCCTCCTCTCAGGCCAGACACTCGGGTTCTTGTTTTGATACTCTTAGCCTATTTCCTAAGTGGGATTTCTATTCAATCCTTCCAAATAAATTCGATTTGCTTCAGCGCACTCGAGTACGGCCTTCTGACTAAACATATGATATCCAATTACACAGCAAACATACAGAAACATCCATGAAATAGGAGTAGAGTGTTCTCAATAATCTTCAAAAGGGCCTCATCAGCCAGGCCTGCACGGCGAATTCTCACAGAAGGACTCTTGCCGAAATTAGTGAGTATCCTCCCTCTGTTTGCCCGGACAGCTTCCATTATGCGATCCTGGGACACCTTGGCTGCAGGGAGCAGTTTGATGACAACATTGTCGCGTTCCGTCGTAATAGAGGCGACTTTTGTGTCTCGGGCTAAAGCCTTGATACGAGCTATACATAGAAGATTTCTGGAGGGCTCGGGCAGATCCCCGAATCTGTCCTCAAACTCTTCTTGCAGATCCCGCAAATCCTCCAGCGTTCTTGCAGCATTAATCTTGCGATACAAATCAATTTTTTGTTTGGGATTCGCTACATAGTCGTTGCCGATAAAAGCGCTGACCGGAAGATCTATGAATGGCTCTTGTTTCTCTTCCTCTTTGTCTACGCCCTTTAGCTCCTGTACCGCCTCTTCCACGAGTCTTGAGTAAAGCTCGAAGCCTACTTGCGCGATATGGCCATGTTGCTCAGGCCCTAAGAGATTGCCTGCTCCACGAATCTCCAGGTCTCGCATGGCTATCTTAAAACCTGATCCGAAATCCGTAAACTCGCGTATCGCAGCAAGCCTCTTCTCCGCCACTTCGGTGAGAATAGAGTCCTTGCGATACAGAAAATAGGCATACGCCACACGATTACTTCGTCCGACCCTTCCGCGAAGCTGATATAGTTGGGATAACCCCAGATAATCCGAGTCAGAGACGATGAGAGTATTGACATTAGGGATGTCAAGCCCGCTTTCAATGATGGTGGTAGACACTAAAACATCAAACTCGCGATCTAAGAACCTCAGCATAATATCTTCCAGCCTGTCTTCAGGCATCTGGCCATGGGCTACGGCAATCCTGGCGTCCGGGACTGACCTGGCAAGAGCAGCAGCTGTTGCATCTATGGTTTGGACCCGGTTGTGGACAAAGTAGACCTGTCCTCCTCTGGCCAACTCCCTGAGAATCGCTTCCCTGATCACAGCATCGTTATGCTCCATGACGTACGTCCTGACAGGGTACCTGTCCTCAGGCGGAGTTTCAATAGCGCTCATATCACGCACACCGGTAAGCGCCATGTGCAAAGTCCTGGGGATAGGAGTCGCTGTCAAAGTTAAGGTATCCACTGTTTTCTTCATTTCCTTCATCGTTTCTTTGTGTGCCACGCCAAACCTTTGCTCTTCATCAACTATCAGCAACCCTAAATCACGGAACTTTATGTCAGGCTGAAGGAGCCTGTGTGTTCCGATAACGATATCAACAGCTCCTTCCCTCAGACGTTTCAAGATGCTTCGCTGCTGGGCGTGGGACTGGAACCTGGAAAGAGCAGCGATATTCACCGGATATCCTGAAAATCTCTCCTTGAAAGTAGCGAAATGCTGTTGAGCCAGAATAGTCGTAGGCACTAATACCGCAACTTGTTTCGAATCTATTACAGCCTTGAAAGCAGCTCGAATCGCCACCTCTGTCTTACCATACCCCACGTCTCCACAGACAAGCCTATCCATAGGCCTGGATCGTTCCATATCAGCCTTCACTTCTTCAATTGCGCTTAGTTGGTCAGGGGTTTCTTCATACGGAAACGCCTCCTCAAACTCCCTCTGCCACGGGGTATCAGCACTGAAAGGATGCCCCTTCATTGCCTCCCGGGCCGCATAGAGCTCAAGTAAACCCAAGGCCATGTCTTGCACCGACTCTTTGACCCTGGTCTTCACCTTGTTCCACTCAGCGCCTCCAAGCTTATACAGTTTCGGCGGTGAATCTTCAGGGCCGACATACTTCTGTAAAAGGTCTATCTGTTCAGTGGGAACATATAACTTGTCTTCACCTGCATACCGAATCATAAGATAATCTCTTCGAGTCCCTGCAGCTTCCAGCGGAATAATCCCGGTGTACTTTCCAATGCCATGCGTAATATGCACCACATAGTCGCCGGGAGTAAGGTCTGTGAACACCGAAAGCCTTGCCTTGCCCGGTGGGACAGGGGCATACCTTCTCGTCCGCTTCTCCGCGCCGTACAACTCCAAGTCAGTAAGAGTTACGAGGCGTAGTTGTGGGAATTCAAACCCGGACTCAAGAGCGCCGACAGTGACTATGACATTACCTGGCTTTACTTGGTCAGTAACAGCAGGCACATATACAGCTTGAATATCATGATCAGCCATTACCTCGGTAAATCTTTCAGCTCTATCCTGTGTAGAGACGCACACAACCACACGATAGCCTTTTCTTCTCCAAGACTTAATATCCCGGACCAGAAACTCCAGTCTACCATGGTACGGACTTACTGAATTCGCGGTGAAACTGCGCACCCGATCTGATTCACGCAAATCCATACCCCTTGCCAGCAGTACAAGTTCCAGCCTCTTCTCCTTGTCTATTCCGGCAAAGGTCTCCTGGACAGAACTGAATATCCCGGCCTCATCCGGAAGGACGACCCCGTTCTCAATAAATGATGCGTACGCTTCATGAACCTCTGTCTCAAACGCCAAAAGAGACTCTCTTACACGCGATGGCTCATCTACGATAACGAGAGGCATAGCAGCATAGTCCAGGATAGTCTCACATCTTGGGTAAAAGATCGGCGCAAACTGTTCTTCCCCGTCAAACGGCAAGCCTTCATTAAGCCTTTCCAGGCCCCTTGATATCCGGTCTTTAAGAAGAATCGCTCTGTCCTCCAGATCAATCTCACACAGCCTGCGGACTTGCCGGGATAACCTGCTTTCGACTGCGGAGATTCCGGCGTCCCTGACCTCATCGGTGATGAAGAATTCCTTAGCAGGGGGTATGATAACCCGCCTAAGCTCGCTTAATGATCTTTGTGTCTCAAGGTCGAATTGTCTTATCGAGTCTATTTCGTTGTCAAAGAGTTCTATTCTAAGAGGCGTAGGCTGATCCAAAGGAAAAACATCTAAGATGTCTCCTCTTATGGCATATTGCGCATGGGATTCAACCATATCCACCCGTTCATATCCTGTAGCGCTGAGTCTCTTTGCAAATCCGTCTGTTTCAAGCTCATCCCCTACCACAAGGTCAACCATAACCCGGGAAAATACATGGAAAGGCATGAGTTTACGTCCAACTGCCCTTGCAGGCACAATAAAGACTCTGCGTGCTCTCTGGGCAAGAGCGGACATGACTGCCATACGCTGGGAAAGCACGTCCACACTTTCCCTGGCGTCTTCGTGTGGCCAGATCTCCGGATACGGGAAAACCATAACCTCTTTGGGAGATAAGAGGGTCACAAGATCCTGCTGGAGTTTTTCCGCTTGCTGAGGATTATAAGTGACCAGTATGAACGGATGCATAGTAGTGCTACGATACAAGGCTGCGATTAAGTATGATTTCATGGTCCCTGAAAGCCCCAGAACCACCTCACGCGCTCTTTCTCTTTCTATTCCCTCCAGGATATTAATGAACTCCCGGGACCTGCAAATCGTTGATAAGAAACTATTCAAGCCTCATGCCTCCGATGTACAATATCCGACACATACTCCATACGCAATGGGACAATTCAATGCGCAGCACACAACGCGCGCAACGCACACAACGCGCACAGCGCAAAGCCGAAAAGGGCTTCAGCCCCAAAATCAGCCGTCTAAAGCCCAATTCATTATATTCTCAGCACAAAAAACGAGTCAAGTTGAATTTGGCATTCGCTTCAACGGATTTCCAACGGTTCTACGGACTCTGATTCCCCGTGCAACGGTGTGATCCACGGCGACCCTGGTATTCTCAACCTGAAAAACCACAACCGGGGATGTGAACTCCACCTTCACTGTATTCCCGGGGATCACCGCCAGTGCAAGAAGTTTCTCGAGAACAGCCCTGTCAGCCTTTTGTGTACCAACTACTTCCCCTGCTTCACCCGGTTTTAGCTGACATAGAGATACAACTTGACTGTCTTTATTATGCCTGACAGCTATTGTCTCATACCTTGATCGGGATATCCTCATTCCTGTCACAGACACTACAGCATCAACCCCAACCACGCCAGGGACGCATTAAGTATTAGTCCCGACACAAATGCAATAGCCACTGTGCTACCTGCTATTACACAAGCTGTAAGCCCCCCTCGCTCTTTCCACATTATAGCGAACTGGGCAACACAGGGAACAAACAGAGTAAGAACCACACAAGCCACCACAAGCTGAACACCGCTTAGTTTGCCTAATCTGAACAAATCGTATAAGCCGGCTGCTCCGTAATCTCTGCGCAAGAAACCAAAGAGAAAAACAAAGGCAGTCTCTCCGGGAAGTCCGAGGACACGAACAGGAGTCGCTAAGCAACTTATCAACATATCAAGAATCCCTGTGAGTCTTCCCACCCATATGAGCACGCTGGTTCCTATGAAAATCGGGATGATTTCCGCAAAATACCACTTGAGGCGAAGTATGGTCTTGGTGACGACGTTAGAGAAGACAGGCATCCTAAGCGGAGGGATCTCCATAACGAAAACTGCTTCATCTCCGGGAATGACCCTCTTGGCAACAAATCCTGACAACAGGAAGATAATCAAGACCGACACAACCCATATAACCAATGCAAGGGGCCTTTGAGAAAGCATCCCCATAATAACGCCTAATTGGCCTGAGCACGGCACAGCGAGGGCCAGAAGAAACGTGGTGATTACCCTTTCACGATGGGATTCCAATGTCCTGGTGATCAGTGTAGCCATGGTATCACATCCGAGCCCGAGGGTAAGCGGGATCACAGCGCGCCCCGTCAAGCCCACAAGTTTAAGCGCACTGTCAGCCAAAAGTGATAGTCTAGGTAAATAGCCTGTATCCTCAAGCACAGAGAACACGATGAAAAAAGTGCCTACAATAGGTAGGACCATCGCTACCGCATAACGCAACCCTAAAGTGATTATCCCGTACTCTCCGACAATCAACTCTCGTACGATCTCGCTACTGATGTACTTATCTGCAAAGGCTGTAGCCAGAGGGCTTATGAAATCATGGAATACCCTGAGTTCCAAGAAATTCACGGCTGTCCGGGCGCCAAACCCTCCGACGAATCTGTATAAACCATAGTACAAGACAAGAAAGAGAATGGGAATACCTGTACCCGGCCATATGGTTATGTAATCCAAAATCCTGGAAAAGGCGCTTTGCTCTTTCGGAGACATGCGCGTTACACTTTCTGCAATCATGTTCGCCTGACTCTGCCTCTTCAATCCTATGACATATGACAGCGGAAGTTCATAGCCTTTCTCGACAGTTTCGATAATGCGACAGATGTTTGCGTAGTCCTTACGATTCTCAAGCTTCTTCACAATGGCGTGAGTGTCTTCATCCCTTGACAAAAGAAGAAGTGCTATCGCCCTACGGGAAAGCTTGTACTCACCCCTAAGCCGGAGGCCTATCTCGTGCACTGCATCCTCTAATGGATCTCTTTTTGCTTTTAAACTGCGAGATATGAATACCCGAGACATAATGAGCCACCCTATTCTTTAGCTCAACCAATCCCCTGCCTTTGGCAAGAGCTGTCCCGACAACAGGGATCCCGAGCGCTCTCTCAAGGCCGGGGATGTCTATACTCATCCCTATGCGGGCGGCTTCGTCCAGTATGTTCACATCAAGCATTAAGGGAAGATCTGCTTCAAGCAGCTGTAACGTGAAAGCCAACATTCGTTTGAGGCAACGAGCGTCAACTATGTGGAGCACTATGTCAAAATCTTCATTAAGAAGTAGCAAAAGGGTAACCCGCTCATCTTCAGTCAAGGGGAGCAGTGAATACGCGCCCGGGGTATCCACTATGTCGAATTCGATCCCACAGATATTCGCACGCCCCCACATGACTTCCACAGTCGTGCCCGGGTAGTTAGATACTGTAGCATACGCCCCTGTCAGGGAGTTAAACAAGACGCTTTTCCCGACATTGGGCATGCCGACAATGGCCAACCTCTTTCGGTTCATGAGGAGTTATCCCTTCTACGTTTGCCACAGGGTTGACGGCCCTGCTTACGACAATTGCTGCGCGCGGCAAAGGATCTTGCAGCTCTTGTAACTCAAAGTACTATATTCATTAGACGCCTCTTTCGCGCTTGCTCCTCATCCGCCTTTCTCTTGACAGGCCTTACAATATCCATAAATTGCGAGGGAATGATCGACAATTGAGAATCCTGTGCTAGATGTTACGGCAGCTTCAATGTCTTCCAGCAAATCCTCATTGAACTCTAAGATCCTGCCGCATCGAAGACAGATGATATGGTGGTGATAGTGCTTGTGGTAACCGGGGTTAAATTCGTAGAGAGCTTTTTCTTCACTAAACCTGAGCCTATTTATTAGGCCTAAGGTTTCAAAAAGCTCGAGGGTGCGGTACACAGTGGCGATGCCGATTTCAGGATATGCTTCCTTTGTCCTACGATATATCTCGTCAGCTGTCAAGTGGTCATCCTGACATTGCATAATGACGTGAAGTATCGCTTCGCGCTGAGGAGTGAAACGGTAGTCTTTCTCCGCAAGAAGCTCCTTGATATGGGAAAGTTTCTCCGACACCTGCCAACCCCCCTTTTGCTTCCCCTTAAGACTTAGGGCTTACAATGGGCCGCGTCTACAACGTTAAGCGTCTACCATCGAAACCGTATGCCATGGATACTAGGCGCCTACTATATCCTGGACCATCTTCGGCAACACAAACGAGGCCTTGTGAAGCTCCGGTGTGTAGAACTTAGTCTCCAGATCTACATGGCGCACACACGTAGCAGGATCATATTTCTTTGACGCTAAAGTAAAGGTCCAAAGGGCGCCGGGGTATGTAGGCATTACTGTGACATAGGTCTTAACTATCGGAAATATCCCTTTCAGGGTCCGAGACACCCTGGATAACAAATCTTTGTAGTAGAACGGCGACTCTGTCTGCGCCACGAATATCCCATCATCTTTCAGAGAACTGTATACTCCCCTGTAGAACTCCTCGCTGAACAACACAACTCCCGGCCCGACAGGGTCTGTGGAATCGCATAAGATGACGTCATATTCCGCAGGATGAGTGTTAACATGCTGAAAGCCGTCACCTATCATAATACGACACCTGGGGTCATCCAGTTTGCACGAGGTGTTTGGCAGATACTTCTTGGCAGCCTCAACAACTTTCTCATCGATTTCTGAAAGGACTGCCTGTTTAATTGAATCATGCTTGAGGATTTCACG
>JAAYRV010000116.1 GCA_012518595.1 Bacillota bacterium
AAGGCGCTGCTGTAAGAGATCCACTAAAGACCGAGCTCAGACGAAATACCTTGCATTGCCACAAGACCGATGTCTATAAATTCCTCAAGAGCAAGTCCTAGTTCAGAACAAGACTTCATCTGGTCTCTGTTCGCGCCTCGCGCAAATGAAGATTCCTTAAATCTGTTCATCACAAAACCTACGTCAATGGCATTTAGTTTCTTCTCGGGATGAATCAGTGCAGCTGCCACAAGCAGGCCGGTCAATGGGTCAACTGCCCATAGAGCCTTGTCAAGAAGCGACTCTCTCGGAAGTCCGTGGCATTCATTGTGGGCCTTAACTGCATGGACAATCTCCTCATCAACCCCGAGTTCCTCAAGGAGCTCGCCCCCGACTAAGCTATGGCGATCCGGATCATCTGAAGTCTTGTCATAGTCTATATCGTGGAGCAAGCCGGCAAGCGCCCATTTCCCCTCATCTTCATCAAGATGTCTTGCCAAAGATGCCATGACCGCCTCTGTCGCAAGCATGTGCTTTACCAAATTTCTTGTTTTCACATGCTTTTTGACAAGTTTTAGCGCGTCTTCCCTGTCCATATGTAACACCCCCTCAATAACATCGAATAGTGATCATTGAAAGCATCCTCCGTACGGATGCAGCAAACAGGCAGAATAACACAAGAATCAGGCAGTTCAATAAGAGTATGTGCCGGAAGACCATGTGCCGGTCAAGAAAAGCGTGCCCCGGGCCGGTAACCCGAGGCATGAAGTTCAAACACCATGACTGCCTATGTTCTTAGAACAACCCAACGAGTCCGTTTAGATGTAAGATCAGCGGGGCAAAAACAAGCGCTACCACAGTCATTAACTTGATCAAAATATTCATGGCGGGTGCAGCAGTATCCTTAAAAGGATCCCCTACAGTGTCCCCAATGACTGCAGCAGCATGGATAGGGGTGCCCTTGCCGCCGAGATTACCCGCTTCTATGTACTTCTTGGCATTGTCCCAGGCACCGCCTGCATTAGCAAGCTGAATCGCTAAAGGCACACCGGTTGCTAAGGCTCCTGCCAAAACACCGCCTAGGGTTTCAGGGCCGAAGAATATCCCAATTAAAAGAGGAATTAGCACTGCGACAAGTCCCGGGCCTACCATTTCGCGGAGCGCAGCAGCAGTAGTAATGTCTACGCACTGGGCATAGTCTGCCTTCCCTCTGCCTTCCATAAGTCCGGGAATCTCAGCAAATTGCCGCCTGACTTCTTCAACGACTTTAAACGCAGCACGTCCCACAGCATCCATGACTGCTGAAGCAAAGAGATACGGCACCATTGCGCCGATGAAAATACCTGCCACAACCTTCGCGCTCAATAGGTCTATAACATCGAGCCGAACTGCATGAACATACGCGAAGAAGAGAGCCAGCGCTGTCAGGGCTGCCGACCCAATTGCAAAACCCTTGGCAATAGCTGCAGTAGTATTCCCGGCAGCATCCAAAGAGTCAGTTACCTCCCGAACATGCGGCGGCATATGGGCCATCTCAGCAATTCCGCCTGCGTTATCCGATATGGGTCCATATGCGTCAACAGAAACAGTCATTCCTGCAGTGGAAAGCATTCCAAGCGCTGCAATGGCTATGCCGTAGACACCTGCGGTATAGAAGGAAATCAGTGTAGAAATGGCAATAAACACAAGAGGGACTACCGTGCTACGCATACTCAGAGCAAACCCGCCGATAATATTCGTAGCAGCCCCGGTGCGGCAGGTCTCAGCAAGATCCTCCACTGCCTTCCCGGACGTGTACCTTTCAGCGGTCTGCCCAATAACTATACCTGACAGAAGCCCGAATAAAGCTGCCCAAAATACGCTCAGCTCACCGTAGTAATACTTGCTCAAGAAAAAAGCTCCGACAATCGCCAACCCGGCACTCACAAAAGTCCCGTTCCGCAAAGCGCCTCCCGGATCCCCTTCTGTCTCACCGGTCCTCACAAAGAATGTTCCAATAATGGAAACAATAATTCCTATAGCTGCCAAACCAAGGGCAAACATGATTTTCTTAAAGATATCAGGGCCGGACAGGCCTGTCGCGACAGCAATAACAAGAGCGGATACAATTGCCCCTACATAGGATTCGTAAAGGTCGGCGCCCATCCCTGCTACGTCCCCTACATTATCACCAACAAGGTCAGCGATGACTGCCGGGTTCCTTGGGTCATCCTCGGGAATGCCTTTTTCTACTTTACCCACAAGGTCTGCGCCGACGTCAGCCGCTTTAGTATATATACCTCCTGCAACCCTCGCGAACAACGCCACAAGGCTCGCGCCCATACTGAATCCGGATATCAGTTCTGTCGCAGAGAACACATCTCCGCCTGGCAACTGCGCCATTATGTAATAGACAAGAGACAGAGAGAATAATCCGATACTGACTACATACATTCCCATAACTGCGCCACCGGGAAATGCCACTCTTAGCGCTTCATTAAAACCACCACTTGCGGCCTGGGCAGTTCTCCCGTTAGCAGCTGTAGCAATCTTCATCCCCACGTATCCCGCAGACACCGATGTGATCGCTCCCACTAAGAATGCTATCGCGGTTTGGGTATTAATAACAAATACAAGAAGTACAAAAAGAATAGCAATAAAAATAAGAACGACCCTGTACTCACGCCTCAAGAAAGCCATGGCGCCTTCATGTATGGCGCCTGACAACTCTTGTATCCTTTCATCACCCGGGTCTTTCTTCATAACATATTGTACAAGATAAACGACAAAAAGAAGCCCTATGCCACCTGCCAGAGTTGCATACAAAATAGAAGACGCACCAATGGATGCCATCAACTACTCACCTCGAAATAATCACATCATTACGGCCACGCCGTTACCACTCTCGGCACTACTACCCACTGTTTCTCGCTCAGCATCTTAGCGCGCCAAATAAGATGAACAATGCCTACCTTATCACAGTCAGTAACACCGAAGACACCAAGAACAGCACTGCCACCACAGAAGTTGCCGCATTCAGAAAGTCTTCCATTTTCTTATTCTTAGAGAAAAACAACCGTCCTCCACCGCCGATTGACCCCATACCCTCCCCTTTACTTGGTTGAAGGAGCACTACGGCAATGAGTGCAATGGATATCACGAATTGAAACACGACAAGACCCGTATGCAAGGAGCGTCACCCCCAGTATATTCTGCTTAACCGGAAACCTATCAGTAGACTACTCTAAATTCTAACACACGGGACAGAAAGCAGCAAGGCACAGTGAAAAC
>JAAYRV010000117.1 GCA_012518595.1 Bacillota bacterium
CCGCGAACAAAATACCCGTTCTCATATGTAAGGGATACGGCAAGTCCGTCAATCTTAAGTTCAGCCACATATTCCACAGGCTCTCCGCTGAGGGCCTTCTTTACTCTCATGTCGAATGCCTTAAGTTCTTGAATCGAATAAGTGTTGGCGAGGCTCATCATAGGAGAACTGTGAACAACCTGGGCGAAGGCAGTAACCGGCACTGCCCCTACGCGTTGTGTCGGCGAGTCTTCCGTTACAAGCTCAGGGTACTCATCCTCCAGGCTTATGAGTTCATGCATGAGCCTATCGAACTCGACATCTGAGATTACAGGGTCATCCAGAACGTAGTACCTGTAGTTATGATACTCGATTTCCTCTCTGAGCTTTGCCAGCTTCTCCTCAACTTGCCCTAAATCGCTCATAGCTGCCCCTCCCTGATAACTAACTACGCTTTGTCAGGTAATCCGCTCTATGGGAGCAATTGAAGCAAGTAACCGCTTTACCCCCTGGTCGGGGAAGGCCACTGATATAATGAGTTTATCCCCTTCACCGTCTGTGGTTATTACAGTCCCAATGCCCCAGTGAGGAGACCTTACTTTGTCACCTACCCGGTATGGTTCTGTATTACCGCCATCACGCGAACCGGAAATAAACGGCATCCTACGCGTATCAGGTTCTAACTTCTGATGTATGGATGTAACAACCCCTGTTACTGATCCGGTTCTTGTTCGGAAAGTCCCCGTCATGCCATATCCCGATCCCGCGCATCTCTTCCCTGCCGTAAGGAGCTCTTTCGGCATATCTTCAAGGAACCGTGACGGCGCACACATCATGACTTCCCCATACAACATGCGCTGCGAGGCGAATGTGAAGTACAACACTTCTTCAGCTCTGGTGATTCCCACATAACACAGACGTCTCTCCTCTTCCAGCCCGGTCTCGTTAAGCAACGTGCGCGAGTGAGGCAGAAGTCCTTCTTCCATACCCGCCAAAAATACCCGGGGGAATTCCAAACCCTTGGCAGAGTGGAGAGTCATCAAAGTGACCCCTTCCTGATCCTCATCAAACAGATCAACGTCAGCTATAAGCGCAGCTTCCTCCAAAAATCCGGCAACCCCGCGGCCTTCGACATCTCTGGCGTCATACTCCTTTGCCACGGAAAGAAGCTCCTTGACGTTTTCCGCCCTGGACTCAGCTTCGACTGTTTTTTCTTCTTCCAAAGCCTTTACATATCCTGAAGCATCCAGGAGATCGCTGAGAATCTCGGCAACGGATCTGTCATTGACCTTAGCGCCTAACGCCTCAATGAACTCGCCGAACTCCATGAGAGCCTGCTTGGTTTTGCCTGGAACTCCTGAAACAGCGGTAACATCCTGAAACGCGCGGAGCAAATGAATATTGTGTTCTTCGGCATAGTCCATATACTTAGCTAAAGTAGCGTCCCCTACTCCACGCTTCGGCACATTCACAATGCGGCTCAGGCTCACCATATCATCGGGATTAAGGATGAGTCTTAAATAAGATAGAATATCCTTGATCTCTTTTCTCTCGTAAAACTTCAGCCCGCCTACAACCTTATACGGAATCCCACGGCTCATGAAAACCTCTTCAAAAACACGCGACTGCGCATTTGTGCGATATAATACCGCAAAATCGCCGTACTTGGACTTAAGGCGCCCTCCTGTTATGGTCTTTTCGATTTCTTCCGCCACAAATGAAGCTTCATCCCGCTCATTATAGGCTTCATAACATATAGCTCGACACCCTTCTCCGTTTTCCGTCCACAAATCCTTCTCTTTCCTTGACTGATTCCTGGATATTACGTTATTGGCAATGTCTAAGATGGTCTGGGTCGAGCGGTAATTCTGCTCAAGCTTTATGACTGTTGCGTCAGGATAATCGAGTTCAAAATCAAGGATATTTCTTATGTCTGCGCCTCTCCACTCATAAATAGACTGATCCGGATCCCCGCACACACAAAGATTCCTGCTCTCTTCAGCAAGGATGTTCACGAGCTCATACTGGACTCTATTGGTGTCCTGATATTCATCAACAAGAATGTACTTAAACTGCTTTCTGTAGTGTTCGAGAACCTCAGGTGATTCGTGAAACAGTCTTACTGTCTCCACCAGAAGGTCGTCGAAATCAAGGGCGTTGTTTTCCCGAAGGATGTTCTGATAGACCGGATAAAGCCTTGCCACTGTCTTCTCCCAGAACCCATCAGCTTCTCTTGTATAATCCTCCGGACCGATAAGCTCATTCTTTGCGCTGCTTATCTCGTGTAGCACCGCAACCGGCTGAAAACTCTCTCCATCAAGATTCAGTCTGCCAAGAGCCTTCTTCATGGCGGCTTTCTGATCAGATGAATCAAAGATGGTAAAGCCCTTGGAAATCCCAAGCTTATCAATGTCACGCCTCAGCACTCTCGCGCAGAACGCATGGAATGTGCTTACCCAAATAGCTTTGCTCCATGGTCCTACAAGGTCTTCTACACGCTCGCGCATCTCACGGGCAGCCTTATTTGTAAATGTGACTGCAAGGATACTGCCTGGGAATACACGTTTTTCTCCTATGAGATACGCGATTCTATGCGTCAGCACCCTGGTTTTACCGCTCCCTGCGCCTGCAAGTATAAGCAGCGGCCCGTCGGTATGGCAAACTGCTTGCCGCTGCATAGGATTCAGCCCACTTAGAATATCGTCCATTTTAACCCTCCGGACTCCATTTTAACCGAACCCGGCTGCATAGACAACTCAGTCCGGGAGCAATTGGGAAAATCGTAATCGTTGTGCACTCATACCTCAATTGAACCAAAAACAGTCAATACAGGCAGGAAATCATTCTCTTTGAGAGAATTAGTTCAGTCGTGCCTCTGTCTCTCTTTAAGAGACAGGGCATTAACTGTATACTAGGTATAGGAAGATATGGAAAGGAAGATATCATGGGATACGCTAAGAATTCGCCCCTGCCTTCATTTCGACGGGTTCCAATGGCCAAGCCCTATCATAGCCCTGAAATTGAGGATTCTGTTATGTCAGTTATACGATCGGGCAGATTGATACAAGGCCAAAAGGTAATGGATTTTGAGAATGCCCTCGCTGAGTATATTGGCTGTAAACACGTAATAGCTGTCAGTTCCGGGACCAGCGCCCTGCACCTGGCATTTCTGGCTCTTGGAGTTAAGCCGGGGGATGAGGTTATCACCACACCCTTTAGCTTTGTGTCATCAGCTACCGCAATTCTTTATTGTGGCGCAAAACCTGTATTTGTCGATATTGATCCTAAGACTTTCAATATCGATCCTGCCCTCATCGAACAGAGCATTACCCCGAGGACAGTCGGGATCGAACCTGTCCACCTATACGGGCAGCCCGCAGACATGGACGCAATAGAAGCCATTGCCGAGAAACATAATCTCTTTATTGTGGAAGACGCTGCACAAGCCATAGGCGCAGAGTACAAAGCTCGCAAAATCGGAACAATAGGAGATATTACATGTTTTAGCACTTATACCACAAAGAACCTCCATACAATGGAGGGAGGGTTTCTCACAACTTCGGATGATGATATTGCCATGCGCCTGAGACGCCTTAGAAACATCGGCCAAGAAAGTAAATACAACCATACTCTCATCGGATACAATTACCGTATGACAGAAGTCGCAGCCTCCGTAGGTATAGCGCAGGTACAGTTGATTGACGAATTCTCGCGCCGGAGGCAGGCAAATGCAGCTTACATCACGCGGGAATTAAGCATGCTTGAAAAAGAAGGCATTACGCTGCCTTATATTTCGCCTGACTCAAAGCACGTGTTCCACCAGTACACTATAATGATTGACAGCGACATGACAGGCTTTACCAGAGACACGCTATCAGACTCCCTCAATTCTTTCGGCGTAGAGACGGGAATGCATTATCCTGCTCCAATTTATACTCAACCATGTTTTGAAGGATGTTTTGACTCATTCGGTTCTTTGTGTCCGGTGACGGAAAAAGCCTCTCGCACAGTGCTTTCATTACCGGTACACCCCTGCCTTACTGAAAAAGACCTAGAGCACATAGTTCAGGCTTTTCAAGCATCATTAAGATAAGCCTGTGTGATTTTTACTGCTTTGGTTCTAGTGGACCTTAATAGGAAGGTTTTTCTAAACAAGTGTCGAACATATAAAATTGAGAAAGCCGCGCCTTGTATAGACTTAGTCGCTTAGGAGGGAGGGAGTTATGAGTTAGGGAATGCGACTGTACACGGCGCAAAAAAATACCAGTTAGCTTCCGATTAAGGAGGTCATAGAATGACTAGTCCGAAGCTTTCCACAGCAGATGGTGGTTTTCTCGAACGCACATTTAAGCTTAAAGCCCACGGCACAGACGTAAGAACTGAATTACTCGCCGGTGTTACTACATTTATGACAATGGCATATATCATCATTGTCAACCCGTCCATACTTGGCGTTACAGGAATGGATACAGGTGCAGTGATGGTAGCAACTATCCTCGGCAGTGTTGTAGGCACACTTCTCATGGCGTTTCTTGCAAACTACCCGTTTGCTCTGGCTCCGGGTATGGGGCTTAACGCATTTTTTGCGTACACAGTAGTCCTGGGAATGGGAATCAGTTGGCAGGTTGCCCTTGCGGCAGTGTTTATTGACGGTGTGATATTCCTCATACTCTCAATACTTCCGGTTAGAAAGAGAATAGTCAATGACATACCAATGACTCTTAAACTTGCAGTCAGTGTCGGTATCGGCCTGTTCATTGCGTTTATCGGACTCCAGTCAGCAGGGGTTATCGTAGAGAACCCTGCCACTCTCGTAGGCCTTGGCAGCATGACATCGCCTAACGTGTTGCTCTTTGTGTTCGGACTCGTTATAATGGGGATTCTCATCGCATACAACATAAAAGGGTCTCTACTCCTTGGTATCCTTATCACAACAATAATCAGCATGCTATTCGGTTTAAGTCCACGTCCAATGGGAATCGCAGACATTGTGGGCAGTCCGCCGAGTCTGGCTCCTACCTTCATGCAGATGGACTTCCGCGGAATATTTGATGTAGGACTAATAGCTGTTATATTTACATTTACATTCGTAGATATGTTCGATACAGCCGGAACACTTATCGGCGTATCAACGAAAGCAGGCTTCCTGGATGAAAAGGGAGAGCTGCCTAGGGCAGATCAAGCATTGCTCGCAGATTCCATCGGTACGGTTGCAGGCGCCATATTCGGGACGAGCACAGTGACAACATACGTAGAAAGCGCCTCAGGTGTGGCAGACGGAGGTCGAACAGGACTAACTGCAGTAACTGTCGCGTTACTATTCCTGTTGTCTCTCTTCTTCGCGCCACTTGTAAGCCTGATTCCGGCTGCTGCTACAGCACCCGCCCTTGTTATTGTGGGAATCTACATGATGGAGCCGGTCGTGAAGATCGACTTCACAGACTTCACTGAAGCGATTCCTGCATTTCTTACCATTGCTATGATGCCTTTTGCATACAGCATAGCTGAAGGGCTTGTCTGGGGTATTCTCGGATACGTCTTCATCAAGCTCTTTGCAGGACGGGCCAAGGAAATCAGTGCTACAATGTGGGTATTGGCGGTCTTATTCATAATTAGATTCATCGCATAAGACTCAAATAGATATAGTAAAAACTCGAACACAGCACTTCGGTATCATGCGAAAAATAAACCCACCAATGTAATAAAGGAACTGCCGTAGCGGGATAACCTGCTACGGCAGTTTTCTTTCTGAAGCCTCAATGAGCCTTAATCCTTCTTCAAAACTCTTCGGAACTTTGACTTTGCCAGGGGAATTATTCCCACTCGACAGTTCCCGGGGGTTTCGGGGTTATGTCGTAGACTACACGATTAACGCCCTGAACCTCATGGGTAATCCGAGACGATATCCTTTCCAGTACAGGATAGGGCAACTTTGCCCAGTCACACGTCATTCCATCAAGACTGTTAATAGCTCGGATCACTATAGGCCGCTCATAGGTGCGCATGCCGGAAGACACTCCTACGCTTCTGACATCCAGAAGCACCGCGAAGACTTGCCATAATTCGTTATAGAGGCCGGCTCTATGGATCTCTTCCTCGACGATAGCATTGGCTTCCCTTGCCATGTCAAGGC
>JAAYRV010000118.1 GCA_012518595.1 Bacillota bacterium
CCTTAATCGCGACGTGGGGGTCATCAGGAAGTTCAATCCGAGGATGAAACCCTGCGTCTTCCACAGGTTTTACCAGCCGAAGCTCTCTTCCCTCAAGTCTCTCTTGGGATGATGAGGCTTCCGGTTGTGACTGCGATCTTTCTTGAAACCCTTCATGCTGCTGCCTATTCCAGCGGCTCTCATCAGGTCTGGGTCTGGTTCTTTCCGCTGCCTGGGAATCCCTAATAGCTCGTCTTTGGCCGAATCTCTCCTCTCGCTCTTCCTGTTTTGCTCTTTGAAGCCTTTCTCTAAGGGACATCTACTTCCCCCCTCTCAGCCATGAATGAAAAAACTGAAGATCCCGGCAAAAATGCCGGCAATCCTTCTGCTTGGAGAAATACTCTCACGGTGTAGGCCTCCCCTTTCCGCCCTTTCCCCTCCACTTTGAGGATCTACGACCCTGGCAAGGTCTTTGATGGCAAGAGACACCTTGGCAGTAGGATTATCTATGACAAACGGCACCCCTTTGTTGACGGATTGCACCACCAGCCGCCCGTCACTGGGAATATGGATATCCACCGTTCGTTTTAGGGTCTTCTCCATCTCACCTATGTCGACACCTATCTCCCTGGATGACCTGTTGACCACGAGCTTAACTTTGTCATCCTCATAACCTAAAGCATCCATTATTTCCAGACAGATGCTGGCGTTTTTGATAGCCGGAAGCTCTAAAGACGTAATAAGGAAAACGGTGTCAGCTGTATCCATCGCTGTAAGAGAAACGTCACCGAGCCCCTGCGGGAGGTCAATAACAATGAAATCGAAGGATTCGGCGAGAAGGCCCAGGATGGCCTCGACATGCCTGCCGGTGACAATCTCGGCTTGCTCAGGACGGAGAGGCGAAGGGAGAACACGGATGCCGGTATCATGCGTAAACAGGCATGCCTCCACAATCTCTGAGTCAACCTCTTCCTCCCTGGCAATATCCGCAATTGTCCTTATCGGCACAGTATCCAGCATGATAGCTATGTCCCCGAACTGCAGGTCCAGATCGACCAGAACCACACTGCGATTGGACTTCTTTGCGAGCTCTGCAGCAAGGTTTGTGGCAATCGTAGTCTTCCCGACTCCACCCTTCGTGCTGAACACAGTAACAATTCGCCCCAGTTTTCGCTGAGGCGCGACAATCGGCATGATCCTGGCTCTTCTTTGGGCCTCCAGGTCATAGGTCTTGCGTATCGTATTTATCAATTCATCGACAGAAAAGGGCTTAACCAGGTAATTCCTGGCCCCTGCTGCCATCGCTTCTCTCAGATACTCTTGTTCCCCCTGGACTGACAGAATCACTACAGTGCTCATCGGGGCTTCTACAGTGATTACTCTAGTAGCTTCTATTCCGTCCATAACAGGCATGTTTATGTCCATTAGTACAATATCCGGCCTAAGCCTCTTTGTGAGAGCCACAGCCTCCATGCCATTGGCGGCTTCGCCTATCACAACAAAGCCGCCGTCGAATGACAGGAGCTTTCTGAGGTTCTCCCGAGTCTCAGCGATATCGTCAACTATCAGGACTTTAATGGGGGATGTTTGCACTTGCTTCACTTCCCAGACACTTCGATTTCAGATACCTCCCGAACATCACAGTCTAGTATTTGATCTCTGGTTATAACCTCGCCAATCCTCACGGTCCTTGGAGTGATTAAGATGATAAGCTCACTTTCGCCTTTCTCAAATCTCTCACTCCTAAATAGCCCGCCGATAATCGGAATATCTCCTAGGATAGGGAGCTTCTTCACTATTTTCGCCTCAGTATTCTGGATTAGGCCACCGACTGCAATGGTCACGTTATCCTCCACCACAAGGTGGGTTGACGCCTTTCTCATTCTCAGCGCAGGGATGGTGGCAACTCCTGTGTCTAGGGCATTGCCCCAGTCAAGGGAGGATACTTCCGGTTTGACATCCAGCACGATTCTGCCTTTTGTGTCCACGGTAGGAAGCATATTGAGCTTTACTCCGTAAGGTCGCCACTCGAAAATTGCCCTGCCGTCCACTTGTCCCATGTAGACGGGGATTTCGCCTCCCACCAGAAAATCCGCTTCTTCTCCGCTCAACGTAAGGAGGCTGGGGGCTGCCAAAACCTTCGCTAAGTCTTGACTCACTAATGTATCAAGAACCGCACGTATCGGACTAAGCCTCCACAACTCCGTCACGATACTGCTCACGGGCAACCTGGCCTGCCACACTTCTTCAGGAGTTCCGCCGCCCGAACCGAGACCAAGTGGTGAAGTCCACTCGCCAAACATAAATGAGCCCGGACTGAATGCGCCGTCAATCACGCTGCCCCATGATATTCCCAGATTCTTTAGGGCGCCTCTGTTAATCTCGACTACCTGTACCTGAAGGAGGACCTGAAGTGGGTTTCTGATGTCTACCAGATTCACTACGTCTTTGCTGAATAACGAGGCTATTCTCTCTACCCTTTCCAGGTCGTTTTGAGACTCCACATTCCCTTCGATTAGGAGTTTTCCATCAACGGATCGGACTATCAAGTCAGGTAGTCCGATGTACTGGGTGACCATATCTTCCAGAGGAACCTCCGGAGCCGCCTTGGGCAGCTCCGAAGGTGGGAGAGGAGGAGCCGGGGGTGGCTCGACAAAAGCTTTGGCAACCCTAACGAGATTAACTACGTTTCGGGCGTAAAGCTTCGCCACAGCCTCAGCTCTTACCTTGGCATAATCATCGGATACTTCACCTTCGAGGAGAGCTGTTCCATCTACGACCATGACTTCTATCCCAGGATCACGAAGTGCAGCGACTATCTTATCCTTGAGATCATCATCAGAATCTTGTGTAGATGCATACTCTATGTTCTCTATATCCTCTATATCCTCGGTTTCTCTGTCCACCTTAGTTTCGCCGGGATCAAGGCTCGTATCCTCCGGACCGTCTTCGTGTGCCAAAACTTCTTCTTCACATTCATATACAGGAGGCTCAACATCTATAAAATTCAGCACCTGAGGAGCAAAAAGCTTCGCAAAACTCTCTGCACGTTCCGCGTCACTTGCCTTCTCCACCAGGCCTTCGAGAATTATCGCATCTTTCACAACTCGGACGCTGACCCCGTCAATTCCTATGCCTGCTTCAACTTCGGATCCATCTATTGCAGGCGGAGGCGGCGGAACTTTGGGGTTCAGTACGGTAATGAGGTTTAATACTTTATCAGCGTATGCCTTAGCTATCTTGTCTGCACGCTCATACTCAGCATCCGTCTTGCATGTCCCTTCCAGGAGCAGTGTGGACTTGGCAAGCCTCACTTCAATATCGTCAAGCCCGATGACTTCAGAAATCTCCTCGAGGAGTCCCTGATTATCCTGACATACCCGAACATCATAGCCTGTGCGTCCTGAACCATCCCAGACATAGAGGGTGGTTCTGCCAAGAGATTTGCCGTTGACAATCACCTCTGTCTGTGAGACAACCACTACATCCGCGATGTTAGGATTGGCCACTGCTACTCGTACCACGTCTTCTACCGGAAGGATTCTGGAACACCCGGCTACAACTCCAAATGGCTTGCTCACAGCAAATGTCGGGAGTTGGTCCGCCTCAGCCGCAGCAGGCTCCGGAATCGGCCTTTCGTCAGCCATTACCACCGGAGCACAGAGGACCAAAACAATACCAAGAATGAGTGCGGTTACCGCCTTCAA
>JAAYRV010000019.1 GCA_012518595.1 Bacillota bacterium
CAACTCACATCGCAGTCCTGTAATGGGCTTGCGTGGTGCGGTGGCGACAAGCCATCCCCTGGCTGTCCAGGCAGGGATGCGCATGCTCCTTGAGGGGGGAAACGCGGTAGATGCGGCTGTTGCGACAGCTGCCGCCTTGACTGTTGTTGAACCCACCTCGAATGGACTTGGCGGGGACGCCTTCGCATTGGTATGGGACGGGACGAAGCTACACGGACTTAACGCTTCAGGTCGCGCTCCAATGAGTCTGGGTATTCGGGAACCGGCCTTGCAGGGGCTGGACCGTATCCCTGCTACCGGTTGGCTTCCTGTGACTGTGCCAGGGGTGGTTTCAGGATGGGTTGAGCTTGCTTCGCGATTCGGCACCATGCCTCTTATGGACCTTCTTGCCCCGGCTATTGAATATGCTGAGATGGGACATCCTGTGCCGCCTATTATCGCGGGATACTGGAAGGCTGCGGAGAGGCGCTTTGGAGAGTTTGAAGAATTCCGCCGTGTGTTTCTTCCTCGAGGACGGGCACCGCTTCCCGGGGAAGTGTTTCGATTGCCGGAGCAAGGAGAGACCCTAAGGCTTATCGGCGAGTCGAACGGAGAGACTTTCTACAGGGGTGAACTTGCGGAGAAAATCGCACGTCACTCTGAAACCACCGGAGGATACATCACATATGAGGATCTTACTCAACATCGGGCTGAGTGGGTAGAGCCTATCTTACTGAACTACCGTGGATTTGATATATGGGAGATTCCCCCCAACGGCCAGGGCATTATTGCCCTCATTGCTCTTGGCATACTTGAAGGTTTTGATATCGCTCCACTCGGACACGTATCCAAAGATGAGCTTCACTTGGTTATTGAGGCGCTCAAGTTGGCGTTTTCAGATGCCTATGCTTTTGTGGCTGATCCTTTGGTATCTGATGTTCCTACAGAGTCCTTGCTTAGCAAGGACTACTTAGCTATTCGCCGCAATCTCATCAGTCCCAAGAAAGCCATGGATTGGCCTGAACCCGGGGATCCCGAGAGCGCGGTAGTTGCCGGGAACTCGCAGGATCCGGAGGGCATTGGTAGGCGTGAGCGTCACAAGACCTGCGGCAAGCCGTCTGACAGTGACACAGTGTATCTTTGCACTGCCGACGCAGGAGGCATGATGGTTTCTTTCATCCAATCGAATTACATGGGCTTCGGTTCCGGGATAGTAATCCCGGAAACAGGGATTGCCATGCAGAACCGGGGGTGCGGTTTTACACTGAAACCAGGGCATCCTAATTGTCTGGAACCGGGTAAGAGGCCTTATCATACGATTATCCCCGGATTCATCACCAAGCACAACACGCCTCTTGCAGCCTTTGGCGTCATGGGCGGGGATATGCAGCCCCAAGGCCATGTGCAGGTAATCCTAGGCCTTATTGATCACGCGTTGAATCCGCAGGCAGCTATTGACGCTCCGCGTGTCCGCGTCCTCAAGGAACGCCGGGTTGCAGTTGAATCTTCTCTGGATTCTGACGTGATCCGTGATTTGTCCGGCCTAGGTCATGAGGTGGAAGTCGTAGATGAACCTGCAGGATTCGGGGGAGGCCAGATGATCTGGCGTGACCCTGAAACAGGGGTGTTCATCTCAGGCTCTGAACCACGCAAGGACGGAATGGCTGCAGCGTGGTAACACTTGACCTCTCTACTCGCAAAGAGTAATAATTCCCACTACGATAATAACTATTCCTGCGATAATCTCGCTGTTTCGCTCAAACCATGTGAATCTCGCTGTTTCAAGGCCCCGCAATGAAAGCCAGACAATTCCCACCATGCCTAACAGAGTAGCAAGCACCCAGGTGCCAATTGCTGCAAGGGACGAAAACACCCCTCGCGTGCTTGCGGCAAGGAAAATCGGAATTGCTTCTGCGCAAGGCCGAGCTCCGAGGAGTACGCCTAATCCATACGTGGAGCCGGCTTTTGCGTGGGAGTGAGAATGTCTATGACCGTCTCCTTCGTCCATGTGGCTATGATGATGTCCGTGGTACCTAGACCAACCCTTAAAGAGGAAATAGACGCCGAGTCCGATGACGACAAATCCGACAATCCGTTCCAGCCCTGCGCTTATGTTTGCGGCTACTGCGCTTCCTGCCAGGGTGAAGAGCAACCCCACGATTACAGTGGAGACCAAATGCGCCACAGCCCCTGCAGCGGTCATGGCAATTGTCTGCTTTGTGGACATGCCCCTTGCTTTGGCGGATAAGACGTATGGCAACCAGTGATCCGGGAGCAGAGCGTGAGCCAGAGCAGCAACCAGAGCTGTACCGAGTAGCGCTTGAATTCCAGACACTAATATCTACCTTCTCTCACAAGTGACATTGCGCCGTGGAGCAGTGTCTCGCTGCCGCCATGGGTAATGTCAAAATCATGTTTCTAGAGTAGCACTCTAGATGACAAATCTCAAATCTTTGATGTAGTTAGGGGATAGAAATATTGATTATTGCTGTTCATCTTATAGCTATGCCTAAGATAAGCCGTTTTAGTCAGTGTCACAGAGTTACGGCGAAAAAGCCCGGAATTCATTGTGTAGCTCCTCTGATGTAAGTGTTTTCAGCGCTTGACGCGTGATTTCAAAAAGCCTATGATGGTTATGAACATATGATTGAAACGCTGATCACAAGGTTATCGGTTGGAGACTTAGGGTCCGCGACTAGTGATTATCGTAGTCAGCTGTGGGTAGAATGGAAGTGGGCGGTTGATACCGGGAACCAAGATGAATCCGGAGGCAATATAGTATAATGAAGACGATGAGGACGAGACGAGCAGATAAGATACTTGGATTGGATAGACAATGCGAAAATGGAAATGAGTTAAACACGAACGGAGGCGAACGGTTTGGCAAGGCCCCCAAAGAGCAGACGTGTAGGATTTCTGCCTGATGTGACTGTGTTTAAACCGGCAGGAGCACCGCTTCGGGAGTTGGAAGAAGAGGTGCTGACTGTAGAGGAGCTTGAAGCGATTCGCCTAAAAGATCTTGAAGGCTTGCAGCAAGAGGAATGTGCGGAAATAATGCAGATTTCCAGGCCTACGTTTCAGAGGGATCTTACTTCCGCCAGGGAGAAAATTGCAAGGGCTCTTGTGGAAGGCCGGGCTCTTCGTATAGAAGGCGGAAACTATAGACTGGCAATGCGTAAGTTCAAATGTAGGGCATGTGATAATGATTTCCAAGTGCCTTTTGGAACCGGCGGTCGGGGTCTTGAAATGACATGTCCTCAATGCGGCGGCGAAAACGTTCAGCGGACAGACCACAAGGGACACGGGTTTGGCAATATGCCGTGGGGACGTCGGGGTAGAGGACGGAATCAAAGTTGACAATTTTATCCGGATGACTTCAATGAATTTTGTGCGGCGCTGTCCTGTTCTTGACCACACCGAGGTGAACGTGTGATCAAGAAGAGGACTTTTTTGTGTTTTTTTTGTGTTTAGTTATTGACATATGCTCATAACAATGGTTATACTATGAGTGAGCATATGCTCATTACTTACTGGATGCTTTTCTGCTAATTTCACAAGAGATTCTTAAGAAAGAAGGAGGTGTAAGATATGCCACGAGGAGACAAAACAGGACCTGCCGGATTCGGTCCTATGTCAGGACGAGCTGCAGGATATTGCGGCGGATTTCCTGTCCCTGGGTACATGAACCCACAGCCCGGACGGAGAGGAGCAGGATTCGGAAGAGGCAGAGGCTGGGGCAGAGGTTGGGGCAGAGGTTTAGGCAGGGGGCGAATGTATGGAATGCCTGGACGAGCTGTATGGATGCAGTCTTATCACCCCGGATGGGCGGTTCCCCCATATCAGCCTGGAGCTGCTTATCCTTATCCGGTTTTTCAGGGAGTACCTCCTTACGGTACCCCGTACCCGGAATATAGCCCTGAATATGAGGCTGAGGTCTCAACTGAACAGGAGGTCTTATTTCTAAAGGAACAAGCCTCATTGCTTAAGGAAGAGTTGGAGGCTGTCCAGGAACGTTTGGAGCAATTTGGGAAGCAAGAAACAGGCGATGTAGACAAGGATAACTAGGATACGTGATTCTGACATAGGACGCGTTCCGAGGCATTGTAAAGGGGGCGAGGCCTTTGCACTCGTCCCCTGAATACTTCGGAGCCGGCAAGGATATGAAAGGCGGGAGGCGACTTCTCTGTGGAGCAAGGGACGAAGGACATCAGCGGACACGAAGAGACTTCCGGTTGCAAGCTGAAGCAACCCATTCAAACTCTCCCGGAAGGTGATTTCAACAGCATAGACCAGGTGATAGCTGTTATGAGCGGTAAAGGTGGTGTAGGGAAATCCTCAGTTGCTGCTCTGCTAGGCGTGAAACTGGCAAGGGAAGGTTACAGAATCGGCTTGCTTGACGCTGACATCACAGGACCCAGCATACCTAAGATGTTTGGTGTCAAGTCGTCCGCACAAGCTATGGAATTTGGGATTCTTCCTGTGAAGAGCAACTTAGGTATTGAAGTCATGTCTCTTAATCTCCTTCTTAAGAATGAAGATGACCCAGTGATCTGGCGAGGGCCCTTAATCGCAGGCGCGGTACAGCAATTCTGGACAGATGTAATCTGGGGAAAACTTGATTACCTCATTGTTGATTTACCTCCGGGAACAGGCGATGTTCCTATTACTGTTATGCAATCCCTACCTTTGAATGGGGTAGTAATTGTTTCATCCCCTCAAGATGTTGCTGCAATGATTGTTAAAAAGGCTATAAGAATGGCTTCAATGATGAATGTGAAAATCCTGGGGCTCATTGAGAACATGAGTTACGCAGTTTGTCCAAAGTGCGGTGAGACTCTTCACCTGTTCGGGCCTAGCAGAGGCGAGGAACTCGCAAAGTCGTCAGGGATACCTTATTTGGGCGCATTGCCACTTGATCCCGAGCTAGCCAAATTGTGCGATCTAGGTCATGTAGAGGAATATGACAGTGAAGTGATGCGTTCCGGCATAAAATGGACTGAAATAATGAATGAGGAGGTTCTAAGGTGAAGATAGCGGTAACTGCGCAGGACAAAAACTTAGACTCGGAGTTTGATTCTCGTTTTGGAAGATGCAAGTATTTCGCTATTGTTGATCTGGATACAGAAGAGTGCAGTTTTACGCAAAACGAAGCCACGATTGCGTTAGGAGGCGCAGGAGTCAAGAGCGCTCAGTTTCTTGCAGGCTGTGGAGTCAGCGCGGTCATTACAGGCCATGTGGGACCAAATGCATCTCGAGCCCTGGAGGCAGCTGGGATTAAGGTGTTTATCATGGAGTCAGGCACAGTGCGCGACGCTATTGCAGCCTACAAGGAAGGGGCATTGACCCAGGTTTCCGGGGCTACAACAGACTCGCATACCGGGCTTAATACGTAGTAGAGCCATCGGTGGATCTACAAGCTCAATGAAGAATCAGCTTCCTGGAACCCACCTGGCAAACTTGTTCCCAGAACAGTTGTTGCAGAGTGGCCCGGTAAACCCGTTGACAGACTAAGTTCGGCAGAGTCAGTGGAGCAGCTTCGATGGAGCTATTTGATGGTTATTACGAGAATCGTTGAAATCTTTGAGTGCATGACTGATGAGGATTTAGCCAATCCCAAACATAGGGATGCTGATTGAAAAGCTCAGGAAAGCTAACAAGGCAAGACAAGACCGTGAAGGAGGCGCCTTTAGATGAAGATTGCCATAGCGACAGAGGGAACCAAGGTGGCACCGCACTTTGGGAGATGTTCCGAATATACCTTATACAATGTGACGGACGGTTCCGTCGCAGATAAGACCGTAATTCCCAACCCCGGACATGAACCCGGCTTTCTACCTGAATACTTGTCAAAACTAGGTGTTTCCTGCATTATCGCAGGAGGAATGGGCATGAGAGCTCAGAATCTCTTTACAGCGAAGAACATTGAGACTGTCGTTGGAGTGACCGGGTTTGTTGACGATGTGGCCAAGTCATTTGCCGCCGGTGCCCTAAAAGGTGGGGAAAGCCTTTGTGAACACGGGCAAAGCGAGCGCCGGATGAACCACAACTGCGGAGACCATGAAGATCATGGCCATGGCCATACATGCGGGAAGAAATAGGGCGTCGAGCAAACGAATAACCGGGGATTAAACAGTCACAAGTGGGGATGTCGCATGATTATATCAATAGCCAGCGGAAAGGGTGGAACGGGTAAGACTACGGTTGCAGTGAACCTGGCCTTGACCCTAATGGAAACAGAATCTGTATATTTGCTGGATTGTGACGTGGAGGAACCTAACGCGCACTTATTTCTCAGGCCTCGTCTCGAAGGTTCTGCCAAGGTTACTGTGCCAGTGCCTATTGTAGATGAAGAGCAGTGCAATGAATGTGGACGCTGCGGAGAAACTTGCGCTTTCAACGCAATCCTGCCTTTGGGAAAGCACGTATTGACCTTTCATGAGCTATGTCATGGATGCGGCGGATGCGCGTTGCTTTGTCCGACAGGTGCCATTCGAGAAGAACCATTGGAAATCGGTGTGGTTGAGTGGGGTCATGCGGGCTCAATATCTCATATACACGGCAGGTTGAAGATTGGGAGTCCGCTTGCCCCACCGGTTGTAAGAGCAGTGAAGAAACATGCGCAGAATAGGTCTCTGGGTGCTGTCTCCATCATTGACGCTCCCCCCGGGACTTCATGTCCGGTTGTGGCGTCAGTAAGCGGCAGCGATTTTTGCTTACTTGTCACAGAACCTACTCCGTTTGGCCTCCATGATCTTACACTTGCTGTTGACATGGTAAGGGAGTTAGGAGTTAATTTCGGTGTGGTAATTAACAGAGCCGGGTTAGGTAACGGGGGATTGGTTGATTACTGCAGGGCGGAAAACATACCTATACTTGCCAGGATCCCCTTTGATCGAAAATACGCCAAATGCTACGCTAAAGGCGGACGTCTTATAGAAGAGTTTCCTGAGATAAGAAAGATTCTTCAGGATCTGTGGCATGCAGTTTGTGTCAGCGCGGAACGGGTTTAAGCCTGGATCAGGAACAGTATTTGAAGGGACGAAATCGCTATGAAAGAGTTGCTTGTTATCAGCGGTAAAGGAGGTACAGGTAAAACTACCATAGTCGGGGCTTTTGCAGGTTTGGCAAAAGATTCGTTTCCTTGTGAGACAACGGTCCTGGCTGATTGCGATGTAGATGCCGCAGATCTCCATCTCATACTAAAGCCCAGCGTAAGAAGGACGAATGAGTTTTTCGGCCTTAAGAAAGCTACTATAGACCCGGCGAAATGCGATAACTGCGGAGAATGTGCAAAGGTGTGCCGCTTTGACGCTATCGCTATGCATGAAGAGAGTATCAAGATAGAGCCTGTCTCATGTGAAGGTTGTGCCGTATGCTTTCATATCTGTCCTAGTCAAGCCATAAACATGAAGGATGTTATTGCAGGCCACTGGTTCGTATCTGATACCATCTACGGGCCGCTTGTCCATGCCAAGCTCGGGGTTGCTGAAGAGAACTCCGGCAAACTGGTGATGGAGGTCAGGCGCGAGGCTCGGCGGATTGCTGAAACCCGTGGATCGCGTCTCATCATATGTGACGGACCTCCGGGTGTAGGCTGTCCTGTGATATCGTCAATGTCCGGCGTGGATTTGGCCCTTATTGTGACCGAACCTACAATCGCAGGTGTCCATGACATGGAAAGACTATATACTCTTGCAAATGGCTTTGATGTTGAGGTAGTGGTGTGTATCAATAAGTACGACTTAGACTACAAGATCTCAAGGGATATAAGAGAGTTTTGCCGTACACATGACATTGACATGGTAGGGAGGATCCCGTTTGATGAGGAAGTGGTTAAGGCCCTCGTTAAAGGTGAACCAATCATCTCGCCTGATCTCACGAGTGGGAAGTCAGAAAGTCCTGCAGCCAACGCCACTCGACAACTGTGGGCTGAGATCCTAAACCGCCTTTCTCTGTAGCCATTACTAGGATAGGCTGTAAGTCTCTTAGTGTCAGTCATGGGGATGTAAGGCTTACCAGACACTGACGTGCCAGCCTTCGGTATTGGAATTATATGGCTTTATGATGTATAATGTTAAAATGAGATATGAAGCCAATGAAACATAGTGTTTGAACTGTATGACACCTGTCCGAACATAGAGAGAGGTGACACCGTGTCCTATACAGTGGAAGTCTGTTGTTACACAGTTGATGATGTGCGTCGGGCAAAGCAGACCGGCGCCACCCGCATTGAGCTCTGTGCAGACCGTTCAGCCGGTGGGACTACCCCGAGTTATGGCTTGATCGAGCATATCCAGGCCGCTAGCCCCATGGATGTTGCTGTAATGATCAGACCTCGAGGCGGGGATTTCGTCTATAGTGAGGACGAGCTGGCGATTATGCAACGGGATATAGCCGTCGCCGGTAAACTCGGAGCGGAAGGCGTCGTTGTCGGTGTGTTGAATGAATATAGCGATCTCGATGTGCCTAGGATGCAGCTTTTAGTAGACGCGGCCAAAGCGGCCGGCCTTGCGGTTGCCTGTCACCGCGCTTTTGACAGAGCTCGGGATCCGTACGGGACTATTAAGAAACTGCTCAGCCTCGGTATCGATCGTCTGCTGACATCAGGGCAGAAACCTACTGCTGTGGAGGGCCTTCCCTTGCTACGGGAGTTACTTGCGATTGCCGGTAACGAGCTAACGATCATGGCCGGAGGTGGCGTGAGAGGCAGTAACATCGAAACCATTCTGGCAGCGGGTATTCGTCATGTCCATACAGGAAGCACGGAAGTCATCAAGTCCGGGATGACGATTAGACGGCCGGAGCTATCTATCGGTAGCTCTACCTGCGATGAAAGCGTGCAGACAGTCATAAACGAAGAGGATGTGG
>JAAYRV010000119.1 GCA_012518595.1 Bacillota bacterium
GGAGCAGTCCGCCGACCATAGCTCCTGGAATATTCCCGATTCCACCCATAATCGCGGCAGTAAACGCCTTAAGCCCATAAGTCCACCCTACAGTGAAGTGGATTTGCCTGTAATACAGGCCCAACAATACTCCGGCTGCCGCGCCCAAAGCCGGTCCGATTAAGAAAATCAGACGGATTACCTGATCTACGTCTATCCCCATGAGTCTGGCAGTATCGTGATCAATAGCGGTTGCTCTAATCGCTGCACCTACTGTCGTACGCTGCACGAAAAGATAGAGAACGATCATGAGGCCGAAGGAGACAGCCAGGATCAGCACCTGCATGAAGCTTATGTGGATGCCTCCTACCTGCCAGCTTATACTGGGCACAGACCACGGAGGATACGCCCGGTAGCGCGGGCCCCAAATTAACATTACCGCATTTTGCAAGAAGATTGAGACGCCAATCGCAGAAACGACTGCAGTAAGCCGGCTTGATCGCCTCAGCGGGCGATAAGCTGCACGTTCCACAATGACTCCAAGAATAGCCACACCTGCCATGGACATCACTACGACAATAATGAGCGAGAGCCACAACGGGATAAGGCCTCCTACCAGCGCGCTACTAACCAAGGTGAATCCCAGGTATGAGCCTATCATGAAGAAGTCCCCGTGTGCAAAGTTAATCAGCCTCATTACGCCGTAAACCATAGTATATCCAAGAGCTACAAGAGCGTAGACTGCTCCGACTGTAAGTCCGTTTACCAACTGTTCTATGAATAATGCCATACTCTCCGCGCGGGAGCTTGACCGTAAGCATCACGGTTACAAGCCCCCGCGCAGGCACCTCCAATCTCACGCAAGTCCTGAGGCTGCGCCTGGACCCGGCCAGGGTCACATTTTCACTGAGCAAAGAAGCAAATCAAAGCCTGACCGGATACACGCCATCTTGATGCTGCATTGCTGCATCAAGATCTAAGACTCGTAGGATCCGTCTCAAAAGGGCCTGTGCCACAAGCACAGGACGGATCCGGACAGCACCGGTTGACAAGGCTTACGGTTGATACGGTCGGGGTTCTCCGTCTGCAGTTACTTCGTATGCCAGGTATATGGCGCCTTCCCTATCTCCAACCTCATTAAATGCTATAGGCCCTGTAATCCCGGGTAAGCCTTCCATCTCATCGCGAAGATAATCAGCAAGCACCTTGGAATCAGTGGATCCTGTGGCGTCAATGGCTGCAGCGATTGCTTTAAGAGCGTCAGCTGCATAAACAGGCCATGGGCTGCTTGGTGGGGATTTGTGACGACGAATATATTCGTCGAGAAACACCTTAGACTCAGGGTACTTAAGGTCTGTAGGTATCGGCTCTTGAGTCATGAGAGCGCCTTTTGCTACGTCTATACCTGCAATCTGAACAAATTCATCGTTGATAGCTGCATTACCGCCAACGAAAAGGGCTTTACTTCCCAACTCTTTCATTTGCCTGATAATGAGGCCTGCCTCCGGATAATATCCGGTGAAATAGAGAACATCAGGATTTGCCTTGTGCATCCTGCTAAGTATAGGGCTGAAATCACGCTCACCCGGAGTTATGGCGTCATAGAACACAATTCCGGCTTTATTCGCTTCTTCCAAAGAAGCACGGGCAGCCTCTGCAAGCCCCTTGCCAAACGTGGTGTTGTCATGGATAATGGCGACATTCTGCATTTTCAAGGTTTCGTTGACAAACCGGCCGAAGAAAGTCCCTTGATGATCGTCCCTGAAACATGTGCGGAAGAAATACTGCCACCCGTGTTCAGTAAGCTGCACTGCAGTGGACCCGTAAGCGATATTAAGGAGACCTTCCCTCTCATAAATAGTAGCAGCAGGTTCTGTTACTGACGACCCGTATGTCCCGATTACGGCAACTACTTTCTCACTAATCATCCTTTGAGCCACAAGAGCGCTCTGCTTCGGACTAAACTGGTCGTCACCAACAACTATCTCGATTTTCCTGCCCCCAAGAACTCCGCCTTTCCCGTTGATTTCGTCTGCGACAATCTGTACACAATTCCGAGCCATTTCTCCCTCATATGCACACTGACCTGTAATAGGAGCTTGTAGACCGATTCGGACCGGAGCAGTGTCGCTTGCCCCAAAGACGTTCGTTCCTAACCCTAACACGAGAATCAGCGCAAGGGAGATTACAGCTAAATACGACCGACAACCTCTCACTTCTCATGCACCTCCTGCCGATCTTTTCGCTGACAGATCACACGCCCTGACCCTAATAGCGATGGGCTTGAAA
>JAAYRV010000120.1 GCA_012518595.1 Bacillota bacterium
ACCTGTGGGAGAGACATTAGCTAATCTTTCCCTTCTCAAACGCTTTGACGATTTTCAAAAGGGGATCATAGATTTCTCCAGTGTGCTATATTACATTAGTTTCATCTTTATCTTTATCTTCCTTACTATTAGAGTCATAGACTCGAGGAGGTGGAGCGGATGAAGCCCCAAACATCCAAAACAAACAAGCTTCGCAAGGTTTTAACCGGCAGAAAGATGCGGTACGGCTCTAATGCAGTAATGCTGACAATTGCTGTAGTAGCAATCGTATTAATGGTGAACTTTCTTGTGGGGCGCCACTCTTGGAAGCTCGACCTCACTAAAGATCGATTTTATACACTGTCAGACACCACCTGCGAGTTTCTTCACAAGCTGGATCAACCGGTAAAGATTACGGCTTTCTTCCCGGAAGGAGACTCTATGGGGGAGGTAGTCCGTGATCTGTTACGAGAGTATACACGGGTTTCTCCGAAAGTGACAGTTGAGTTTGTTGACCCTGATAAGATGCCGTCCCTTGCGAAGCAGTATGATATCACTGCGTACGGGACATCTGTTGTGGAAGCAGGCCGGAGGTCCCGTAAGGTAATGGAGTATGAACTCCTCGATTACGAAACCACCGGCGATATGGCGAGCTTTGCAGGGGAGCAGGCATTCACCAGGGCATTGGTAAGCCTCTTTACTGAAGAAGAAAAGCACGTCTATTTTTCTTTAGGTCATGATGAGCGAGACCTCACCAAGAACTACCTCATGACTAAGACATTCTTGGAAGGCGAAGGATATACTACCGCAACCTGCAACCTTGCAATACAAGGGCGAGTTCCGGATGATGCAGATATTCTGGTGATAGCAGGGCCACGCAGGGATTTTACTCAAGATGAGACCAAATTGGTCAATGCCTATCTGGAGGAGGGAGGCAAGGTAATCGTTCTCATGGATCCCTCAGACCAAAAAGGCGATCTCCCGAATCTTAAAGAAGTGCTGGAAATCCGGGGTATAGGTGTTAATGACGACCTGGTGTTAGACCCGGGTAGCCACTATTTTCTGGATATGGCAGGCTTGATACCCAAGATAAACTCTCATCAAATAACGGAGAAGCTTATTACGAAAGAACTCTCGACGTTTCTCCCAAGGAGCAGGAGTCTATATCATTTGGAGGAAAGCATGATTTTAGGTGCTACTTTGGACCCCCTTCTTGAAACCACTGACCAGGCATGGGGTGAGACGGATTCTACGGGTCAGGCTGCGTTCGATCCAAAGACTGATGTAGAGGGCCCTTTGACCCTGGCATATGCCGTTTCTGTACAGGATTCTGATGCAGTCCTTCTTGCAGTGGGCAACGCAAGTTTTCTCGACAATGACATCGTGACTTTCCAAGGCAACATAGATTTCTTCATGAATGCAGTAGGATGGATGGCAGGCAAAGAGGATTCCATATCCATAAGGCCCAAGTCTCCTGGTTTTGAACGAGTCTATCTTTCAGACCGGGAGGCGAAATCCATATTCTATTGGACAGTTGTAGTGATACCCGCATCCTTTGCCCTTCTTGGTGTCGGTGTGTGGGTAAGGAGGCGTAATCTTTGAGGAAATTCCGAGGCACTTTTATCGCCCTTGCAATTATGCTGGTCCTTGCGGCATATATAGTCTTCACGACGGGACGCGACAAGCCCGAAACAGATATGGATGAACGTATGATTTTCGGTATGGCGCCCGACGCTATGCAGGAGATTTGCATTACACACGGTGACAGCGAGGTGATTGTGAAGAAGGACAGTGACAAGACTTGGGCAGTCAAGGCGCCCGGAACCTATGAAATAAGTCAGGAAGCAGTGAATGACCTTGTGGAAGCAGTCGCACACGCGGAATTTGATAAAGAAATCGAGTCTGACCCTTCTGACCTTGAAGAATTCGGTCTCAGTGCCCCGGATACCCGTATAGAAGTCAAAGGGCACAGGGGAAGGAAGAAGACTTTGCTAATAGGCTCTGCCACACCTGTCGGCTCAGGATACTATGGGAAGTCGGTAGACGATCCCAAGGTTTACTTTATCCCCATGACCGTGGCTGATGCTCTCATAAAAACCACAGATGATCTTAGGGAGAAAAGAGTAGTTAAGGCTTCCGGTGAATCCATTGACGGCATTAGGATTGTAAGGCGGATAGATGGTGACATAACAGATGTCATTTGTGAGAAGAGGGGAGAAACTTGGTATCTTGCCCGTCCCATCGTTGACAAGGCTGATAAAGAGAAGATTGACGAGCTCATACTGGACACAACCGGACTTACCGTAGAGGAATTTGTTGATGATGAAGGTTCGGATTTGGAGTGTTGGGGGCTTGATCAGCCCAGATTGAGGATAGATCTGACAGGGGCAGGGGAAGGACTCCGGGTATTCATAGGTGACCCCGGCCCGAACGAAGAAGGCTTCTACTTCAAGACGGGAGACGCTCCTAATGTCTACTTAGTCAAACCGAGGGTCTTTTCGCCGCTGGAATTTACACCCCCTGATTTGGTAGACAGTCAACTTGTCCAATTGGACCGCGATGAAGTTATCGGAGTTACTTGGACTGTGGATGAAGACGGGGGTTCTCGCATTGCAGGAGATGGCAAGTCCTTTGGGTCTTCCAAGCTGGACCGGCTCGTGACTGCGCTTCAAGATATCCGGATTACAGGAGTCGGCGAGATGCTGGGGTACGATATTGATTATGCCTCGTATGGCTTGGACAATCCTGTTATTTGCGTGCAACTGGACTTAGAAAACGGGAGCATATTCGAGGTTAAAATCGGGAAGGAGCTTGAAAAGGGGTTCTACGCAATTGCGACAGGGAGAGATTTCGTGTACCTTGTGGCGAAAGACGGCATAGAAGCCTTGGATGAGGTCTTAAGAGAATTGTCTCCCTAAGTCCGGTGTAACTCGGAGATTCAAAGTCGTACAGCCGGTCAAGGAAGTCATGATTGCAGCTGTCTCCGAAGAGACGATGACTTTGGCGAACGTAAGCTTGCCATACGTGGCAATGGACGGGTGTTCAATTACCGGTAAGTAACGACCGGCCGGTATAGGGGTTTAAATGTAAACGTAAGGAGGGGAGGTTGAAACCATGGATAAATCTTGTGTGAGAACAGTGGACGTAAGCAAGATAACCGAGGCTGTTCGGCAGCTGGCCATGAACACTACGTCAAATGTGCCGAAAGGCGCGATCCATGGCTTGGAACAGGCATATCTCAAAGAAGAGTCTCCAGTAGGCAAAGAAGTCATCCGCCAGATCCTAGAGAACCATAGGATTGCCAGGGAAGAGAGTGTGCCTGCGTGTCAAGACACGGGAGTCGCCATGCTTTTCATTGAGGTTGGTCAGGATGTAAGGTTCGTAGGCGGCGACCTCTACGAAGCGATTAACGAAGGTGTGAGGCAGGGCTACATTGAAGGGTACCTTCGAAAATCCATTGTTACGGATCCCCTTTTTGAGAGAGTCAATACAGGAGACAATACACCGGCTGTAATCTACGTGGACATAGTTCCCGGCGCTAATGTCAAGGTAATGTTTGCAGCGAAAGGCGGCGGTGCGGAGAACATGAGCGGCCTTATTATGCTCCCGCCTGCAGCAGGGGTGGAAGGCGTAAAGCAATTCGTCATCGACCAGGTGAGAAAAGCGGGGCCGAATCCGTGTCCGCCTATAGTGGTTGGTGTCGGGATAGGCGGGACCTTTGACAGGGTTGCCCTTCTTGCTAAACGAGCAGTTCTTCGCGATGTTGGAACAACTAATCCTCATCCGAAATATGCCCGGCTTGAAGAGGAACTCCTTGAGGAAATCAACAAGCTGGGAATCGGGCCGCAAGGGTTCGGAGGGCGAACAACTGGGCTGGCTGTAAATATCGAATTTGCTCCGTGTCATATCGCCAGTCTACCTGTGGCTTGCAACTTGAACTGCCATGCGGGACCCCACGACTCTATCGTGTTATAAGCAGAGCGACTAAACGGAGGTGACGAGGGGATGGCCATCATCAAGATATCTACTCCTCTGACAGAAGAGGTTACAGCCAGCCTTAAGGCAGGCGATAACGTACGGATATCCGGGATCCTGTATACGGCAAGGGATGCTGCACACAAACGCCTTGTGAGCCTTATCAGCGAAGGTAAGCAGCTTCCTATGGACATACAGGGTCAGATAGTTTACTATGTTGGGCCTGCGCCGGCAAAACCGGGCCAGGCCATAGGCTCTGCCGGTCCTACAACCAGTTATCGTATGGATTCATATGCTCCCATTCTCATGGAACACGGACTCAAAGGCATGATTGGAAAAGGTTCGAGATCAAAGAGCGTAAGAGATGCCATGGTAAAATATAAGGCTGTGTATTTCGCAGCTATTGGAGGAGCAGGGGCGTTACTCGCAAGGTGTGTGAAGGCATCCGAGATTGTGGCATATGAGGAATTAGGTCCTGAAGCTATCAGAAGACTCACTGTGGAGGATTTCCCTGCAGTTGTAGTTAATGATACTTACGGAAATGACCTTTATGAGCAAGGAGTAAGGGAATACAGGATTGAAACGTGTAATTCCGGCTAAGGCGAGATCATGATCGAAAATCGCGCAGTCGAGATCGTGTAGTCGAAAAAGACCTGTGGTCGTTTTCGGTAGCCCGTTGTCCTCTTAAATTATGCCCAGAAGCAGAGAGACTTGCGTTACCACAAAACACGCGCCTATAGCCAGACCAAGTGGCATTAATGCGCTAAACAGTGTCCATTTAAAGTCACGGGTCTCATGCCAAATCGTCCATATGGTTGTTGCGCACGGATAGTGAAGAACTGAGAAGATGATAAAGCAAAGCGCAGTTCGAGAGGTCCACCCGGAAGACACAAGAAGGCCGCGAAGAGCGCTGAGACTTTCCATGTCTACCATGATCCCTCCCGAGGAGTATCCCATTATCAATATAGGAAGGACTATTTCATTTGCCGGGAGTCCAAGAAGAAATGCTGCGAGGATGAAGCCGTCAAGGCCTATGGCATTTCCAAGAGGGCTGAGGACCTTTACAAGACGGAGAAGGAGGCTTGCTCCTTGAAAAGAGGTGTTCGCCAAGACCCATGTGACTACTCCTGCAGGAGCTGCCACAGCTGCCGCTCGTGTCAGAACAAATACGGTTCGGTCCAAGAACGATCGGATGAGGATTTTCATTATTTGAGGCCGTCTGTATGGCGGTAGTTCTATGGCGAACGCGGAAGGCATGCCTTTCAGCACAGTTCGGGACAAGGTCCATGACACAATGAATGTTACTATTACCCCGAGGAATACAGAAAATAGCAGCCAGACAGTTGTACCGGTGCTTGCGGCCGACCGAATGTCAGACTGCAAGAACAGGGCGGATATCAGGATGATAGCCGGGAATCTGCCATTACAAGGGACAAAAGTATTTGTGAGACACGCGATTAACCTTTCTCTGGGGGAATCAATGATTCTACATGCTACTACGCCTGCTGCATTGCATCCGAATCCCATGCACATTGTCAAGGCTTGTTTCCCGTGACTCCCTACACGCTTGAAGAAGGCATCCAGGTTAAATGCAATTCTCGGTAAGTATCCCAGATCTTCCAGCAAAGTAAACAAAGGGAAGAAAATAGCTATAGGTGGAAGCATGACAGATACTACCCATGCAAGGGACCTGTATGCGCCAAACACTGTTACACCGATGAACCATTCCGGGGCTTTCGAGTACTCAAGGACGTTTGCAAGACTGCTTTCAATGGAAAACAGAAGCCTGAAGAGAATGGCAGAAGGCCAATTTGCGCCGAGGAGAGTTATCCAGAAGACACAAGCAAGGAGCAGTAGCATTGACGGGTATCCGATTATCCGAGAGGTAAAGATATCATCCAGCATAGACGTTATATCTCGGTGGTATTCGCTATGATTCCTCACATTTGCTTTGTAGATCTCTTCTGCGGATCTTGTTACTCGTTCCGCAATAAGGTCAGTAAGATCGGTTTCGCACGATGATTGGGCTTCTTTGGCTATTCTCATAATGTCCTGCAATGAAGAAGGCTTAACTCTTTTCATGCTGACATGCCACCTTCTGATGCTACGTTTCTAAGTCTTCCAATCAGCTCTTTTATAAGCTCCTGGTCTCCGTCTAACAGACGAAGCGCGATCCACCGCGCCGGGAGCGAGCATGAAGTCCCTTGAATCGCTCTCTCTATCCAAGGTTCAAGGAGGCTGACAGTTTCCTCTATGTTCGCATCGTATGTGGGTTCGGACGGATCCGGCACAATACGTGCGTCTGCCACGGCCTCAACTGTGTCCATGAGTTTTCGGAGCCCGTGTCCAAGCCTTGCTACCGTAGGTATTACAGGCGCTCCGAGAGAGGAGGAGAGGCCTGGTACATTAATGGAGATTCTCTTTCGATACGCTTCATCGATTAGGTTGAGGGCGACTACAACACGGGAAGTGACTTCCAGTATTTCCAGGACCAGATTAAGGTTTCTTTCGAGACATGTCGCATCAGTCACTACGACAGTTACATCGGGTTTGCCGAAACAAATGAAGTCCCTTGCGACTTCTTCCTCTTTTGAGCTGGCCACGAGGGAGTATGTGCCGGGCAAATCTATGAGGCGAAACGGTGTACCCTTATGTATCAGGAAACCTTCAGCCACTGCTACCGTCTTCCCGGGCCAGTTGCCTGTATGCTGATTGAGCCCTGTGAGCGCATTGAATAACGCGCTTTTCCCGGTGTTGGGGTTGCCTGCCAAAGCTATTGTGTATTTCGGGGTTGG